>JBHPGL010000009.1:0-29971 GCA_042570655.1 Nanobdellota archaeon | reverse complement strand
ACAACATGACATATTTGATCAAGTTGATCTGTGGAAAGTAAAGAATAATTTTTTAGGTAGAAATTTTGCATATAAACCAATAATTATTAATAGTGATAAGAATTTATTTGGTAAAAGATTAAAAGTTAAAGTTATAGATGCAACAACTTTTAAATTGCAAGGTGAATTATTATGATGAATAAAAAATTAATGCTTGAACTTGAAAATGCAACTATTGCTAAAGGTATTACTAGATTAGATCTTATGGAAAAAGCAGGAGCAGAATGTGCTAAGGTTATTCAAGATAAATTTGAAAAAGATAAACATATTGTGGTTGTATGTGGACCTGGTAATAATGGTGGCGATGGATTTGTAATTGCTAGACATTTGAATGAAGCTGATTATGCTGTTAATGTAGTTGTTGCAGTTGATATTAATTCAATTAAAGATGAAGCAAAAGAAAAGTTTATGGAAATGCAAAATAAATTAATTACTGCTACTCCAAATATAAATAAAATTGATAAAGCTGATGTTATTGTTGATTGTATTTTAGGGACAGGTGCAAAAGGAGAAATTAAAGGGATTGTTGCAGATGTAATTGATAAAATTAATGCAACAGATGCAAAGGTTGTAAGTATTGATGTGCCAAGCGGAGTTGATCCTGATACAGGTGAAGAATTGAATAAAGCAATTAAATGTGATTTATTAATTTGTTATCAAGATATTTGGCAGGGTTTGGAAAAGTTAAAAGATAAAACTGTTATGGTTGATATTGGTTTGGGGAAATAAAATGGAAAAAATTATTGCAGACAAATTAAAGCCAGGAGATACTATTGGAATAGTTTCACCTTCAAATCCATCAAATGAACATAAACAAAAATTCTTGAAAGATGCAATAAAAGTTTTGGAAGAAAAATTTAAGTTAAAAGTTAAAATTGGAAAGTCTTACACATTAAAGGATAAATATGGTGTTTCTGCTGGATCTCCTCAAGAAAGAGCTGAGGATATTAATGGGATGTTTAAAAATCCTGAAATTAAAATGATTTGGTGTGCTCAAGGGGGTCATACTGCAAATCAAGTTCTTGATTATCTTGATTTTGAATTAATTAAAAACAATCCTAAAATATTTTCTGGATTGAGTGATATTACAGTATTAATAAATGCTTTAAATTCAATGACTGGACTTGTTACCTTTCATGGACCAGATCCAAAGGTTGGTGAAGAAAATTCATATTTTACATCAGAATATTCTCAAGATCAATTTAAAGAAAGGTTTATAGGAGGTAAAATTGGAGATGTTAAAAAAAATCTAGATACTGATTCTAAATTTAAATCAAATTGGAAATGTATTCGGGAAGGGAAGGCTAAAGGTAGAATTATTGGTAGTCATCTTGGATGTTTTTTAAAATTAGCAGGTACAAAATATTTTCCAGATGTTGATGGCGCAATTTTATTACTAGAAGCTTGTACAATTGATATTCGTAAAGCATTGTTCCAATTAACACAATTAAAACAAATGGGTGTTTTTGATAAAATAAGTGGAATTGTTATTGGATATGTTTTAGGTTTTGAAAAAAATAAACTTTTAGATAAGGATGGTCAAAGAGTTTATTTTGAAGATCTTGTATTAGATGTTACTAAAGATTATGATTTTCCAATATTAAAGATTCAAGAGTTTGGACATCAATGTCCAAATACATTTTTACCAATCGGATGTATGGCTGAAATTGATGCTTCTGAAAAGAAATTTTCAATTATAGAGGAATGTGTTAAATAAAATTCTCAAATAATAATAGTAACAGCATGAAATTTCCGAAAAATATAAAAATGATCGTTGTTAGAAACTATTTATCATGAAAACCTTAGAAGAACAATTAGAAAATGCATTTACAGAACTTGAAATTGAAGAAGAACATAGAGTTTCTATTAAAAGTTATTTAAACCTAGTTAAAATTAATGATCAAGCAACATATGAACATTCTATTAGAGTTGGTTTAATTGGTATAGAAGTTGCAAAACATATGCATCTTGATCCTAAAGTGTTATTCTATTCAGGTATGTTACATGATGTTGGAAAATGTTTGGTTGATCCTGAAACATTGAAGAAAACAGAAGGTTTTGATAAAACGGACATGAAAAAAATGACAAAGCATTCGAAATATAGTTATGATTTATTAAGAGGTGTTCATGAATTTTCTGCTGAAATTGCATTAAGACATCATAAATTTCAGGAAAATGGTTATCCAAAAACAATGCCAATACCAAAAGTACCTTATAAAGAAGGTACAAAAGTGATGATAAATTTTTATGCAAGAATTCTAGGAGTAATAGATTTCTATGATGCAATTACTACAAGAAAAAATGATAAGTTTGGGGAAGTTGAATTATTAGATCGAGATAAAGCAAAATCGATTTTGTTATCTAAAAATCAAGATCAAAGATATTTAATTGAAGATTTGTATACAAATGAAATTTTTTCTTGAATCTTATTCTGGATAGAAATATGATACTGTTGCTAATATAAAGGCTAATACAGCTGCAATAGCAGATAATCCTTGGACAATTGGATCTTCTATCATTAACATTGCAACTAAAGCTCCTGCGAAGAATACAAGGTATTTAATGAAAAAAAATGTTTTGTCCATAAGAAGTAATTAATTTTATCTCTTTTTTAAATGTTTGGATTATTTTTATAAGATTAAACATCACTACCAGGCATATAATTAAGCGTAAGTTCCTACGGAACTTATAAACCTCCTCTCAACTTCGGATAATTTTAAAATTATCCTCAGGTCGAATAGTAAATTCAGTGAAACAAGTTACTCATGCATAATAGGTAGTGGTGTTTTAATTAGAATTTATTTCTCAAATATCTTTTTTATTTCATTTTCTGTAAGATATCGCCATTTCCCAAGTTCAACATTTTCTAATTTAAGTTTGCCAACCATAACTCTTCTTAGATAATCAACATTATACCTAAAAGTGTTAAATAACCGTTTTACAACTTTATTCTTACCTTCATGCAAAGATATGTTTACTAATGTTTTTTCTGGATTTAAGAATTCGATTTCTGATTTAGAAGTCCAACCTTCTTTGAATTTAATACCTGATTCAATTTTACTTTTATGTTCTTCTTTTAAGGGCTTGTTTAATTTTACATAATAAACTTTTTTAATTTCATAACTAGGATGCATAATTTTGTTTGCAAAATCTCCATCGTTTGTTAATAATAATAAACCTTCTGAATCACGGTCAAGTCTTCCAACAGGATATATTCTTTCATTAATATTTACTAAGTCAAGAACTTTTTTTCTCCTAAACAGATCAAATGTTGTTGTAATAAAACCTTTTGGTTTGTTAAGAATTATATAAATTTTTTTAAGTTTTGATTTAATTGTGTTTCCTTCAACTTTAATTGTATCATTTTTAGAGGCTTTATCTCCTAAAGTAATTTTTATATTATTTACCATGACTTTTCCTTGTTCAATCAATTCTTCTGCTTTTCTTCTACTACAATAACCTGCATTGCTAATTATCTTTTGAACTCTATCTAATTTGATTTCTGAGTTATTTGATTTAATTTCAGGATTCTTTTTAACTTTAATAGTGTTTTTTTTAATATTCTTAAAATTTTTATCCTTTTTAATGAAAATTTTATTCTTTTTCTTATCCATTTTATATAAGGTATTAGAGAATAGTTGTGTATTTAAATCTTATTATAACCTTTATAAAGAATATTCTGTTACTATTTGGTTGTTATTAATACTGGTCATTTAATTTATTAGAATTTATGTTTCACTAAACCCAACTGTTATACTTGTTGGAGATAACCTTTTTCTTTCAGTATCTCTATAACCATTTTCTTCTCTCTTAATTATTTCAATCTTGCCATACATTTCTATTATTTGTTCATTTGTATATAATTTTTTATTAAATAATTTTAATTTTGGATAAACAGTTTCAATTTCTTGAATTATATTCATATAATTATCTGAGTTAAAAAGAATCTTCAATTTTTCAAAATCTGTACCATAACCAGGCCATGTAAGACTTTCAGTTTCAACGTACATTAATATTTTAGAATCTAAATTTGATAGATCAATAATTTCAACATATAAACTTGATCTTCCCAAATCTAAATTATAAGATTTATTATGAATTTCTTCATAACCCATATCTTCTTTTAGATGATCAACTATAGAATCTTTAAATTTGTCAAGATCTGGTGTATCTCTAAATTCCTTCGGATTATTTTTAAGTCTATACGCATCAATCAACCCGTCACCAATAATTTCAATTGCAAGAAAATTATAATCTGTCAATTCTAGAACTTTTTCATGTTTTTTTCTTAAAAAAGCAGGTAAATATTTTTCATATTTTCTAAACAATTCCATTTTTATAAATAAATAGCCTTATTTTTTATATTTTCTCGTTGTTTAATATATAGTTTTAACCAATACTCAAATACGAATTCATTTATATAGTTTTCTGTTAAAAGTGCTGTTTTTCATCAATTTCAAAGATAAATTTATATAGAAATTGTGATATTGTTATAGGTGAAAATGATATCAGAACAATTAAAACAAAAATTATTAGAAAATAAAGAACTTTTCCCAGATATAATTGGACAAAACAGAACAAAACTAGAAATTAAATCTGCTTTAGTTACGAACAGAAATTTTATAATTGTGGGACCGCCTGGAATAGGTAAGACAACATTAGCAAAAAATATTGCAGGATTACTGCCTTCAATGGATGTAGTGAAAGGATGCAGTTTTCATTGCTCACCAAAAAAACCTATTTGTCCTGATTGTAAAGGTAAAAATGATTTGAAAAAAATTAAAATTGAAGGAGAACAAAGGTTTATCAGAATTCAAGGTAGTCCTGATTTGAGTGTTGAAGATTTATTGGGAGATATTGATCCTATTAAAGCAATGAAATTTGGACCATTAAGTATGGAAGCATTTACACCTGGTAAAATATTTAAAGCGAATAACGGATTATTATTTTTTGATGAAGTTAACAGAGCACCTGAAAAATTACAGAATGCAATGCTTCAAGTTTTAGAAGAAAATAGAGCTACAATAGGAAGTTATGATATTGATATACCTGCAAATTTTATTTTTATCGGAACAATGAATCCTGAAGATTTTGCAGGGACAGAAAAGTTAAGTGATGTTTTCCTTGACAGATTTGATATAATTTATATGACATATCCAAATAAAATTGAAGATGAAAAAGAAATTTTGGATATGAAAGATATTAATGTTGCTAAATTTCCTGCAGAACTATTAAATAGTACAATAGGATTTATTCAAGCATTAAGAAAAAATTCTAACTTGGAAAAATTGCCAAGTGTTAGAGCTACAATAGGTTTGTATGAAAGAGCGCAAAGTAATGCTTTTTTATCAGGAAGAAAATCTGTACAACCTAAAGATATTGAAAGAGCAATAGTTTCAGTATTATCGCACAGAATTAAATTAAAACCTTCATTAAGGTATCTTAAAACCCCTTCCGAATTTTTAAAAGAAGAAATGAATAAATTTGCTGAAAATCATCCTGAATTTCGAACCAAGGAAGGGGAAGGTCCCTAGTGATTCTGATGAAATAGAAGATCAGGAAGGAAGGAAAGTAGATGCTAAAGGAAAGGATCAAGTTGAAGAGTTATCAGGAAAGCTACAATTTAATTCTATGGAAGATAAGTTAATGCATTCTGTAATAGAGAATGATGAGGAGACAATTGAAGATGGTAAAATTATTTCTGAATCTATAAATCAAGGTATGGGCAGTTTTACTCCTGATTTAATGTTTGAACAGTTTGTTAAAGATTATAAACAGGCTAAAAAGATTTTTGGCGAAAGTATGATAAGACAAATTACAGGAATGGATCCTGGTAATGTTGAACGAAATGTTAAAGTACCGGAATTTCAACGAATGTTAAAGGAAAAGATTAAAGAGAAAGTTGAGGATTTGAAAGATAAGGGTTTAATTGATGAACAAGGTGTTATTCAAGATAAAGGATTGGAACTTGCTTCGTTGATCCTTTATACTGAAGAACTTGATCATATTATGCCAAAAGGTATTATTGGTGAGAAAGTGCATAAAAAAAGTTCTTTATATGGTGATAAAGGTAATGTTCATAATTTTAAAAAAGGTGATAGATATAAAGATATTGCTATTAAAAAAAGTATTACACAAGCAATTAGAAGAAAGCATAAGAATTTAGAGGTTGAAGATCTAAAAACTTATGAAAGACAGTCAAAAGGGCAGATTGAAATTATTTATGCAATGGATGCTTCAGGCAGTATGAAAGGTAGAAAGATTGAAGTAAGTAAGAAAGCTGGGATTGCATTATCATTTAAAGCAATTTCTGAGAATGATAAAGTAGGTTTAATTGTTTTTGGGACAGAAGTTAAAGAAGTAATTCCGCCAATTGATGATTTTACTAGATTGTTAAAAACAATTACTTCGATTAGAGCAAGTAAAGAAACTAATTTTATTGAGACTGTAGGTAAGGCTGTTGAAATGTTTTCCAGAGGCGATATTACTAAACATTTGTTGATTTTAACAGATGCAATGCCAACAGTTGGAACTGAAGAAGATATTTTAGAAGAAGTTTCTAAAGCAAGGAGTGCTGGCATTACGATTTCAATTGTTGGAATTAGTATAACTTCAGATGCAAAGAAATTGGCTGAGAAGATGGTTCAACTGGGTGAAGGGCGGTTGTATATTGTGAAAGATCTTGAAGAGTTAGATAAGATTATTTTAGAAGATTATTATAGTGTTTATTAAGCAGCAATATTTTTTTGTGCAATTTTTTGAAATGTTTTATAAAATATATTAGTTTGTTCTCGTCCATAATTTTTAATATCAGATTCACCTCCTTTTTTATATGCTTCATAAACATGTTTTTTAAATTGTTTTTTTGTTAAATTTCTATATCTCTTTTTCATTTTGGAATTTATAATTGGGTCTTTTAATACTTCAAATAAATGATCTATTTCCCAAATATACCAAAGATAAAATCCTTCAAACTCAGTATTATTAATATTATTTAATTTATAATTGAAAAATTTTTCATAATTATTCCTACCTTTACTTTTATCAATAGGTTGAAGGGGATGATATTCAATAAATGTATTTTCAACTAAAAAATCAATACTATGTAATTTTTTCCCATTTGTCCTTACATGGAGATTTTTATTTTCCTTGAATTCTTTTATTAATCCATATTTATGTAATAATATACCAACTGTCCTCTCTGGACTAGAATCAAAATGGATGTCTCCATAACCAAATTCAAATTTAAATGGAGCTTTTTGTTCTGGCAATACTGTTCTTCTTAATGCCTTTTTTTCAGCTAAACTTAAATTTTGTTTATCAATCCATTCTATGAAAGACCAATAAAAAGGTTCTGCTCCTTCAACATCACAATTTAACAATTGTTTTCCACTTAAACCATTAAAATTTTTTTCATAATATTCCAACCAATCTTCAATAGAATTAAAACCAGTCCAATCTTTATATTGAGGTGGAAAAAGCATTTTTCTATATCCTTCTCTCATATTCTCTGGTTGTTTAAGCACCCACATTATAAAAGCTCTATAAAATCCTCCTCCTCCTTTGACTCTCGAATCTTGAATTTCTGCAGTAGTTAATCCTCCAAAATTCATTAAAAAATATTCTCCCCAATCTTCAATAGAATTTATTTTTGACCAATCTTTATTTTTTGGAGGAAATAACATAGTCATATATTTTTTTCTTTTACTTTTAGGTTGTTTTTTAACCCAATTACGAAAACATCGATAAAATGAGTTTCCCCCTTCTTTTTCTCTTATTGTACCTGTACTCAATCCTTTATAATTTTTTTCATAACAATTAACCCATTCTTTAATGTTACTATAGTTATACCATTCTGGATGATCAACAGGACCATAAATTAAATCCCAGTATTCTTTTTTATATTTTTTAGGTTGTTTTTCTACCCATCTGAAAAAAGCACCATAAAAAGGAGATCCTCCTTCAACATCCATAATATTTGTTCTATTTAGACCTCCATAATTTAATAAATAAAATTCACCCCAATCTTCAATAGAAGTAAAACCAGACCAATCTCTAACTTGGGGAGGAAAAACCATAGCTTTGTATTTTTCTTTTATTTTTTTAGGATATTTTTCAAGCCATTTGGAAAATCCAACATAGAATGCATTTCCATCTTTTTTAAATTGGATATCATTGGTATTTATTTTATCCCATTCTGGATATAATTCTTTATAAAGTTGAAAATCTTCAATTTCTTCAAAAATATTCCAGTTTGATCTCCCATTAAATAATTCTTTATGTTCGATAAATAAAACAACTCTCCCAATAGTATCTAACGTATATTCATCAGGATGTTCATATAGAAATTTATTTAATCTTTGTTCTAAATTAGTTAATTCGTCCCATTTAGAATAATCTTTTCTTTTGATATTAATCACTAAATCTCTATATTCTTGTCTCTTATCTTCAGGTTGTTCTCTAAGCCAAATATTTAATGCTGACATAAATTTGATTCCACCTTCTTTCTCTCTGATTCTTTCGGAATTACAATTATCCCATTCAAAGTTTATTTCTTTATATAGCTGATAATCTTTAATATCTTCAAAAATATTCCATTTAGAAAGTTTATTATTATGAGATTCCTGGTATTCAATTAATTCAACAACTCTTGCAATAGAATCTAAAGGATATTCATCTGGAAATTCATATATGATTTGATTAAGTCTTTTCTCTAACTTATGCATGCTATACCCCCAAATTTATTTCCTTTATATATAGAATTTAATAAACGAATTTAAATATTTAAATATTTATATCCCCAAAAGTATTTAAACGGATAAATATATCCTTTTAATATGTTTAAAATAGGAAAAGTAAAACTAGAGAATAATATTATATTAGCGCCAATGGCAGGTGTTAACTGCGGTGCGTTTAGATTACTTTGTAAAGAATACGGCGCAGGATTGACAACTACTGCAATGGTTGTTGCTAACAATCTTGTAAATAATAAAGAACAAAATATTAAAACTCTTGATTTAACTAGAAATGAACATCCGATTTCAATACAGTTGGTTGGAAATGATTCAAATTTGATGGGGAAAGCTGCAGAATTAATTGAACCTTATGCAGATATCATAGATATTAATTTAGGTTGTCCTGAAAAAGATATTTTAGCATTAAAAGCAGGCAGTTTTTTAATTAAACATCCTGAACAAATTGAAAAAGTAATTAGTCCTGTTATTTCTGCTACAAACAAGCCAGTTACTGCTAAAATTAGAATTGGTTGGGATGAAAATTCTATAAATACTTTGGAAACTGTTAAGATTCTGGAAGATTTAGGAGTTAGTGCAATTGCAATTCATGGTAGGACAAAGTCTCAGAAATATACAGGTAAAGCTGATTGGAATGAAATTAAAAAAGCAAAGGAAAAAAGTAATGTACCTATCATTGGTAATGGTGATATTACTTTACCTGGTCATGCTAAATCTATGATTGAACAAACTGGTTGTGATGCTGTTATGATTGGAAGAGGTGCAATTGGTAATCCTTTAATATTTAAATCAACTTCTTATTTGTTAAATGAAGGGAAAAATTTAGATGATCTTAATGAAGATGATCAAATTCAATCTTTTTTTAGATTTTGTGAATTATTTGAAAAACAAGAAAGGCAAAAGTTTTCTGAGTTTAGACAACATGCAATGTGGTTTACAAAAGGATTAATGGGTGCTGCTAAGATGAGAAAGAAAATTTTATCTATAAAAAGAGTTGATAAGATTAAGCGGTTGTTTGAATAATTCTCAAGAAAAAGTCTCGTTCTTTATGTAGTTTGAATATAATGGATTATTTTATCTTTCCAAATGCTTTGACCATTTCTAATTCCATTCCAACCATTAGCAATTAATCTTTTTAATTGTTCATCATTATTATCAGCAGGATAATATAAAGGATATCCTTTTTCTTTTACTAATTCATCAAGATAAATCCCCCAGAAATAATCTAACATCCCCGATTCACTTGGATGGTATGTTTCATCATATTCTTCTGGATCAATTTCAAGAATATATTCTGAACATGGTCCGCCAGGTGCTAAATTATTATTTTTTGCGTCTAAATATAACTTCATTGGAAATCGTTCCAGAGCTTTATGAAATAATTTTGGTTCTTCTAATTTTGGAATAGTGTGTGATAAAGGAATGAACATATGCTCATGATATTTGTTAAAATATTGGACTAAATGATCTTCCATTGTTTGCCTGATTTTTCTTGGATAATTGTTTCTTACATTTGACCATTCAGCTAGTTTGATTTTATCTTTTGCACTAATATCTTTATTGTTCCAATAAGCTAACGTATCCTCTATACCATTCCTCTTTATTATATATTCTTTAATATCATCAAAAATTATATGTATTGAGTCATATAAGGATTTAGGATTACCTTTTGGAAATCTATCCCAACCTGTTAAAATTTTATCAATACTTATTTTAGTTATAAAATCGTCAAATTCGCAAATATGTCCTTCAAATTTATCATTATATTCATCATATCCTGTAAATAGATATTTATATTCAAATGTAACATAATTATCTTTAATACTAAATTTGAAACCGTTATCTGCAAATGCTTCAAGGAAAGACCAAATTGCAATACTTGGATTTAAAGGAAGATCATTACGCCAAGCTAGTTCATGTAAATTATGGCCAATAAAATCAAATAGTTCTTTTTCATGAGTCATGTTATAAAGAATGAGTTTATGTTTTATAAGGATTGTTATTGTTTTTTATATACTTTATACATCAAATATTTTAGTAGGACCTAGTCTAGAAGTCATATGGGTTTTTAATTTATGTAATTTGTCGTTGTTATTTGTTAATTGTTTAAAAGTATTCATTGCTGTATCTGGTGTATTATTATCTTGACTTAGATGCGCTAGAAAAATGTTTTCAAGTTTGTTTGATGCATAATCATCAATTAATTTAGCACAATCTATATTTGATAAATGTCCATGATTACTAGAAATTCTTTGTTTTAAAAAATATGGATATCGACCATTCATTAACATGTCAACATCATGGTTTGATTCTAGCACAACTGCATTTAATTTGCCTATTTGTTTTATTGCGTTTTCACAACCATAACCTAGATCTGTCATTATTCCTAGTTTTTTTTCATTTTCAACTATAAAACCGCAAGTATCAGAAGCATCATGTGATAGATTAAAACTTTTAATCTTTAAATCTTCAATTGAAATTTGTTTATTATGTTTTAAAGTCATTAAATTATCTATTTTTCCAACTATATGCTGGCAATTTTCAAACGTATCTTCACTCATATAAATCGGAAGGTTAAGTCTTCTTGCAAGTACACCTACTCCTCGAGTATGGTCTACATGTTCATGTGAGACGAATAGAGCATCTACTTTACTAATATCTTCACCAATGTAAGCTAGTCTTTCTGCAATTTGTTTTCCTGATAGACCTGCGTCAAATAGTAATCTTGTTTTATTAGATTTTACAAAAACAGAATTTCCGTTGCTGCCTGAATTAAGTACAGATACTTTAATGTCTATCACCTCAATATAATGAGAAAACTAGGTGTATATAAGCTTTTTGTTTAAGTATATTTGTTTAGATGAATTAAGGCTTTCTAAACATTCAATAACTGGATTAAATTCTTCATTCGCTTTATTAATTTTATTTTGTTTAATATTTTCTAACGATTCTAAAATTTCACTATAAGAACCAATTATTTGCTGTGAACCACAACTTGGACTAGAAAGAGCCATCTTAAATGCTTGATTCCTAGGTTCGAATGAATAGTTATCTTTTCCAGTGAAGTTCCATGAATAGAATAGCAATTCCTCAGCATTAAAATAAAAACCACCATCATAAAGAATATACCCAAAACAATGTTCTTTTGTTGACTCCTCCAAAAACATTTTGAAGTTTTTTTCAGTTTTAATTAGTTTTTTTACTATCTTTTCCTGTATTTTATTATCTTTTTTCAATTGATCAGGTAATATTATTGAGGACCTCTTTCTTTTTCTATACCAGTTTTTTGGAATCGTTGCAGAAAATTCTAAAAATTCTCTTGGAAGAGTTCCGTCAGTAAGCATTTTTTCTAAGCTCGATTGAGATATGCATAATCCAATATCTGTTACTGTTAAAGAACCTTCATGATAAAATTTAGTTGTAAACTTTGGGAGTTTAATGTTGTCAAAATCAATAAACTCTCCAACCTCTATCAGATTCTTAAGTATTAAAATTTTATTTTCTTGAATCTCGGGATTTCCATAGTTTACCTTAAATTTGATCTCATTATGAAGTAGGTTATCTAAACGATTATTAATCTCATAATAAGGTACTATTTTCATTGTATAATATGTCTGCCTTTTACCACATTTTATATCTCTTCTTCTTTTTTCTGCTTCTTCCGCTAGATCTTTTTGAGACCTTTTATTAAATTCCTGTCGAATATATTTTTTAATCTCATTTTGAGTTTTCTTAGTAAGAATACACTTCTCACTATTAGAAATTGTCATCACTTTTCCAATTAGATTATGTGTTGTACTACGCCAGCCTTTCTTAGTTGTTAAATCCTTTATTTCGATAGGAACCTCTACTTTAAATTCATAAATGTGTTTATTTTTTTTCATTTTTTTCAGCTAATTTCTTTTCTCTCATTTTATTTTTTAGATATCTATGCAATTTCCCCTGATATGAACTGTCAAGCATTTCATTAATATTCTCTTTAATTATTTCAGAATCTTCATAAGAAAACTTGAAAATCTCAATTGTTAAACCACCATGATTGTTTTCAATGGGTATAATCCCTAAATCTTCATAATCAATTAGGTAGTTATTATGAACAACACCTTCAAGATCATCACTTAATAATTGCAAAGGATACAGTTTTCCATAAATGTCTTTCTTATCCATTGCTATATCAATTTGATTAATTCGACGAGATATTGGCGGCCGAATTTGGATCTCTTCTGAACTAGCTCTGACTTCTACTAAATATTTATGCGGATCAAATCGATCCATAATTACAGGCATCGAATGTTGATGTTCAAATTTAGAGCTAAGTTTACCAGTTTCAAAAATAAATGGTAATTTTTGCAATATTTTAGTTAAATCTTCCTTCGAAAAACATGCCTCGTAAACACCCGAATCTACAAACTTGACAACATTGTAGTAAATAGGTTTTAACATTGTAAAATAAGCATCTGTGTATCCATAACATGTTATAATATTATTAAAATTAATTTCTTCTTCATCTTTAGCTTCATCTTCCATTAATACCACCAACTAGTAAGTCCCTACCGAAATATTTAAATAATTGTTGTCATATTTGTGATGACAATGAAACAAAAATTAATAAAATTAGGTTTTTCAAATAATGAAGCACAAGTTTATTTAGCTTTGCTTGAACTTGGAAGTACTAACGCAGGCAGGATAATCAAAAAGGCAAAGCTTCACAGAAATATTGTATATGATAATCTAGATAAACTAATCGAAAAAGGATTGGTAACTTATATAACAACTAAAGGAATAAAGTATTTTGAGACAACATCTCCAAAAGAATTAAAAGAATATGTTAATAAAGAAAAAGTAAAAGTATTGGAAAAAGAAAATGTTGTTAATGAAATTCTCCCTCAGATTGAAAAAAGAAGAGAAACAATCCAAAGAGAAGATGCAGCAATCTTTAAAGGAAAAAAAGGATTAAAAAATGTTCTTGAAGATGTTACAAAATCCAAAACAGAAATTTTCATCTTTGCAACAGGGTGGGGAATGAAAGAAACGATGGGTTCTTATTTTGATCAATGGCATCTAAAGCTGAAAGAAAATAAAATCAAAGGTAGGGCTTTGTTAAGCAAATCTCAAAAATCTGATTATAAATACCCTTATAAGATCAAACATGTATCTAGGAATCTCAATTTGCCCAGTACTATTTGTATCTTTGATGATAAGGTATTGAATATTACTTGGAAGCCTGATTTGATTGGGTTTTTAGTTGTTAATGAAAATGTGGCTAATTCTTATAGAAAATGGTTTGAAGAATTGTGGAGATATGAAAAAAAATAAAAAATTAACTCTTAATTTCAAAATCAATACTTTGGATTTGTATATTAGATTTAGGTATAATTGTAACTTGGTTAAATCCAGGCTGTACATATTCATTGATGGTTGTTTCAAATGATGTTTCTTTTGTATCAAGCTTAATTAATTCATCATTGATAATTAAATCAGCAAGTTTTTGATTGTCATTTTGGAAATCTATTTTTAATATTACTTCAAATCCAGGAATAATCCTAAACATATCTATGTCTGTACAGAATTTAGGTAAAGTATTATCTTCACTTACATAACCATTTTGACATGTATTGCAATCAGAAGGATTTAATTTAAATTTACACGTTTCTAAAGAATTTGTTCTTGGAAAATCATTGCACCAATATTGTGTACCTGAAATTTCAAAACAACAATCTTTATCTAGGCTAAGGTCACAATTGTGCGGACAAATTCCGTCTGAATCGTCTCCGCAAAGTCCTTGACATACATTTGCAATATTTCCTAACATATCTTCATAACCTGATTCGCATCTTGAACATTTTGCCAAAGAAATTGAACCTGCACATCTGTCTTCTTGATTATTTGTTGGAATGTCACACCAAAAATTTTCTCTGCTCTCTTTAAAACAACAATCTTTATCTACATCTTCTGAACAACCTTTTGGACATATTCTATCAATTTTGCCGCAATATTCAGAATCTATAATTTCTTGGAAGATTGAATTGTCCAAATCAAATTTATATGTAAATTCTTCCTGTTCTTTTGGTTGTAATTTTAATTTTATTTCGTTTAAAGTAAAAGTATGAATGTCTGAGATTAATTGAATATTATTTTTCCCAGATGTTAATAAATTTGAATCAACGTTTAATTCATAATGACCTCCGCAATGCGGATTGATAATGTTTAATTCATTATTATTAATTTGAATTTTTAATGTTAATAATGCTGAAATTTCACATGGTGAAATTGTAAATGATAAGATTGAATTATCAATTTGATTGATTTCATCTTGGAAGATTATAAAGTTATATTCTTTTTGATTTATTAATTCAAAGTTATTAAAGAATAATGTTTTTTCTTCAAGATAGTTTAAATCGATTGTATTTGAATCTTGATCGTCTTTTAACATATCTAAAAAGTTTTGAGTGGAGGTGTGCGAAACTGATTCTGATCTATATTCTATTGGAATATTTTGAAGTTCAATGTTGCAGACATTTTCAGCAATTTCTTCACTACATGCTTGACTACAATCATTTAATAATTTTTCAGCATTAATCTGTTGAGCATTATCATATTTGAGAATATTTTCTTCTAATTGATCACAGCAAGATGGACATTTTTCTATTTGACATCCTGCTATAAAGATTGTAAGTACCGATAATAATATTAATAGTATTGTGGTTTTGTTCATGTTATCCCCCTAAATAGTTGTTTAGCTAATATAGTTTATAAAGGTTTTGATAATTTTAATATTTTTCTTATAGTATATCAAACTACAACTCGTTTTTATAAGTGTTACACGCATAATTAATGTATGAAAGTAAAAAATATAGTTATAGCTAGTTTATTTGGAAGTATTTTATCAGGAACAGCCGCAGTAGCAGATTATGATATTCAATATGGACTTTTTTGTGATCAAACTAATGCAGTATTGTTAAAAGAAGGTCTTGACAAGAAATTTGAAAATGTTATAATTAAACCAGTTGATACAAATCTAGGAGTTTGTTATAAAGTTATTAGTGAACATAATCTTGATTATACTAATGCAGCAGCATTAGCAAAAAGACAGAGCGAAGAGTTTGGAATGAAATTTTCTATTTCTGGTGATAATAAAGTTGAATTTAATTTAGAAAATTATTTGAATGATTTAGTAATTGATAGAACTCATGCAATTAAATATAATGAAAGAAAATTAAGTTCTAATGATATTAAAAAGTTTAAAAAATATGCAACCAATGTTGATTATCAAAATTCGATGAAAAAGAGGAGTATTGATATGGTTGTAATTCATACAACTGAAGATTGTGCAAAAGCATGTGCAACTCAGGATGAAATGGTTTCTTATATTAAAAGAAGCGAACTTGCACATTATTTTATTGGTAGAGATGGAACAGTATTTCAAATTGTTAAACCTGAATATATAGCAAATAGTACTGGTCAGAGTGTATGGGAGGGAATTTATGATCTTGATCCAAATTCTATTAATATAGAAGTACATGCAAGTGTAAATTATAAATATAGTGGGACTGATGAAGTTCCAATTAATGATGAACAATATAAATCATTAAAATTGTTAGTTTGGAAGTTAATTAATGATTTTGAAATTCCTAAAGAAAGAGTTCTTGGACATAATCAAATTGCTGTAACTTATAAAAAAGGTGAGAGGCAAAGGAAAGGTGATCCTGGCCAAAATTTTAAATGGGATTTAATTGGATTGAATAATCATTATGAAATTTTAGATCCTGATATTTTAGCTGGGAGGGCTTTTAATTCTGATGAAAATAAATTATGTTTTAAAACATATTCTATTCCAGGACAAGTTAATGCTGAAAATAAAAGAAATTATGTTGTAAGTAGGAAGTAACATTTATATATAGTGTATTTTTCTTGTTTTTTATGAAAATCTTAGCATTTACAGATAGTCATGGTAACACTAAAGTACTTAGAGATATGAAACAAAGAATTGTTAAAGAAAATATTAAAGTTGTAATATGTGCAGGCGATTTTACTATCTTTCAAGAAAATATGAAATATATTCTTAAAAAAATAAGTGAATTTAAAATTCCTGTTTTATTAGTTCATGGAAATCATGAAGATGCACCTGATGTAAAACATGAATGTGAAAAGTATTCTAACTTAATTTTTTTACATGAAAAATCATATAAGATTAATAATACTTTAATTTTAGGTTATGGTGGCGGCGGTTTTTCATTAACAGGAGCTAAATTCAAAAAAGTTAGTAAGAGTTTTTTGAAAAAAATTGAAAAGGAAAAGAAAAATAATAAACATTTAAAGATAGTGTTGTTTACTCATGGTCCTGCTTACAGAACTGAATTAGATATAATTATGGAAGAACATTGTGGTAGTAAGAGTATAAGAGATTTTATTAAACAAGTTAAACCTGAGTTACATATTTGTGGACATTTACATGAGAATGAAGGTATTAAAGATAAGATAGGTAGTACATTAACTGTTAATCCTGGTCCTTACGGAGAGATTTTTGAAGTTTAATCAAAAAAATTAATTTTTGGTTTTTTAACAGCTCTATAATCTGCAACAAATTGATCTGGAGTTTTTTTACTTGAATCATAAGTTTTCTTACTTAAAGTATGATATACTTTATTAAGTAATTTATCAGAAAAGCCCTTACTTTGTACATAGTCTTTTCTAATTGCATTTATCACTTTTTTATCTAACAAAATTTTATCTCCAGGAAAATGGTGTAAAAGATTAATATAATTCTTTGTCATTGACCAGAATAAACTACCACTATTACTTTTGCCCATTTGATTAATTGCATTTATTACTTCACTTTCTCTAAAGTAATCTAAATCAGCAATTGGAAAATATAACAAATGTTCATAAAATTGTTGACCTGTATAATGATCAAGGAGATTTATTATTTCTGTTGTTTCATCTTTAAGCACAACATCAACATAATCTTTAAATTCATACGTATTTCCATCCGGTCTTGTTAATATACTGACTAGGTTATATCCTGGCCTATCAATTCCACTTTTTCCTTTTTTATCTTTAAGTTTATTAAAAACTTTAACTGTCTCTAAATTCCATAAACGTTCATGCCTGTCTTCCATATCAATAGTTCGCAGAATAAAACTTACTCCTAAATGCTTATAATCAAAATCTTCAATTAATTCATAGATTTTATCTTCATAAAAATGATGTTTTATTTTAATATTATGTGCAATTACTTCACCAAATTGTTTTGCAACCTCATACCTGTGATGTATTTCGTCAATAAATTCTAACTTATCAATAAAATCTGCAGAATAAACAACTGTTAAAACTTCTTGAGCTAGATTCAACTCAACTCTTGCTTCCATAAGCTCGTCTCCAATTGTAAAGGCATCTTGTAATTTACGGTGTTTTTTATCTAATTTAATAACTTTTTTTTCAAAATCATTCATTAAACGCATTCATGATATTAGATTTATATAATTTTATATTATAGAAAATGTATTTTACTTCATCTCCAACAAAACAACTCTTGATTCTGGTTTTTTATTTTTAGATTTAGAAAGTTCATAGTGAAAAGGGAAGTTATTGATTTCTTAACCTAATAGTAATAAAAAAGCAAAGATTTATAAATAATTGTGGTCTAATAAAGAATATGGGGGAAGAATTGATTGCAAAAGTTGTAGCATTAGAAACAATGTCATTAGAAGAATGTACATTGGAATATAAAAATACTGCAAAAGCTGATTTTGATTCTGTTTTAGTTGAGGTAATTCCTGAAATTTATAACAGGTTAATTAAAGAAGATGATAAATTGCAATTTAGTAATGTAGGCCATATTTGTTTAATGTTGAATTATATTAAAAGGGAAAGAAAAATTTCTCCAGTTTATACAATAATTGATAATTATCAAGTAACTATTAAAAATGTTAAAGATACTATGCAAGAAAATGATCATAATACTTTGTATCAGATTTGTATGAAAGATAATTCTGAATTAGTTGAACAATATCTTAAAAAAGAAGGATTTTTAATTGAAAATTGAAGTCATTAAAACTTCATATCTTTTATTTTGTTCGTCATCATTAATTCTTTTAGCTCTAACGTCTTCCCTTACAATTCTTCTTATAGTTCTTTGAATATTCCTTCTTGGAACTTCATATGGATTATCACTTCCAGCCATAACTTGAAATTGGGCGTTTTTATAACTAACCATGACATCATGGTTTCCAATTGGATTATCTACAATTTCAAATCCTTCAATATTATTTTTCATTAATCTTAAAATTTCTCTTGTATCAAAAATATTTCGTTGTCCTGGTAGTTGTGGTGATACTGCATCTTTTTCATCATAAACCAATAATGGATTTTTTGGTTTTTCAAACGCTTTATAATTATTATCCCATTTCTTTAAAAAATCGTCTGCAACACGGCCAATTCCACTTGTAATATCTTTACATATATCTCTTTGTCTTCTTGCTGCGTCAATATATCCTGTCTCTTCTAATTGATCTTTGTAAACCTCTTTTAATTCATCTTCTCCTTTTAGAATTTCATCTAATTCTTTTAAAACTTCATCTGCAGTTTTACTTCTAGTATCTGCTTTTATTTCAGAATAGAAAATATAATTTGGATCTATGAATTTTATTTTTCCATTTTTATCTTTAATTAATATTTTTGTTAAATCGTCATCTTCTTTTGATAAGAAAATTAATGTTATTGAAATTAATAAGCAAACGAATCCAAATATTAAACTAAATGATAATGGAGTACTATAACCAATTACTGCACCAGTGATATTAGAAGTACCTATAAATATTCCTAAGATTAAGAATACTAGACTTAGAGTTCTTAATATTTTCTTATTCATAGAATAAATATATTTAATATGTTATTTAAATATTATGGATTAATGTTCTAATAAAACAACTCTACTTTCTTGTTTTTCGTCTTTGATTTTTAGATTTAATAATTTTGCAAGTTGTTCTGCGAATTCTTTTATTTCATGATGTCTTGGCATGTTTTCCATCGTCATCCTTTCCTGTGAATGGCCAACAAAAACATATGCTTTTACTTCAAGATAATCGAAATCAACATCTTTGAGAAGATTTGCATAACCTTCCGGATTTATCATGTTTAAATCTTTAGAAACAGTTAGTCTGATGATTCTTTTTGTTTTATCTTTGAAATTTTTAAATTGAGAAAGAGATTCTTGAATTTTATCCCAACCATCATCGATTATTGGAGCGCATACTTTTAGATATGTAGCTTTATCTGGTGCAGGTACCGTAATATAGAAATTTGTTGGCGGATGGTTGATTAATTTTTTAATCATTTCTGGTTGAGTGCCATTTGTAACTAAATAAGCTGTCATACCTCTTGATTTGATTTCTTCAATTAGTTCTGGCAGTTTTGGATATAAACAAGGTTCGCCTGAAAGAGAGATTGCAAAATGTTTTGGATGCATTGCTTCTTCGAATTTTTGTTTGTTTTTTCCTTCAAATCCGCCAAATCCTTGGAGAAATTTAACATGTTCTTTAATGCAACCATCAACAATTTCTTTTGGATCGTCTATTGGACCTTCAAATTTTGGTTTTGTCCAGCCAATGTCTCGCCAGCAGAATGAGCAACGGTGCGAGCAGAATTGTAATGCTGGTGTCATTTGTACACATTGGTGTGATTTAATATTATAGAATGTTTCTTTATAACAAACATCTTGTCCTCGAATTGCTTTTTTACACCATAAACAAACTTTTATAGCTGAATGGTTGCCTACAATTCTATATCCTTGTTTTTCAAGATCTTTTCTCTTTGCTTCAGGAATCATTTTTTTATAATATATCTTTCTGTTGAAAGAATTTTATTCTTTTTACTTCATTACCTAATTTTACAAAACCAAAACCAATTTCACCAAGGTTAAGGATATCTGTTTCTGTTAGACCATACATTTGTTCAGAAACAGCTTTTGCTTCTTCTTTTGCATTGAATTTTAATGTCATGATTGTTGCAGTGTTGTGAAGTACGCTCTTACTGAAATCTTTTGGCATTTGTGATGCAAGGATAAGGCCGAGACCATATTTTCTAGCTTCCCTAGCGATTTTTACTAGCGGACTTCTATAACTATCTTTTCCATCATCAAGAATATGTGCTTCGTCAATCACACAATATGCTCTTAAACTTGATTGACCTGATTTTTTTACTGTGAACAAAAGTTTATTTAGAAATATTTCACATAATGCTGTTTGTAAATCAGGATTGTCTGAGAATTCAATTAATTTGATAACAGTTGAACCTTTAAACATTTCATTGAAAGGACATCTTGTTTCTTTCATAAATAATTCTATCCTATGAAAGAATTTAACCCTGCCAAGTAATGTATCGATTGTTTTTCCATCACGGTTTTCTTCTAAGTGATCATTAATATCTTTTAATGTAGGTGGCGCAATATTGTACGTATTTTTGTCAAGAAGATCTATACCTTTTTTTTGATAACAATAAATTATAGCTTCACGTAATTTATTTTCCTGTTGATCACCAAGACCAAATATCCGTTTACAAATATATGCAAATTCAATTGCTTTTTCTTTTGGAGTTAATCCATCCAATTCTAAAGGATTGATTGTGATGTCACTGAAATTAATTGTTTTTTGAGCTTGAAAATCATCGTGAAGGTCAAATATTATTAAAGGGACACTTTGTTTTTCAAGTTGATATAGAATTGTTCTTAATGCTGTAGTTTTACCTGTTCCACTCATTCCAACTGTTACAAGATGTTGATTTGCTTGTGATAAAGGGTTCCAAAGTACAAGGCCACCTTTTTCATCTTCTCCAAGAATTATGCTTATATTATTGTTAATCTTTTGAAAAATATTTTGATCTTCATTATCAATTATTTTAGTGATTTGTTCTTTTTGTATAACTGGTTGAGGTTTATCTTCAACCATTAATTCTTTTTTATCATCTTTGTTTATTTCATTTTCATCATTATTATTTCCTGATTTAACTTCCATTTCTTTTGGTTCAATTTTTTCCTCTTCTTTTGGGATTTCAATGGTTTTCTTTTCAGGAATTGGATTTTTATTTTGTGGTTGTTGTTCATTCTTATCATTAGAATCAATAGTTGAAATGTTTAATTGTGATCTAATTGTATTATTTAGAAGTTCTCTTGCAATTTTCATATTATTTTCATAATTAATTATGAAATTTGTTTGAGAATTCAATTTTGCTGTTTTTATTGCTGAATCAAATTTTTCAACAGCTTTTCTTAGTAAATTAATTGCTTCTTGATAATCTTTTAATGTAATTCTTTCTCTTGCATCCAATAATATTATTTTTCCTTCTTTATTTAATGATCTGTGCATGTATTTAAGGGATTATTAACTATTTATATAATTTATGAAGGTGAATATATTATTTTATACATATTCATAAATAATGAGAATACCCTGTAATACAAAACTTTTTAAATAATTAATTTTTCTATCCAATTATGGACGTAAAAGCAGCCTATGATCGGTTAAAAGATGACCAAGGATTTAAGAAATGGCAGAAAGAAAATAAACAATGTGTATTAGCACACGCTTTTATCACAGTCGAAGGAGATATGGCATCAGATTGGCAGTTTGGTTTCTACAATAAAGATAATGATAAAATGGTAACTTTTTTTGTACAGGATAAAATTCAACAAATGCCTGAAGCTGAAATATTTAAGAGACCAGAAGCAGTTATTGTTAAATTTGAGATTGAAGATGTTAAAATACCATTTGCCAGGGCAATGGATGTTTTAAACGAATTTAAGGAGAAAGAATTTGATAAGGAACATATTACTAAGAGTATAGTGATATTGCAACACATTCAAGATATAGGTCTTGTATGGAATGTTACTAACTTAACTCAAACTTTAAATGTATTAAATGTTAAGATTAGTGCTGATTCTGGTGAGATTAAAAAACATTCATTTGAAGCTATTATGAACTTTAAGGCGAAGTAAGCTCTATAGAAAAAGTCTCGTTTTGTAAAAAGCACATTCGCAAGCTCATGTGAAAACCTGCTTCAATAGATTTCTTTTTAGTTATGTCCGGGAAAATCCAAAAGATTTTCTGGACCCAAGAAAATTCTGAAAGAATTTTCTTCGGGAAGCACCGTGTACGGTTCGTAATTGTTTTCTAAATATGTATTACGAGAATAATATGGCTCACTCACTGGCCAAGTGAAAAGGTGCACTTCGTGCATAAACCTGGCGACTTTTTCTACGAAGTTAAGAAAGTAGTTAACTTTATAATATGATTCTGTTTTAATATATATATTATAGTATATATTAAATTGTAACTCGAGAGTAGATGACAAATTCTATTTCTCGACGAGGGACGAATTATTTTCAATATAGTTGTTTTAAAATATATATTTTAGTAAACAATATAATTTAAATATGAATTAATTTTTCATTTTATATATTAGATCTTGAAAATTACGTTAAATTCGACAAACAAAAACTTAGCGGGAGCTATTTTATCAAAAAATTGGTGATGAATGTATGAAAATTACAGTGTTTACGACTGAAAACTGTCCAAATTCATTGGAAGCAAAAAAGGTTTGTGAAGAAGTTGCTCAAGAGAATGACCTTAAATGCGAAGAATTGGATATAATTGATCATAAAATTGAAGCTTATTCTAGGCAAATCGTATCTGCACCATCAATTGAAATTGGAGAAGAAGTAGTTTTTCGAGGCCAAGTACCTAGCAGGGATGCTTTATTGGCGGAAATTGAAAAGAGGAAAGGGGAGTAAATATGGCAGAAAAAATTAGTTATAAAACAATTATTAATAATCAATCATTAAACGATTTCTTTAACAAATTACCAGCAATGGGTTCTTCTGAAGAAGAAGAATAATTATTTTTTATAATTTTTCCAGATTTTTAAACTTTTATAAATTGTATCTTCAATTGTTAATGAAGCGTCGATTTCTTCAAATTTAGTTCCTCTTTCTGTAAAGAATTTTTTAAAGTTTTCAGAACTGTATTCTTTAGCTAGTTCAATTAAAATTTTTTCTTTTTCAAATATTGCGTCATCTTGTTTTTCTCTTAATCCAAGTCTTTTTGCACCCGTTTCGCCTGTGATTTTAGGATAAAGGAATAGATCAGGCATGTTTAGAAGAGCAAATATGTTTCCATCCATATTTAAGACATCTTCAATTGTGATTTTTGATATTTTATCTTTTAATAAGTCATAAGTAGGTTGATAAACCATTGTTGACATAAATCCTCGTTCTTGAATTATAATTTTTCCATCTTTTAAAGCTGGTATAATTATATCTCTATAAAGTACTGCTCTATCTAATGTGTATGACCAAGCAATTTCTTTACCAGAATATGGTGTTGGTGTAATTTGGTTTTTTGAAATAATCCTTTCCCTGATTTCTCTTCCTATTCCTTGAAATCTTGGTTCAGAAGTAACTATTACATCTGCATCTGCAATTGCTTTTTTACAATCACCTAACATAACATTCAATAAAAAAGCAGAATCATTGTATTTTATGAATTTATCATCAGTATTTAACAAGGAAGGACTTATTAATCCATTTTTAGTTGTATATGGGTCTTTTGGATTTAGAAATTTATTAGTTCTAGTATCAAAAATAAGTTTATTTTGTTTCAAAAGTAAGTCGACAATCGCTTTTGTTACTGTAAATTTTCCAGATCCATCTATTCCGTCACAAATTAATAATGTTCCATCGTAAGGATGTAATCTTCCAGGGAATTCGTTTGTTTGTATATATTTCATAATTTATTTCTCCAAAATCTATTGTCAGAAGATTCTTCTAAAAAAAGACATTTATATTTTTTATTTAAATATTTATTTACTCTTATATCGTTTTTTAATTATAATAATGCTTAAATAGGCTCAAAAAATTTATATTAACATAACCATGATTTTGCTGGGGGGAAAGGGGCATGATAATAGGATTAACCGGAAGTTTCTGTGCAGGCAAGGATACTGTTGCCGAGATTCTTATAGATAAAGGTTTTGAACATTTTTCTTTATCAGATATTATTAGAGAACATTTAGACATATGCCGTATGGAAAAGTCTAGAGAAACATTACAGGATGTAGGTAATAAATTAAGAGAAAAACATGGGCCAAGTGTTTTGGCTGATATGACCTTAAGGAAATTAGTTGATAAAAGTAAAAATTATGTTGTTACTTCTATAAGAAATCCTGGTGAAGTTGAAAAGTTAAGGGAAAGAAAAAATTTTGTTATGGTTTTTGTAACTGCTCCATTAAAATCTAGATGGAACAGAATGCAAAAAAGGAAAAGAAAAGGTGATGCTAACAGTTTTGATCAATTTAAAAAACAAGAACAAAAAGAAAAAAGTTCTGATCCAACTAAACAAAATTTAACTGCATGCGAAAAGATGGCCGACATTGTACTTAACAATGGAGGTACAATGGAACAGTTAAATGAAAAACTTGTAAAATTATTAAAAGATGTTGAAACTAAGTATAGAAAAAATGCAAGAATGTCAATCGACGAATATTTCTTAAAGATTGCAATGGTTGTAGCTGAACGTTCAACTTGTAGGCGACATAATATTGGAGCTGTTATAGTTAAAAATAAACATATTTTAACCACAGGTTATAATGGGGCGGCTGCAGGTATTAAAGATTGTCTTGAACAAGGATGTTTAAAAGATACTAAAGGTCATGGTTCTGGGAAAGGGTTTCAGGATTGTAGAGCTGTTCATGCTGAAGAGAATGCAATTGTACAGGCAGGGAAGCATAATCAAAATACTGAAGGAGCAACTTTATATTGTACACATAATCCTTGTAATCATTGTTCAAAGTTAATTATTAATGCTGGAATTAAAAGAGTAGTTTCATTTGGCGATTATGCTGATAAAACATATGTTAGTTTATTTGATGAGGCAGGAGTTAAGTTTGAAAGAATGAAAATGCCTTCTAAGAATATTGAATGGTTGCCTTAAGAATTAATTCTTAACAATAATGTCGCGATCCATAGTTAAAGTTTGTAAATGAGTGGAAGTTCAGGAATAAGTATTTTTGACCAAGTTTCGTATTTCATTTCATATTCTGGGTCTTCCATGATTTTATGAAAATTCATCATTTGTCCTTTCTTTAAAGCATCTTCTGCAGATTCAACATTTCCATCAGTATGAATAGTATAAATCAATCCTAAATGTACATGGTCAACCCTTTCATCAGGTTGCCATAAAGTGCCAACAAATTTAGCTTCTTCATAAACATCATTAAATTTAATCTCTTCACTCATTTCCCTCTTTAAACAATCATTTACATAATCTGGACCATCTTTTTTTATAATATGTCCTCCTGCACCAATACTATGTCTGCCAAATAATTCTTCTTCGCCAAACTCTTCAATATCTTCTGATCTTACATAAGAGAAAACAGTGTTGTCTGGACCAAAGATTAATACATAAGGAATAGGTTGTAATACTAAATCATCTTTTTCACAATCATATCTCCAATGAGGAAAACCGTTATTAATCTCCTCCATTAAATTTTTAATTATATCAGCTCTAGTATGTTCAAAACCTTGTTTTTTAAATCTATATTTTAATAATTCTTTTTTATCATTTACTAAAACTAATTTTGAAAGTTTTTTATAGTTTCTTGCTATACGTTTGAAGTCAGAATCTTTAAAAAATTTAGAAGGTCTTGGTCCATATTGATCCTGGTAGTTTGATCCAATATCTTCACCATAAACTTTTTCATATCTTTTATCATCGCCCATTAGTTTATCTTCTCCAATTCTAAAAACATTTAATGTTGAGATTGGCATATTATCTCCTAACCTTGTCTTTGATAATTCTTCTGATTTTACTTCAAAAACAAGATCGCCTTTAAAACCATTGTCAACAAATCCTGCAAAATGCAAGCTGCCTGACCAGCCAATGTGAGAATGTGCATCTAATTCTACATTTAGATGCGGTGGGATTTTTAACACTTCTTTTGAAGCAAATAGATAATGTTCTTCTTTTTCAAGATTTAAGTCTTCAGTATTAAACAATGGTTCAAAAAAATATTCTATCTCATACTCACCTTTCTTTTTTAAATCAATAGGAGTAGGATTTCTTCTTGCCCTTAATCCTATAACACCATACGTGTGTTCACCTTTCATATCGAGATGAATCTGTAATCCTGTTGTAATATAAGGTGACGCTTTAATTAATTCATTATCTTTACCTTTAAAAAACATTAACGGTTTTTTTTTATATTCTTCTAAAACTTCTGATGGTTGTAATTGTGCGTCAAGACCTTTAAAAAATCTTAATTGGTTTAATGATAATCCAGGATAAACAATGCAATTGAAAGCTAAAGGTTGGACTAATAACCACATGTCTAATTCTGTATGTGTTCTGTCTTGAAAATTGATTTCGTCTAAACAAGAATTATAATCTGCCATTAGTCTTGTATTAAGGAAAAGTCTTCCAAAACTGGATTTTGGGGATGATTTTACATATTCACCATGTTGAAGTTTTACTTTTTCAATTAATGGAAATAAATATGTATAGCCTTTTTTAATTTCATAGCCTTCTGTAATGTCATAGTTTTGTCTTTTTCCTTTTGGGATTTGTAATAATTTTCTATAAATTGATTCTTGAAATTCTCCCCTTGTATCTGGACGAAATATTCCACTTTCTTCTGTGTCAAGAACATAAACTTCATCCCCTATCATTGGTTCAAAAGAAGAAGGTTGGATTCTATCTTCAAGTTCTTCAGATAATTTATTATTTTCATCTATTTTCAGATCTTGAAAAGTAATTATTTCTTCAAAAATAATTTTACTTCTAATATCCTGCGATGATAAACAGTATCCCCCCATGATTATATTATATTTAGTTTCATTTAAAAGTGTTTATGTAGGGGAAAATTAATATAAGAAAATATATAAAGCAAAATTTAAATAAATTGAAGATTATCTAATTATTATGATAAAACCAATATGTGATAAATGTAAGAAAGAGTTGGATGATTTTGGAGCTATTTTATTAAGTCCACCTGTTGAGAATAATGTTAAGAAGTTTCATATTTGTAAGGAATGTTATAATGATATTATAGATCTCTTGAAATAAACGAAAATTTTATATATAATTGTTGTCAAGCTAAAATTAGGTGTTTATATGGGGAAAAGAAATAATTTTACTGGAATAACTGATACAATTGAATTTTATTTTAATGAACTTGGTATAAAACAAACTGAAATGAAACCAGCAATTTTTGAAGATGATATATTTAGATATCGTTTGTTAGATGATGAAGTTCAAATATCTGTAAAAGCACATTTTGATAGGTGGGCTAACAGTGTTGATTTTTTTTATCCAGCTTTACCACAAGATAAGATTGGTGTTGAAGCAATTATTTTGGCTGCAAAGGCTCAATATGATAATAAAGAATATAATCCTGGTTTGGCTGAAGACTTAGATCTTTCTCCTTTTTACAGAAAGTATAGAAGAATAGCTAAAAATAAGATTAATGTTTAATAAATCTTTAAAACTTTTACTTTACTCTTTAATCCGGATTTAATTTCAACTTTCTTTTTTAATAATTTAGAGAAAAATTTGATTATTTCTTTATTTGCTTTATTTTTATCCGGCGGTGCTTTAATATTTACTTTTAATGCTTGTTTATCTTTGTCAAACTTAATAATTTCATTATTAGAAGAATTTGGATTGACAATAATCTTAATATGATTATCTTTAATAAAAGAAATTACTTGATCTTTGTTCATTGTTAAACGTTTTCTCTCCAGGTTTTCTTGCACTTAGTGCATCTAAAAAATCTAGTTTCTGGTTCGTCACCTGCTCTTGTCTGAACTAGCCAATAATATGCTTCTTTATGACCACATCCAGGACAATCTGCTTCTGACTTTGGTAATGTTTGTTCTGCAGTATCTTCCATTACCTCAATGTCTTTAGTTGTTTTTTGAACTTCTTCTTTTATTTTCATACCTTCTATTTCTGAGGTAGAATAGCCGCAGCTATTACATGCAACTTTTTTCTTATCACTATCCTTTTTTGGCATTAGGATAGCTCCGCATTTTGGACAAAACATTTTTTTTCACCTATGAATTATTATACATTAACTTATATAAATTTTTTCCTTTTAACATATTAATGGGATTTTAACTGCGTTACACACACCAATTTTAATGTAACCTAGCCAAGGAATTCTAAACCATGCTTTTCCTAAAGCTTTTACCTGATCTTCTGATATTTCAGTTTCATCAATGAATGGAACAGTTCCATCAATTCCTTTTGGATAAAATGTGCATTCATTTGATGAAATTCTATTATCAAAGTTAAAATCATTACATTGACCTTCACATTCTTGTAATGGATTTAATTTACCATCATTATTGGAATCAACACAGTAATTTGGTATATAATAACCATCTTCATTTAAATCTTTAAAATAAGCTACAATTGAATTATTATTATTGTCCCCTTTTGTATGAAAATAATATTTATCGTCTTTTTGATAAATATTAACAACCCTGTGTATTATCGGATCAGGTTTTAATGTCTGAAAAACGATAATGTCCCCTACTTTTATATTTTGTGGTTTTACACCTCTTAAAAACATGACATCACCTTTATCAAAACCATGTCTGAATGGAAATGATTTGAATTTAGTTTTATTTATATTATTTAATAAATAATATTCTTCTTGTGTACAACGATAAAAACAATTATTATTACTGCTGTCATCACTGCATCCTTGATCATAATAAGGACATCTAGCAGTATTAGAATCCCACCAATCGTCAAAATTAGGATTATGTTCCATACTTGAACTAACAACAGCTACAATAGGATGAGATGTTGCAAATAATAGTCCAATTAAAGGGAAAAATATGTATTTAATTGCTACAAATGCAACTATTACCAGAGCAATCCAACTTAACCAACTATCTTCATGCCATAAGAAATGCCAAGCTTTACCAATCATAGATTTAGGCTTTTTTCTATGTTTTTTCTCCATATTAAATGGATTAATCAAAACAAATAAAAAGATTACTATTTTATTTACATAAATGGTAAAGAATATATGTCCAGGATGTGGAAATACAGATATTTTAGATATATTTTGTTCATCATGTACCTTACCACTAACAACAATTTCAGCTTCTCCAATAACAT
>JBHPGL010000008.1:0-30211 GCA_042570655.1 Nanobdellota archaeon | reverse complement strand
ATAATATATATTTATAAATGATTAATATTTACGATATATAAATCTTTGTAATTATCATTTATATATTAATCATTTAAAAAAAGAGGGATTTCCAATGGAACATAAAAAAATTACTGATTTACTTCTAGTAAGTATATTAATTCTAATAATAGGCACTTTAATTATACCAATATTTAATTTATCAGGATTTGTGACTGTTTCTGAGGTCGAAGACTGCGTAAAAATCGCCCATATTGAACAGGATGGTATGATTTATGGAGATTATATTGAAGAAATTGATTGGAAATTAACAAATGATGATTTAAATGTCCTTGCAGATGGTGATTACGAATATTTCCCAGAAGAATTTGAAGGATATATGCAAGAAATTATATTTAGTTCTAATTCTGGTCAACTAATTTTTGAACCAAATTATGAAGATATAAATGAAACTTTAGAAACATATCTTGCTTTATATTCAAGCGAAATTTTCTATGCTTATGAATTAGATTTTGATCAAGATCTTTACTATACTCCAGAATGGGTTGAGAGTGACATTAGATATACCACTATGGAAATTTTAGGAAAAATTTATACTTATGTAAATGTTGAAACAGAAATTGGAGCATTGAATGGTGCAAGTCCTGGCGACATAATAGAATTGGAATTAATGGGTGGAAATAGAATCACCTTATTAAATAATGATCCTGTAATATTTAATATTGATGGTATAGACCATGAGATTGAATTAATTGGCGTTTATGATGAGGATCCTAATTATATGGATTTATGTGAAATAAGTGTTGACGGATCTACAGAATGGGTAGATGAATTTACAATTGAAAATATTAATAATGTAAATATTGGTGTTATCTTACCATGGATACATATACAAGAAAGTGATTGTTATGAAATTGAAACACAAATTGAATGTAATGCATTTACAGAAGACGACTGTTTTTGGGATAGTGAATGGGAAGTCTGTGATGATTTAACTTGGTTTGATTATTCTGAATGTTTAATTTCAGTAGATGCAAATCAAATTATTTTATCAGAAAATGAAGGTGTTATTCTTGATGGACAATATATTGATGATACACTAGTCAACATTGACACATATGTGGATGATTGGGTAAATTGGGACGGATTTAGTATCCAATATGTATCAGATGACGATACATACATCGCAGAAGGAGAAAACTGGGTAGATCCAGTATTCAATACATGGACAGTTAATTTTGATACTTTAAATAATCAACCAAGTGAAACAATTTCAATAGATATTTATGGAGATAATGGATATATTGAATTTTTAAACACAAATTCAAATAGTGTTGAAATACCTGTATTAAATTATGACGGCAATATCTATTTAGGTGATGATTATTTAGATACACCTCTAGGATGGGTTGTTCAAGATGGAATAGGAGAACCAGGACAAGCCTCAGGAAATTTAGTTATTGCAAATGGAGATTTTTGTGCAATTGACAATTCTGAATCCAGCATAGATTTAGAAGATATGTGTGATGGATTATTACTTTTAGTTGTTTCTGCTACAGGAGAAGCAAGGTTACTTGAGATTGCTGACCTAGATATTGATGGTGGTACAATTGATTTGAATGATTTAACAACAGGAGTATCTTGGAACGATCAATCATTTGGAGATATTGATCTTGGATTTACAACAATTAATATTGATGATGAAACAGGAGATTTTACCCCAGCTTTCGTTGGTGATAGAAGAATCATATTTAATTCTATTAATAATTTTTCTGACAATCAAATGCTAAGTTATTATGGCGCATATATTGACATAAGTTCAAATGGTAATAATATTGATTTTTATAATTCAAATTATGACCAGTTAGGAAGTTTAAATCTCATAGATGATGGATTTGGAGATATTATAATTAATAATCTTGATGTAACTACATATCCTATTATTTTAAATTCAGATATTGAAGCAGGTATTGACAATGCAAATTATGGTGCTGTTTTTGAGTGGGATTCAGATAATAAAGATGAACTTAGTTTAACTTATCCTGAAAATGAAGTATTATCAGATGTATATGTTTGCGGAATTGAAGAAGAATTTGAAAATCCGAACGATCCAGATGGAGACGGTTTGAATAATTATGAAGACAACTGTCCAGACGATTACAATCCAATTACAGAAATTGAAAATAAATATACATTTGTAGAAACATACAATAAAAAAGCATATTATAGTTTACAAGATGAAATTGCTCCTGATATGAAAGACCTTCCAAATGAAACAGAATTTACAGATAATTGTAATGTAATAGAATTTGGACCTTTTACTGCTAATTCAGAAAACGGAAAAACAAAAGAAAAAATTAAAGATAAACCATTGTTAAAAGCATTATCATTAACAGAACCAGAATCATATTGTCAAATTGCAGAAGAAGATGAATGTGGCGATTATTATGATGATTGCGGTCACGCAATAACCGATATGCCAATAGAGTTTTATAATTTAAATGAAATAACTTATGATTGGGATATAATAGATACAAGCGACATCGTTGTTTCATTTTCAGGAGATGATGAAGACAAACAATATAATTTACCATGGAACTTTTCATTCTATGGAGTTGATTACGATACAATTTTAGTTGATACAAATGGAAACATTTGGCTGCCAAACCAATGCGATGGTTATTGTACTTATGGAGATGAAGACATGTTATCAAATTATAGTGTAATTGCAGCGTGGAATTTAGATTTAAGTTCATCTTATTATGGTGAAGTAATAATTTTTTATAATGAAACAGAAGATGTTGTAATAGTTGAATGGTATACTGAAGCTTACAGTGATGGTGGTTATGAATATATGAATTTATTCCAAGTATTATTATATCCAGATGGAACTATAAGATTTAATTATGATTATTTTGATTGTGATAGTTGTTATGATGAAGGTTCAGGTGTTGGCATGGGTGATAACATCCATTCTTCTTCATTAACAAACCAATTTGATGATGTTTATAATCTTGGAGGAACATCTTATATTTTTGAATATAGTGGTAATGGTTTAAATCAAAATGGAATTGGTTATTCTATTACAAATGTAACTTATGACTATTTAGAAGTTCCTGAACCTACTACAATAACATTAAGTGGAGATGATGAAGGAAGAGAATATGATTTACCATGGACATTTGAATTTTATGGTGAAGAACACGATACTGTTCTATTTGACACAAATGGAAACCTTTGGCTTCCATATGATCAATGTGAGGAATATTGTACTTATGGATCTGAAGGGATGTTAGCTGAATATGGAGTTATCTCAATATGGAATGATGATCTTGACAGTGGTGATTATGGTTTAGTTGTTGTTGAAAATAAAACAAATCCTAATAGAGTAATATTTAATTGGGAAACTGAAACATATTCAGATGGTGGTGATAATTTATTAAATTTATTCCAAATAATTTTATTTGAAAATGGAACTATTAGATACAATTATAATTATTTCAATTGTGATAGTTGCGATGATGACGGTTCAGGTGTTGGTAAAGGAGACGAAAAATCCATAACAAGTATAACTGACCAATTTGACTATGTATACAATCTTGCACAAAGATCATTTGAATTTAATTATGATATAATAGAAGTAGAAATGTATAATACTCAAAGATATATTTTTGAACTAAGTGAAGAAAATGTTGATGAAATTGAAATTCTCTGGGAAGGTAGTTATTATAGTCAAAGTGGAATGGCTCCTACAATTTTTATTTTCATCTGGAATGATTATTATGAAGTATGGGAAGAACTTGACGAATTATATTACTTTGAAATTGACGATAATGAATATTATCATAGCGAAGAATTTGAAGGAGATATTGATGAATATATAACTGAAAATAATGAAGTAATTATTCTTGTACAATCAAATTATGATTATGGATATGATGAACCAGAAATCCTAAGCACAGATTATATAGTTTTATATGCATATACATATGATATTCAAAGCGACCTTGATTTTGATGGAATTGGTGATGAATGTGATGATGAACCTTGTGGTCCAAATACAGAATTAGGTGAAATAATATTAAACAGAGGAATTAAAACAACAGATATTCACGATGAAGATGGTTGTATATGTGAAGAATCATATCATAATTTGGATGGAAAATGGTCTAATGGTTGTGAATGGACAAGAGACGATTATTTATTATATAGCAACTATGCTGAAACCACTCCAAAAATAGATGGTGTAATTGATGATGGTGAATGGGACGATGCGAATTTAACACAATTCTGGTTTGTACCAACATCAGATCATCCAGAAGGATATATTTACATATACGCAAAAAATGATATTGACTACTTATATTTCTTATTAGACGTTACTCCAGATAATACTTGGGATGGCGATGATTATTGTGGATATATGATTGATTTAGATTATGATTACGATTATGACATTGAAGCATATTTACAAGCATATGATGATCCATCATTCGATGAGGCAATAGGATTTGGAACAAGTCCAAATGCAGGTTATGATCATAGAATTTGCGAATTCAAATTAAGTAGAGATAATTTATTAGACTTCTTTTTTAGATCTATGAACGATATTGATTTATCTTTAGAAATGGGTATTGCATTCCATGGTTATGGTACTTTATCACCTGAATGGACTTGGCCGATAAATATTCCTATTTTTGATGCAGAATATTATGGTGATTTAATTTTAGCAGATTTTTTCCCTTCAAAACCAATTATTGGTTGGGAATTTGAAACAGGAAGTACTGTTTATGATACAGTTACAGGAGACATTAATAATGACGGTTTTGCTGATGTTGCAGCAATAACAATTGAAGATGAATATGGATATTGTCCAGACCAATGTGAATATAGTGAAGGTTATTGTGAAGATTCATTCGACTGTACTACAATAACAAATAATACTATATGCGAAGATTATTCACCAATCTGTGAAGTCCTAAATTTAACAGGTGAATTAGAATGTTTTAATTCAGGTTTTTGCGAAGGAGAATGTCAAGATATTTATGAATGTTGCGATGCGTTCTCACCTGAATGTTCATGGGTAGGTGAAATCCCTGATTGTGACGGTGTTTGTTATACTTGTGAATGGTGTGAAATGGCAAGCGTATATGCTATTGATAATGAAGGTGTAGGTTTATGGGCAAATCATGATTATAGTGGTAAAAGAATTGATGCAACTGATTTTGATGGAGATGGAAACCTTGAAATAATTGCAGGAGGAAATCTTGAAGATTATTATTTAGAAATCTTAGATAATACTGGTGACGAATGGGAATCTTTAAATCCAATAAGTTTAAACTCAAGGTTAAATGCACAACAATTCTTAGAAGATTGCGATGGTTATGTTAAAGATATTGAAACTGCAGATTTAGATGGTGACGGAATAGAAGACATTATTATCGGGGATGATTGTGAAGGAGGATGGATAGAAGCATTCGGTATTAATGAATCAATGTATTGGTATTGGGAAGAATATTTTATTTCTGCTATTGCAACAGGAGAATTATATGGTAACGATACAAAAGATATTGCAACAATACATTATCCATATGGATTTGGTGAATGTGAAGAATTTTGTAATCCTTTTGATTGTGAAGAAGGATGTTCTGGATGTGAATGGTGCGGATGCGCAGAATATTGTGAACCGATGGATTGTATTGAAGAATGTTCAGAATGTCCATGGTGCGAATGTGAAGGATATTGTGAACCTATGGATTGTGGTCTAGATTGTAATAGTTGTCCTTGGTGTGGCGATACTATTAGAACATTCGAAGGTGAAACTGGAATGCCTTTAGAAACAGTTTATTGGTCAGGTCAAGCAATTGAAATCGGAGATGTAAATGGAGATGGAATTGACGAAATTGTTGTAGGTGTTGATATGAGTATTGAAGAAGTATCTATAAATAATTTAGTTGCTCAAAATGGAGAAGGTTCTGATACTGATTATTTTATTATTGTATTTGATAAAGATATGGAAGAAATGCTTGGCTATTATCCAACTCAAAATCTTATTGTTGACATCGAACTTGGAGAACTATCTTCAGATTATGCAGGTAAAGAAATAGTAGCCATTTCTTCCCCTAGTGTAAGTAGATCTTATGATAGTACAACATATGTATTAGCAGGTTTAGCAGAGGAAGAAGAATATCTACCATTACTTTGGATAAAACCTCATTCAGGATATAATGACGGACCAAGAGAAATTGATTTGTTAAGAATAGCAGACATTAATGAAGATGGTAATAATGAAGTCATAATTGGTGATTATAAAGGATATATCCATACTTATTCAAACACTGGTGAAAAGATTATTAGTTTTAATATGAATTTGTTAGCTATCGAATTTGATGCTCAACAACATATTCCAGAAGATCCTATTTTAGATGTTGAAGTTACAGATCTTAATAATGATGGTATTTCAGATGTAATAATTGCAATTGGTAATAAAATTTATGGAATACCAGGAATAAGTGTAGAAGAAGAATTTTATTCAGAAATCGTTGAAACAATTGCTGAAATTGTAACAGAAATTGATGCTAGAGAGGAAGATGTTGATATTTCAATGGAAATAGTAACAACAGATGGAGTAACAGGTTCAATTGATTTCATTGAACATGGAGATAATCCTACTGAAGCAAACTTTGGAGTTGAAGGATTAAAATATGTTGATATTGAAGCATCAGCAGAAATTAAAGATAATATTGGCTGGATTATGATATACATTTATTATACAGATGAAGAAATTGCGGTTGCAGGATTAGATGAAAGTACTTTAAGAATATATTATTATAATGAAACACTTGATGATTGGGTAGTTGAAGCAGATTCAGGTGTTAATATAACAGGTAATTATGTGTGGGCAAATATAACTCATTTAAGTATATTTGGAACAGGAGGTTCTGCTCCTTCAACTCCATCAAGCGGACGTAGATCAAGTAGTCCTTCATGTCTTTGGGAATGTACAGATTGGTCAGAATGTTCATCAGATGGCAAACAAACAAGAACTTGTGGTGCAGGTGCAGAACATTGTAGTAGCCTTGAATCATATACAGAAAATAGAGGATGTGTCTATATACCTCAAGAAATTATACCAGAAGATCCAAAAGAAGAAATCGATGAAGAAGAACCTGAAGAACAAGAAACAGAAGATGATATTAGTAAAGAAGTTGAAGATCAAAAAGAAGAAATTGAAAAAGAACCTATAATTATAGAAGAACCAAAGAAAGAACCTTCAACATTAATAAAAGGTATTGATGACGAGATTCTCGCAATTGTAATCGGACTTTTTGTATTATTATTAATCACATTAATAATAATTAATATTTTTTCAACCCATGAAGTAAAAATTCATGAAGCTCCAATAAAAGTTGAAAAGAAAATTGAAAAGGTTGATCTAAAACAAGCAAGAATTAAAACACAAAAGATAGAAAAACCAATATACAAACCAGTAAAGAAAATAGAAGCACCTAAAAAACCTGTTGCTAAAAAGACAGAAATGCAGGTAATTAACGAGAAAATGAAAGAAATCATGGACGACCTAAAAAAGATTTAATTTATTTTTTATTCTTTCAATTTTTTCATTTTTCTTAACTTGAACAAGATTATCAAAATTAACATCACTATTTCTACAATATATTTCGAGTTGTTTAAGCATAATTTTAACATCAACATATTCTTCAATAATTGAATGAGGTACATTTCCTTGATGCTCGCTCCAATTTCGTTTCCACTTATTAATTTCTTTAATTAATTCTGCCATCTCTTCAATGCACATATCAAGTTGAGGATGTACCCCCCATTCTTTAATTGCTTTTGAAAATAATTCTTCTTCGTTCATAATATCAATTCCTTCTGATTTTCATCTTGCCAAACTTCAATAATCTTATTCTTTTGATACCAATCTTCAACACTTCCTTCTTCCCACCATGTTTTACACTGCATATCAGTATCTAATATTAAATCGGGCAAATGAAACTCAACAATGCCAGGACTAAAATTTCTGCCGCCATAAGTATTATGTCCTCTAATCTGTACTAATTCTTTACCTTCAAACTCCCATCCTCTTCTAAAAAACACATTTCTAACTGTAATATCCTGAATATGTGTTGCATGAGCATTTTGAATAGTATAATCTAATCCAGATTCAATATCTTTCTTGCTAATATCATAAACTTGTAAGGCTTTTCTCATTAATTCAAGCCATTTATCTTCTCTTTTGAATGAATCAAGTAAATATGCATCTTCATAAACTTTGCATGCTTGTTCAAAATCTAGAAAAAACGCTCCAAACTGATGTCTTAATCTCCAACATTTTTCACCGAACTCTTCATCAAACTGTCTAAATCTTTTATCTTTCCCTCTCCCAAAATATCTACCTACTGCTCTTTCATATACCCACATGTTTATCACCTTCGTAAACTGAGTTCAAGATCTCGCCAGAATTGGCCAGTGAGATAGCCCAGTAAAGGGCGTTTAGCGATTTACATCGAATACGAACCGTACACGGTGCTGCATTAAAACAAAGTTATCGATTGCAGCAACCGAACGAGAGATTTTGAACTCAATTCGGATTTAATTATAACAATAATTAAAACATGAAAAAATATAATGTTTTTCCTTAATGTATATATATTACCTTATACATATAATGTTTAGAAAAATTTAAATAAAACATTAAACATACCAATAATATGGAATGAAAATTAAAAATTTTCAACCATTTTAAATAAATTAAAAATGAAAAGAAAAATAGTACAATTGGCAGCTGCAACAAAAGTAGTTTCACTCCCAGCAAAATGGTTAAGGTCTCATAACATTAAAAAAGGCGATGAAATAGACATGCAAATATTAGAAGACAGAATCTTAATTAATTCAAAAAGACATTTAATATCAAAAAAAACAATTATAGATATCTCAAACCTTAATAGAGACTTAACATGGAGATATTTAGGATCAGCTTATATGCGTGGCGTTGATGAAATTGAAATTAAATGCAATGAAGGACAAAAAAAATTAATTTCTAAAATAGTAAAAACATTTATTGGATTTATAATATTAAATGAAGATAAAAATAAAATTCTCATAAAAGATACTGCTGCAACATTAGATGTTGAATTCGAAGCAATATTAAGAAGAGCGTATAGGATGATTAGAAACTTACTTGATCACATTATTGACAACTACGACAATCAAAATTATGAACAATTATTAAAATCAAAAAGAATGGATAATGACATATCTGATCACATTTTATATTGTTTAAGAATATTAAATAAAAAAGGTTATGATGCAACAGCAAAAACAATCGAACTTCATAATACCTTAAGAATGCTTGAACTTTTATCTGATAAATTTGCAGATGTAGGAATGTCTTTAGGTGAAGGTAAAATTAAAAAAGAAAACAATATTAAAAAGCTTATCAAAGATTTAATTTCTTTATATGACGATTTCTATATAACATTTTATAATTATAATCAGGATAAAATAATTAATCTTAGCAATATTCAAAATAATCTAATTAAAAAAACAGATGAATTAATTAAAAATTCAAATTATAAAAAAATAATTCTTCTACAAAATATTAGGGAATCTGCTTCTTTATTATTTAATCTAATAGAAATCCAGATTGCATTAAATGTTGCTTAATTTTTTTTAATTGTAATTTTATATTTTCCTAAATCTAGAATTTTATCTCTATAAGAACAAATAGTTTTAAAACCCACCCCGCAATATAATTGAACCCATAACTTTGATAATTGTTCTGAATCTAATAAATCAGAATCAAGATTATATTTTAATTTTAACATGTTAAAAGCCCCAGATCCTGGAAAAGGAATTAATGTTGAACAAAATATTTCTTCAAATTCAGAGACTTCTTGAATTAGTTTAGCTAATTGATAAGTTTTTTCAAGACTTTCTTCATTTTCACCCAATAAACCAAGAACAAAAGATGGTGTTAATGTAAAACTAGCTCTAATTATTTGTTTAACTGCATTTATTGCATCAAATGGAGAATAATTTACACCTTTACCCAAATTTTTTGCTAAAATTGGATCACCGGTTTCAATACCGACAAAAATATGTTTAACATTTAATTTGTTAAGTAATTCTATAGATTTAAGATTAATTTTATCAACTTTGGAAAATACATGAAAACTTGGATTTAAATCATTTGGTTTAGATTCAACTAATTCTTCTAACCATTTCAAATTCTGTGTAATTCCATCGCTAAAATCAACAATATAATCTATATTATATCTTTCAACCAATTCCCTAACTTCTTGCCAGATAAATTTTGGATTTCTATAATATGCGCCTGATTTCGGACCTTGTCTTGAACAAAAATAACAATTATCAAGACATCCCATATGGGTAAACATATGCGTCCCCCTTTTACTCCATGTAGGATGTTGTTCATAAAAATTATTAATATAAGTTTCCATATCCACATGATTTCTATCTGGTATAGGAAGATTATTAAAATTTGGATTTAGATTAAAAACAATTTTATTTTTTTCATTACCTTTAATTATATTTACAAAGGGATATTCGCCAAATCCAACGACAATATGATCAATAATATTAGACCTATATTTTTCAATTTCTTTATACATTTTTGAAGCAAATACTCCCCCAACAATCAATTTACACCCTTTATCTTTCACAACTTTTGCAATTTGAATAGCAGATTTATAATTTAATAATTTAGTATCAAGTCCAACAATTGAATTAGGTTGAACTGTTTTAATAATCTCATCAATAGACAACAATTCACCATCAAGAACTTTTACTTGTAATTTAGGTAATTCTATTTTAATAAAAGTCGCCATTAAGGCTAAACCAAGTGGTGGATAACATGCTGTCCTAGAATTAGAATGATAACCTTCATTTCTTGGAGGTTGTATTAAATAAATCATTTAATCACCAAGATAATCTACTACCAAAAATTGGATATTCAAAATGTATTAACATTGGCTGTGCAATTCTTGTAATAGTTTCAATTTCATAATCACAAAGTCTATTTATCTGCATTTGATTATGATCAGTTTCAAAATGCCCTGGTATTGGGAAATTTGTTTTACCTAATTCGCAAAAATCCAAAACAGAATGTAAAGTCTTTTCAGGATCATTAACAAGATCTTCATATTTAATAATTTTATATTTATTAAGAAATTTTTCATGAGAAACAACAGTAATATTTGAATAAAACCATTGTTTAGCTGCTTGATCAATTGAAGTAAATAATCCTTCAAATTGAGGCCTGTCAGGATCAAACTTTCTTTTACGAACAATTCCTTCAGAGACTGCATAACCGTTTCTAACAATTGCTATAAAATAAGCATCAGGAAAATATCCTTGAATTAATCTTGCTCTATAAACATCTGCTGGACTTTTTGCAACAAATCTGTTTGTTGTTAAATATTTATTAAATACATTATTAATAACAACACTATCCATTTCATTACAATCCTCTTCTGTTCTGTAATAACACATTTTAAAATCAGGATGAGCCCATAATCGAAAAGTACAATCTCCAAGAGAATGTTTCATTGAATCTGGTAATTCTTCAATTTCTTGGGAATCTATGTTTGGCCCGCTTAATTCCATATGTTCTTTTAACGCTTCCCATAAAATAGTTGTTCCACTATTACAACATCCATGAATAAATATTGGTTTAATCAATTCCATAATAACCCCCAAGATTAAACAAGAGGCAAGGAATTATTTAAATAATAGTTGTTGTAATACACCACAACATTTAAATATAAAATAGCTTTAACAATTTAAATGGAACAATTAAAACAATTAGGATTTAGTCCTTCAGAAATAAAAATATATTTGCATTTGTTAAGAAAAGGAATTAGTTATGCAAAGAAAATCAGCATGGAAACAAAAATAAACAGAACAAATGTTTATGAAGCTCTAGATAGACTCTCAAATAAAGGAGTAATTTCATTTATTACAAGAAATAAAGTTAAATGGTTTGAAGCAAAAAATCCAGATTCAATTCAATCAATAATAAAAGAAAAACAAGAAGATCTAGTAAAAATTAAAAATTCATTAAAAAAATTAAAAAAGATTAAACAAGAATCTTCTTTAGAAGCAAATGTATTTATAGGGAAAAAAGGACTTAGAACTTTATTTGAAGATATTTTAAAAACAAAGAAACCAATATGCTTATTAGCTTCAGAATTACAATTTAAAAAAATATTTGGACCATACTTTGAATTATGGCATAAAAAAAGAATAGAAAATAAAATCCTGCAAAGATCAATATTTCCAAAAAAAATTAAAAACAAATTAAAAGCAAGAAAATTGTTAAAATACAAATTTGTTGACAACAAATTCATTAATCCCACTACAACAATTATATATGGAAATAATTGTATTTTTATTCAATGGTCTAAAGATCCAATTGCAATTAAAATAAATAATAAAGATATAAGTAAGTCACATCAAAATTATTTTAATTTACTTTGGGATTAACTCATCACTTCAACAACCCTACCAGCATTAATCCTGCCAAAATTCTCGCCAATACTATCTGAATTTTGTTTTAATAAACTTTCAACTTGATTAGGTGTTAAATCAGGATTAACAGATAACATCAAACCAACAACTCCGCTTACAATTGGCGTCGCCATAGAAGTTCCTGATTGAAAACAATATCTTCTAACACCGCAAATACTTAAAATCAATTCACCAGGTGCAGCAATATCAACCCAATTACCAAAATTAGAAAAATATGCTAAATCATCAATATTATCAGTTGCTGCAACTGAAATCACACCATTATATGCGGCAGGATAATTCTTTTGATTAATTCCATCATTACCTGCAGCTGCAATAAAAATAATTCCTTTTTCTGCTAATTTACTAAATACATACTCTTCATAAGCAGAATAATAAGTTCCTCCTAAACTCATACTAACAACTTTAGCCCCTCTTGAAACACTTAACAATACTGCATTAATTAAAGTCCTTGAATCTGCTCCACCATATGCATCCATTATTCTCATATTAATAACCTTACAATTTGGACATATACCGCTAATCCCAAAATTATTATCTTTTTCTGAAACAATTAATCCAGATACATGACTTCCATGAGTTTCATAATAAGATGTTGGATAAACATTATTATTTCTATGGACAAAATTATAACTACTACCAAATAAAATGTTATTTGAAATATCCGGATTTGGAAAAACCCCTTGATCAATAACAGATATAATTATATCTTCACTCCCTTCAGTTATATCCCATGCTTCAGCAATATTAATATCTTTATCAGGAATTCCAAAAAATTGACCTTCATTATTCAAATACCATTGATGCCTTGAAAAACTATCAGTTGAACTGCTTGAATATTTTGGTTGAGACCGTTTTTTCATATCATCAATTTTCACATAAAATACAGCCATACCAGAATAAGATTTTGAATTTAAAGTTACATCATCAATAAAATCTAAATTTAACAATTGAGTTTTAATTTCATTAAAAGATATTTTATTAGAATCAAAAACTAATTTTTCATCAAGTTGAATACTTTCAATAATATCTTTAAACTCTTCATCAAAATCATCAATGTTAAGTAGCATCTCATCATAAATAGGTTCTCTTTCCAATACAAATAATGAATTTAACAAAGTTTCAAATTCAACAACATTATCCGGCGCTGTATTATAATGTACAATAACTTCTTCTTCAATAAAAAATTCTTTAACTAAAGATTTATTTTCAGCAACTAAAGAAAAATCTTCTCCATCTAAATTAATATCAGCTTCAATTCCTGCAGCTCCTGTTAAATATGATTTAGGAATAATAAAATTATATTCTCTTACTCTTTGATCCAAATTACTTTGTGAAAATTGTGTGTCTAGTTCAATCTCAACTTTATAATCATCATTTCTATCAAGAACTCTAACTTTTAAAGGTAATCCAATATTAACTTCAATATCTGTGAATAAAGAAGTATCAAAACATTCAACTGCATTTAATTTTAAATATTGCGTTAATAGACCGTTATTAGGTCCAAGTTGTGTAAATGCTTCCCTTGTTAAACCTTTAATACAGCTAGTGATATATGCCTTGAAAGAACTCACTTTTGAATTAAACTCAACAACTTGATCTGAATTAGATACAGTATCTTTTTCAGTTGAACCATTTAGAATAACAAAAACAACTGCACCTAAAATCAAAATAAGAGCAATTATTACAAATAATATAATTTGACCTTTTTTATTCATGTATAACCCCTTTTTAATATAATAAAAGAAATGGATTTATAAAATTAACTATATAAATTAACTTAAGTGACAATGTCACCATGCGTAGTACTCTAATAGTATTACATGTGGTGAAGACTCGATCGTTATCTTTTGAATGAGTCATCAATTACGGAGCGTGACATTGGCACTTAAATCACCAAAATTAACTATAATAATTATTAATATTATATATATATATTAATCGAGAATATAAGTAAAAAATACTACAGCTATTATTATACTTCTCTTGCTTAATAATATTTAAGTTTTATGTTTAATTATTATTTTTTACTATTACTACAATATAGTGATAAATATCGCAAACTTTATATACTTAAATACCTGCACCAGTAATAAGGGGAGTAATCATGTCAAAACTAGTAAATATAATTGAATATTTGGAAGAGAATGAAACTAAAGAAAAGTCAGACATACAACATGATAGACTTTTATCAGATGTAAATACTTATTTAGAAAAAATTGGATTAAATAATTGTCATAAAGTTTTTAGAGAAGTTAAATTAGTTCATGATGAAGATGAAATTGGCAGAATTGATTTAGCAGCAATTAATGGAAATGAAGTATATATTATTGAAGCTAAAGTAATTAGAGGTAAAAAAAGAAAAGGAAGTAAAACAAGAGGAAGTATTTCTAAACAATTAAGAAATTATTATAATTTTTTTAAAATAAATTTTAATTATGCTCCTAGATGTATCGGTGTCTATAGATATGGTGGTGCAAAAAAGAAGTTTCATCATTATGAAATGAGTAGACCTTTACAAGATTTAGTTATGAATTAATTATTTATAATTCTATTTTTATCATTTATTAAATTTCATCCAAATATTCTTGAAAATAGGCATAGTTAATGTTGACAATACAAATGCAAGTGCAGGCACTATTGCGTTAACAAATGGATTTGGTAGATTTGCAAAATAGAAAAATATTACAATTACAAAATAAGTTAAGACGGCGATTATTAATTTCCTTGTCAAACTTGTTTCCCACGCTTTATCAAGTTCAACTTTTTTATTCCTTTTTTTAATTTCAATAATTTCTTTTTCTAAAGACATATAATCACCTTAAAGTTTAATCTTAACTTTTTTATTTTTTTTCCTAACAATAACACCAGGAGCTCCAACAACAGTACAATTTGCAGGCACATTTTTATTTATTATTACTGTTTCCGCTCCAACCTTAACATTATTACCAATTTTAACTGGTCCGAGTATTGTTCCTCCTGTTCCAACTAAAACATTATCACCTAATGTAGGGTGCCTTTTCCCTTGATGTTTTCCTGTTCCACCTAATGTAACATTATGAAAAAGAACACAATTTTTCCCAATCTCAGCAGTTTCTCCAATAACAATTCCAATCCCGTGATCAATAAATAATCCTCTTTTAATTCTAGCTCCTGGATGGATTTCTATTCCAGTAAAAAATCTCATTAATTGAGAAAAAAATCGAGCTAAAAATTTTAATCTAATAACATAAAGTGGATGAGAAATATATCGATGGACAAAAATAGCATGTAATCCTGGATATAGAATTGGTTCAAGTCCTCTTGCAGCAGGATCATTTCTTTTTATAGCTTTAAAATCTTCAAACATTTAAATATGAAAATTCCTTTACATTAAAAACCTATCGAGAATAGTTATATTGATTTACAATAATCATTATATATAATAAATACAAAATATCAAATATGGCAGTTGCAATCGAAGAATTAGACGAATTATTAATGGAATTTACAGAAACTAGGCCTCAACCGCAGAAACAGACAGGTATAGAAACTGTTATGGGAGGAGATGAATCATATTTAATTTATTCTGACAAATTAATATTATATGAACAAGTATGTAGAATTATTGAAAAAACACATATTCCAGATGAAAGGGAAACAACTCAACAACTTTCAAGAGTCGCACCATCTTTAACAGGATTTGAAGGATTCATGGTATATAGAAAAGATACAAAATTAACTTACGTAGGTTCTACTCAAGATTTTAATATTGCCATGAGATATTTTAATAAAATCATGGTCAATACAAGACATAAAAGAATATTTATTGAAAAAGATGTTGATAATGCACCAAATTTATATGTCAATTTCACCAAAAATTTCGGGATCAAATTCAATGAAGATAAAAAGAAAAAATTCTGGAATTATGTTAGTAAATGATTATTTTCTAACACAATTTAAATGAATTTCACTTACTAAATTTTCTAATTCATTAGGAATTAAAGCAGGTTTAATTTCAGTATAACCTTCTTCTGTAAAACCTTTATCTCTTTTTTTCTGACCATCATATAATAATTCTGCTTTAAATAAATCAGTATAAACATTTATATCGATTTTACAGATCATCATCCTAATATTCTTTAGATAATTAATTTTTTCAATCTTATTTACTTTCATATAATCTTCAACATCAGCAATTAATTCATCATGTTTAATAGACATAATACATGAAGTATAAGATCCTAATGCGTCAATATTATCAATTTTTTCTTCCATTTTCCCACCCAACATAATTATATTCATTAGTTTTGGTATTATTCTTTATAAATGTTTCTTGAAAATCAGAAAATTTTATAAATCAATTCCATTTTTCAGTAAATTATCTTAATATAGGTGTTAAAATGAGCAAAAAGAAAAAGAAAGACAAAAAGAAAGTAAGTGCAAAACGAGAAAAATACGCAAAGTTCAAGAGAGAAAAACCTGGAACAATAGATGTATCAATGCCAGATTTAACAGAAGATCAAAGTAAACAGAAGAGAAATGATGAAACCAAAATTGACAAATATCTTAGATTTAGTAAAAATCCTAGAACAAAACCTATTAATCTAAGAAAGATGAAAAGTAAAAGAGATCGGTTTTAATGCTTATGTAATTTTGCTGCTTTTTCATTAACAAATTTTTGAAATTCTTCTTGATTTATTATTTTTTTTTCAATTAAATAATCTATTAATGAACTTAACATAAAATTATTTTCTATCAATAACCTTTCAAACTCGCCATGTCCTTTTCCGCATTTACATTCGTCAGTCATTTTAGAATAAATTATTCTATATTATATAAATTTAATGAGAAAAAGAGTTTAAGAATATCTTCTTAAAACTAAATCTACTTCTCTAATAAATTTGTCTGCATCCCTTACGTTTATAAGCAGTCTATTAACTCCTCTACTATAACTGATAAACTTTTGTTGGAATGTAGCATATTCGCTTACGTTTGGAAGTAATCCAATAACTCCAATATTCATCTTACTGTCTCTGATACCTTCAACTGTCGGACCGCCGCCATTGGTTGCGTCAAGAGCAATTGCATGAAATCCTTCAAGAGTTTTAAGATCAATTCCATTTACTTCTTCTTCTTCACTTAAAGCCTTAAAATGTACTTCAAGCCCATATTTTTTTAGTGGTTTTGTATTATCACATAATATCTGATAATCATTTTCAGATAAGTGTGATGTTTTCCCTACTAATAGTTTTTTTCCGTCGTATCTGTTCATAGTTATTCACCTGAGATGTCAAAAGTCGAGAGGTTATATTTAAGGCTTTCGGTTAGTTTAAACTACTTCAAGAATTAGAACTTTACTCTATACACTTTTGAATTTCTTTAACATCATCTTCATTTAATGGTTCAAATTTATCATAATATCCTGTCGATCTATTTGGTAATTTTAGAGCTTCAAAATAAGGTTGATTTTTTGCATTTTTAGCTCTGCCGTACAAATGCATGTGCCATTCAGGTACTTCACCTCTTTGAAAAGCCCAGTTACCCATATCTTGATAATTTATTCTCATAAGTTCAATACCTCTATTTTTCATTGCTGTTTTGAAAGCTTTTCCCATGGTTATAGTTAGTTTAACGAATTCTATAGCTTGTTCTTCTGTCATCTTTGTTCTGTCTAGAAACGGTTTTTTTGGATATATTCTGATGTGTCCGCCGTCCGTTCTTGGGATGTGCGGTTTATCTACTGCTTCTACATTAAAATGTTTTGTTTCATGAATCTTCATATAGATATGGAAAATTTTAAGATATTTAAGAGTTTTGTGAGTAAGGTTTAAATATTAAAATGAATTCATAACATTATGAAAATCAAAGGTAAAATTATTAATAGTTTGAACGGAGCTAATTTAACTCTTAAAAAACAAAAAAAACTTTTTATTGATTTAGGACTACCAAAAGTAAAAGACTTATTTCTTGGAACTATTAATGTTCAATTAGATAATTCTCAATATACTATAAAAAAGTTAGATTATACATATTGGGGTGTTGTTTGGGAACGACATCCACATGGTGGACCTAAAAAATGTGATACTTTTGGTTTTATAAAAATCAAAAAGATTGTATATGAAGATAAGACTTATTCTAATCCTGGTTATCTTTATTTTCCTTCAGGAAGTCCGCATCTTGCATATAGAACTACACTTGAACTTTATTGTAAAAAGTTGGCAAATGTTAAAGCTGGGAATGATATTGAAATAGAGATAGCTAATGGTTTGTTAAAAATTGAGTAAAGTTTATATATTCTGGTTGTTTAGTTTGTATTATGGGGGAGAAATACGATAGTACAGAAGATACTTTAAATCATATTAAAAGAATTAGAGAACTGCTTAGTGATGCTGCAGACGAACTTATGTTAAGAGGACAACTTCATGATAAATCTAAATTAAGTGAACCTGAAAAATCAATCTTTGACGAGTACACTCCTAAATTAAAAGGTTGTACTTATGGGAGTGATGAATATAAACAATATCTTGTTGATTTGAAAGATGCACTTGACCATCATTATGCGAATAATTCTCATCATCCTGAACATTATGAAAATGGAATTAATGGAATGAATTTATTAGATTTAGTTGAAATGTTATTTGATTGGAAAGCTTCTAGTGAAAGACATGATGATGGTGATATTTATAGGAGTATTGATATAAACGCTAAGAGATTTAATATTCCTGATTATTTAGTTGACATTTTTAAGAATACTGTTAAGAATCAGGGTTGGAAGTGAAATTCATGCTAAAAACTAAATCATTTTTAAAACCAAAAGAAGATTCTGATGGAATTAGGATTTCAATTGTTGGATTACATAAATGGGATCCTGGAGTTATGGATTATACTGAGATAACTGAAATTGTTCCAGAAATGTACGATGAATGGTTAAAGATTTTTGCACCTCCATTAAAGTTAGTAGGAGATGTATATATTAGAAAAACTTGTTCTCTTGAACAATTTAAGGGAAGATATTTAGAATATATAGAACAGCCAGAAATGGAAATCCAAGTTAAACAACTAGCAAAAAGAAGTCTTGAGTCAACAATTACTCTTTTATGTCTTGAACCTACTCCGGAATATTGTCATAGAAAATATTTAGCTGAACAGTGTCAAAAGTACGAACCAGGTTTGGAGTTGAGTATTGAGTAAAGTTTTTATATTCTGGTGTTTTTTTGTTTGATAGTGAGGGGTAAATTGGATATTAAAAAAAATATAGATAAATCAATTGTAAATTTGTTACTTAAAATAATTAAAGAGCCGTTATTACATTTTTCTGAAGCAGATCTTCAACAGATGTTAGTTGAAGAACTTCGTAAGATTAAACAGTTATCAAAAACATATCCTACGTTAGTTAGTAAGGGATTAGGGTCAAAATCTACGTATGGAACTTCATTAATACATAGAGAATATGGTGGTGGAGATAAGTCCAGAATTGATGTTGTTATTTTTGATGAGAAAGATGTTAATGATATTGATAATATTAATTTGACTAGCAAAAAATTTGAAAAAGGTTATTTGCCACCATTATTCGCATTTGAATTGGGTACCGAGAAATCGCGAGAGACAAAAAAGCATTTTGATAATGATATTAAAAAGCTTAAAAAATGCAAGCAAGGTTATTTGATTCATATATTTAAGGATATAACTCAATCAAAAAGTGGCACTGGAATGAGAAAGAATACAGAAGAGAAAATAAAATCTCAATTTAAGGATGTTTTTATAAGTGCAGATTCTCATGATAAAATTAAAGTTTTAGCGGTGTTGCTTAGAACTGGTAGGAATCAAGCTAAGATGATGGGTAAGTGTGAGATTTTTACTGATGGAGAATGGAAGAAGATTAATATTAATAAAAACAAAGAAATTGAAAATGTTATTTTAAAAGAATTAAGATAATCAATTAAAATGATAACAAAATCAAAATATATGAAAGGTGAACAATGTCTTAGATTATTATGGCTTGCTCATAAAAAACAACTTCCAGAAATCTCTTTAGCAGACCAACATAGATTTGACCAAGGTGGGATATTTGAAAAACATGTTAAAGTTCTTTATCCTAAAGGAATTGAATTAGGAAATCTAGAGTTTAATGAAAATATTGAAAAAACAAAAGAACTGATTAAAAAGAAAAAAATAATATTTGAAGCAGGTATTCTCTATAAAGATTTATTTATTAGAGCTGATATTCTTGAACCAAGTAAAGATGGCTGGAACTTATATGAAATAAAATCTTCAACAAGTGAAAAAAAAATAAAAATATATAAAGTAGATTTAGCATTTCAAAAGTTTGTTCTAGAAAAGGCAGGTCTTAAGATAAAAAAATGTTTTGTTCTTATGCTTAACAGAGAATATGTTAAGAATGGAAAGATTAATGCAAAAGAATTGGTCTTGAAAAAAGATATAACTGAAGAGGTTGAACTTGTTGAAGATGTAGAAAAAATTGCTAATAAATATTTAGCAATTATTAAACAAGGGAAAGAACCTGATATGATAATATCTAAAAATTGTAATCAACCTTATAAATGTCCTCTTAAAGATAAATGTTGGGGTACTCTTCCTGAAAATAATGTTTTACAGTTAAGAAAATGGCAGGATTACTGGAAATTTTTTGATCAAGGTATTATTGCTATGAAAGATATTCCAAAAGGTACTCCTTTAACACCTAAAGATACAATTATTAGACAAGGAGCTTTAACAAAAAAAGTTGTTGTTATTAAAGATAAGATTAAAGAATTTTTAGATTCTTTAAAATATCCATTATATCATTTTGATTTTGAAACTTTTGATACTGCTATACCTATTTATGATAATTCTAGACCTTATCAAAAGATTCCATTTCAGTATTCATTACATATTGAACAAAAAGATGGTAAGTTAGAACATTTTGAATATCTTTCTGATGGTAATGAAGATCCGAGGATTGGTTTGTTGAAACAATTGAAAAATGAGATTGAAGGAACTGGTTCTGTTATTGTTTTCAATAAATCGTTTGAAATTGGTGTTTTAAAAAAATTAGCAGAAGATTTTCCTGAACATAATGATTGGATACAAGATGTTATTGATAGGATAATTGATTTGGCTTTACCTTTTCAAAATTTTTATTATTATTGTCCGAGTCAGAAGGGTTCTTATTCTATAAAGAAGGTTTTGCCTGCTATTACTGGGAAGAGTTATGATGATTTGGAGATAAGTAATGGTGCGGAAGCTTCTGTTCAGTATTTTAATTCTCATATTAAAGATAAGTTAGATGTTAAGGAGAAGTTAAGAAAGGATTTGTTGAAGTATTGTTGTTTGGACACTGAGGGAATGGTTTGTATTTTGAAGGGGTTGAAAAAGCTTATAAGGAAATAATATATAAAATTAAAAATGTTGAATAGCTATTCTTAAATCAATTTTTAAAGGGCCCAAGAAATTTTTCTCCATCAAAGTGTATCAAGTGACTGGGATTTTCTGCAACCCAGACTTCTGTTTCCCAAGCTATTTGATTAATAAATTTTTTAAATGTAATTTTATCTAAAAAAGCAGTAACATATACAATATCTGCTTTACACTTCTTTGTTAGTCTTTTTAGTTCATGTAAACGTACAGGAGATATAGGGCCAGAAGAATGTACTGCCTCTATTAAATATAACCATTTCTTCTTCTTTGAATAGGCTATGATGTCTGGTAATTCCTCATGAGCGATTTTAAAAAACTTCAAATCATTAAGTTTATTTTTATCTATATGAAGAAACTTCTTTGTAGTATCCCCTACATATAAAACCTCTGCACCATATCCGTATCTCGGTAAAAATTCTTCAACCACTGATTTTTGAAGGACATTATGTTCTCCTAGGCTAAAATTTATAATTCCTCCTTTTCCTATTTTGATTGGAATTAATTTCTGATCTCTTTTTTGTGAAAGTTTCTTTGATAAAGGAATTATTTTACACATGAATTTGTTTACTTTTGAATACCATGATTTTTCACCAAATTTTCTAATAATCTTCGCATACTTTTCAGATAGGGCATATCCTCTTGTAGCATCATTCGTAGCAGTCCCAGGTTTTGAGTGAACAATAACTTCACTTAAAACTAATAGTTTAAGGTCTTTCCTTCTTATATCATCATAAGACCCAGGAGAGATATTTTCATTAAAATTTTCATTTACGTATTGAATAATTTCCCTTGTTTTTAAGGATGCGCCTTGTGACAAGTCTCTTGTATTTTTCCATTCAGAATTAGATTTAACATCTGCAAGAGCAAGAAAGCAGATTGCCATTCTCTCCATTCTTCTGGGAGTGAGATCTTTCAAAGGAACGCCAAAAGAATTTATAATGGTCAAAGCTTCGTTTATTAGTATCTTAACAGGTGTTTTTTTCTTTGAAAAAGTTGTTTTACAGTTCTCATCTGTCAAATGTTCTTTTTTAAGCATTTTATTCAATAATATTTATATTAAGTTTATAAGCTTTTTGAGTTATGAATATTATCTAGATGTTCTCTCATCTTTTTCGCAAGTTGTAATGAAAAATAAGGAGCAACAGCATTACCAATTTGTTTAAATTGGCTATCTTTCTTCCCACAAAAGACAAACCAATCAGGAAAACTTTGTAATCTTGCTGCTTCTCTAATAAATAACATTCTCCTTTTACCATTTGGAAGGACGATTCTATGCATATCACTAGTTGCTGCAGCAATATTTCTACAGGTTAATGTCCTTGAAGGACGATCTAAATGTAAATCTCTTGGTACCTTACAATGAGATGCCTTCTCATACCTTGCTATATATTTATCCATAGAAGGAGTTAGATATCTTGGCTCTTCATTATGTTTTGGGATTTTCACTAATGCTTCTCCAGAAATAATTTTTGTGTTAAATTTATCTGGGAAATTAAATTTATGTTTATGTCCAATTACAATTACTCTTTGTCTATTTTGGGGAACACCATAATCTGAGGTATTCATTAAATTTACTTCTGTTTTGTATCCCAGATTATTCAGTTCTTTTAAGATTCGATCAAGATATCCCTTATTTTTATATAATAAGCCTCTTACATTTTCAAACATGAAGAGGGTGGGTTTTATTCTTTTGACAGCAGAAATAAAGATTGGGAACCCATCCCTAGAATCCTTTAGGCCCTTTTGTTTACCTCTAACACTAAATGGCTGACAAGGTGGTCCTGCAATAATAATATCTGCTTTAGGCAGATTAGAATCTTTTGTTAATAAAAGTTGTTGACATTTACCATTTAAATTATGATTATAAGTTTTACAGCAATCACTATCCATCTCGAATCCCATAGTTTTAAAACCTGCCGCTTCAAATCCTAATGCTAATCCTCCACATCCTGCAAATAAATCTAAAGCAAGAAATTTTCCTATTCTTTTTGGAATCAATTCATCATTGATATTCTTTACATAACTCTCTTTTTTTTGTTTTTTCATGTTTATCTGTAAATTATATATATACATAATTTAAATCTTACGCCTACATGTCCAGTGTCCAGTGAACTATATTAATTCATAGTAGAATAAATACTTTGTCATTATAGTTTATATAGTTTTTATAAAACTATATAGATTCCACATTCACCCAAATAATAGCTCCTTGAGGATGATTGTAACTAATTGGTTCAATTCTTTCAGCTTTATCTAAAACCCAAGCAAAAGTCTTCTTGTATGTTATATTATCCCAATTAGCTTTATGTTTATCTGAATTATTGTTAAATTCTTCCTTAGATAAAGGACCAATTGAATCTTTTAATATGCAAGTACCAACAATTGTTCCAGAACCACTTTGAATTAATCCTATTTTTCCCCTAATATTAACATTAGAACTTCTAATTTCCCATGTCTTTTTACCATCTAGAATTAAATCGATGAATGGTTTTTTTATTATTAGTGCTTTCATCTTATTTTAATTGTAGGATATTTATCTTTAATGAATGTTGCAAAAAATTTGCCTTTTGACGATGCATTCATTAGAGCATTGTATGTTTCTTTAGAAACTTTTGAATATTGATAAATTCCACCACTTAAAAATTCAATCTCTAAAATTCCATTTTGTTCGTCATACCCTATTGATTTTATATTGCTTGAATTTACATTTGTTCTTTCCATAATCTTCACCTTCTTATATATCCAATTTATAATTTTATTTGAGTATTAATAATTATGATATTCTTTCGCTCCATTTACACGCAATTTTAGTGTCATAATGAATGAGGAATACTATGTCATGTTTCTCCATCTGAGAAGTAGTTTGGTCATAAATTTGTTTTAGTGTTTTTTCAATATTAGTATTACACTTAACATTGCTAATTGGAAAGCCTCTTTTTTTTAGTTCATTAAAATCTAAAAATTCGTGATGTAAATCCCTTTCTTCTAAAAATAATTTTTCAACCATATTTCCAGTTGTATCTTTTGGAAAACCCGCACACTTCCATAATATTTTTTTAAGTAATTCTTTAATCTTTATTAATTTATTATATCGTTCAACACTTACTTGACCTTCATTTAATATTTTATTAAACCCCTCAGATGCATTTCTATTACATTCCGCAACACTATAGTCTTTCTCTTCTACAGTCTTGACTAATAGATTATTTGGAATAAGTCTAAGCCCATATTTTTCATCTTGACTATATACTGTACTGTTTATTGTGGTTAAGTATGCATTTTTTGTTGGGATTATAATTTGATTTGCAAATAATGTGATATATACCATTGCACTTCCAGCAATTTTTGGAATCATTATTTTTAGGTCTGTGTTAAAATGTTCTCTAAGGGTGAGACCAATTTTTATTGCTTCTAAGGTGTTTCCACCAGGACCATGTATAATTATTGCTCCTTTCTTTTTAGGGATTTTTGCATTTTTAAGGAAATTTTTAAGAAATTCATTATCTTTTGATTTAATCTCTGAACAAAAGAAAATTGACATTACCGTGTGTCTTTTCTTTGAATTTTTACATAATTGGCTTCCTAATCTATTGAGTAAATTAGAAGTTTTATGTTTAAATTGGACCAAATCTACTTCCATTTGTTCTTTATTCATTTTAAAGACGTAAATCCATAAGCTTTAAAAATATTATTAAAAATAGTTTTGATATATCATAAACTAAGTGGATTGTACTTCAATAATGAGTGTAATCTACTCAAATTATGAGTAAAAGCCACTCAGATAGTAACATTTAAATATCTCTATGAATTTTTAATACAATAGGATAATTAAAAATAAACAAGGTGATATCTATGTCTAGAGTTAATTTTGAGTTGGATGATAAAAAATTAGTAGAATTAAAGCGATTAGTAAAGGAATTAGGGGCTGTTAGTGTTGCTGATGTGATTAGAAGTTCTATTGATTTGCATAATTTTTTAGAAAAAGAAAAATTAAGTGGAAAAAAGATTATTATTAGGGATGATAAAAGAAATAAAGAAAGAGAGATAGTTTTACTTTAAATTTTTAAAATGGCACCAACTACATCTGAAGATCTTGAAAAAGTAATTAATCCCAAAGGGAGGAAAAAATTATGGACTCCTGGGGATCTTATTGCAGATAGGCAAGATAAAACAAGAAATAATATTGCACTTTTAATTGTAATATCTTATTTGTTGGTAACATTAACTTTAATTATTTTGAAAGTTACTAGTACAGGTTCTATAGATTACGATTCTTCTTTATATTACACATTTTCATCTTTAGTGGCAGTTATTATTGGTTTTTATTTTGGTCAAAGTCAAAAAACATAATTTTTTTGTGTTAATAATTAACAAATATTAATTAATTTTTTTTAATTTCTTTTTCCACCACTGGACACTGGACATTCCTACGCCAGCTTTATAAATGATTTCTGACTTTCTTTATAAATGACAACTAAAGCCCAGACAAAACAAAAATATTTAAACACAGAAATATCCAATCTACCTACAATACACGATATCGAACCAGTGGAGACAAAAGTGGAAGAAATAAAACAAATCATAGAACCGCAATTAAAAGACTTCAAACCAAGACTATACCAACAAACAATAGTAGGATCAGCAATAAATTATAACACATTAGTTGTACTTCCAACAGGTATGGGTAAAACAGGAATAGCAATCATGATAACATTACAAAGATTAAAACAATATCCAAATTCTAAAATCTTAATCCTAGCACCAACAAAACCTTTAGTTGAACAACACTTTCAAACATTTAAAAAACATCTAACAATTGATGAAGACAAATTCGTTATGTTTACAGGTGCAATATCACCAGATAAAAGACAAGAACTATGGAAAGACGCAAAAATAATCTTCTCAACACCGCAAGGCTTAGAAAACGATATAATTAACAACAGAATAGATCTAAAAGATATTTCATTAATCACTTTTGACGAAGCGCATAGAGCAACAGGAGATTATGCATATGTATTTGTCGCTTCCCAATATTATAAAAAAGCACGATTCTCAAAAATCCTTGCATTAACAGCTTCACCAGGATCAGATTTAGAAACAATCAATGAAGTCACACAAAATCTAAAGATAGAAAATGTAGAAGTACGAACAGATAAAGATCCAGATGTAAAACCATACATTCAAGATGTTAAAGTTGAATGGGTAAATTTAAAATTCCCTGAAGAGTTCAAAAGTACTCATAAATATCTAAAAGATTGTTACAAATCAAAATTAAAAGATATTAAACAATATGGTTACATAAATAGAACAGACCAAGTATCTAAATCTGAAATTTTAAGATTACAAGCTCAGTTAAGGGCAGAACTATCATCAGGCAATAAAGGTTTTGAAGTTTTAAAATCAATTAGTTTAGCTGCAGAAGCGATTAAAGTCGAACATGCAGTTGAACTTTTAGAAACTCAAGGTGTAGAAGCATTACATAATTATTTGGAAAAGATAAATACAGAATCAAGAACGACTAAAGTTAAGGCAACAGCTAACTTAGCAAAAGACATCAACTTTAGATCAGCTTTAATAAAAACAAAAACATTAATTGAAAATAATGTTGAACATCCTAAATTAAAAGAACTAAAAAAATTATTAAATTCTGAAACATATAAAAATAAAGATGCAAAAATTATTGTGTTCACACAATTCAGAGATACAGGTAAAAAAATTATAAATGATATAAAAAACCTGAAAGCAGAAATCTTTGTAGGTCAAGCAAAGAAAAACGGCCTGGGACTAACACAAAAAAAACAGATAGAAACGTTAGACAAATTCAGAAATGGTGATTTTAATATTTTAGTAGCTACTTCTGTTGCAGAAGAAGGTCTTGACATTCCTGCAGTTGACTTAGTAGTATTCTATGAACCAATTCCTTCAGCAATAAGATCAATCCAAAGAAGAGGTAGAACAGGCAGATTAGAAAAAGGAAGAGTAATAGTTTTCATGACAAAAGATACTCGAGACGTTGGCTATAAATGGTCAGCACATCATAAAGAAAAACGTATGTATAAAAATCTTAAAGAACTGCAAGACAAATTTGAAGTAAAAAAAATATCAACATTAAATGATTTCACTCCAAAATATAACGATGTAAAAATATATGTTGATCATAGAGAAAAAGGTTCAGGTGTAATTAAAGAATTAATAAACTTCGACATACAACTAAAAACACAGCCGTTAAATTCAGCAGATTACATTTTAAGTACAGATGTTGGTGTAGAATTCAAAACATCTGAAGACTTTGTAAATTCTATAATTGACGGACGACTTCTACAACAATTAAAATTATTAAAACAATCATTTAGCAAACCTTTAGTAATAATTGAAGGTAACAATTTATACGGTCAAAGAAACATTCATCCTAACGCAATTCGAGGAATGTTATCAACAATTATGATAGACTACCAAATCCCAGTAATTCAAACAAAAGATAATAAAGAAACAGCAGAATTTTTAATCAGCATCGCAAGAAGAGAACAAGAAGAAGGTAAAAGAGACTTTACACTTCATGCACCAAAAGCAAAAATGTCAGAACAAGAGTTGCAAGAATATATTATTGAAGCTCTACCGCAAGTTGGTCCTAATCTTGCAAAACAAATATTAATACATTTCAAAACTATTTCTAATGTTATAAATGCCACAGAACAACAACTTAAAGAAGTTGACGGACTTGGAGATAAGATAGCTAAAAAACTAATTGAATTATTTAATAAAGAGTATAAGTATTTATGACTCCTAATTAGTAGTGAAAAACCGAAAGATTTATAAAAGAGTACTTCATTTACTACTATTATGATTGAATCTATATTAGACGATAAAAAGAATGAATTAGCTTTCAAAGAAGTAATGTTAGAAGATGCTGAAAAAGCTGTAAATAAGAATGTCTGGACACAAAGATTACAAACTTATGGTAAAATAATTCTTATTCCAAATATTGCTGCAGGCATAGTTGGTGGTATTACAGGAGGCTTAGAAGGCGCAATTGAAACAGTTAAACAAGTTAATTATTCTCTTGTACCGGCAAACATTCTGATACAAGCATTAGTTCAATCAAAAAAAGAAAGATTCGAAACAACTAAAGATTTTATTAAAGAAAAATTAAATTTCTATAAAGGCGCTGTACATTTTGATCAAATGAAAAAATACAGAATAGCAACTTACGCATTAGGTTCTTCATTATCAGCAGGAGTATATTCATTAACAGCTTTTCTGGCAGAAAAAGTGATTAATTATGATATAAATGTTGGTTTAATGGCTCTTGTTGGTGCAGTCGGAGGTTTATCTGCAGGTTTATGGGTTGATTGGAAAACAAAACAGATTAGAGACAAAGTTTTAGAAAAAGCAAAAAACATTAAATTAGAAAAACAAGAAACTAATAAAATTGAAACAAAACAATTGGAAAGATTAGTTGACTTAGCTTCAATCAATGGAAAAAAAGTTGATGAGATTTATAGAAAATCACATAAAAGATTATTTTCAAATAATTATGAAGAATTTGATAAAGAATATCCAAATATCACATTAAATCTCAATTCTATAAATTTTTGGGGTTCAAAATATCAACCAGTATTTAATTTAAATACAAAAGTCGAAAAATCAAATGAAGATTATGCTTTAGAATTTGTAAACACAATAAAAAACAATTCAGATCTAGACTTAAAAATTCATGCTATGTTTGATCCAATTAAATTAGATGAATTTAAAAATAATCCTTACAAAGGCATTGACTGCATCATTGTTAGAGGTCAAAAAGATGACGTTGATTATTTTGAAATAAAATACCACATATTAACAGATGAAATAAATGTTGACATTGATATTAAATCAAGAGATTATTTAAAACTAGTACCTGAAATATTCAAATTATTTTATGATAGAGATCTTGATTTAAGCGACTTTAATCCAGAACTAAAAACTTTAGACATCCCTCCAGAAAAACATGAATTAAAAGAAATCGGGATTCCAATTAACAATTTTCAACCTAATGAAAAAATGAACCATGATACATTTCCGTTTGGATTCGATGAAGATAACAAGGAAAAAGAAATATATATTATCAATCCAGAACAACCAGACAATATTGAAGATTTAGCTGAAGAAATGATTAATATATATGAAAAGGAAAAACAAAATCTTAAAAACAGTAAAGATTTAACTGTTGCATTAGGTGAAGGTACTGTTATTTTAGTTGGTACAATTTATATTTTATATG
>JBHPGL010000007.1:0-31361 GCA_042570655.1 Nanobdellota archaeon | reverse complement strand
TTGGTAAGGCTTTTCCTAATAACATCCGCCGTGTACTTTTACTACGAAGTTCAATACCCTTCATAATATTTTCTTCAGATTTCTCGCCAAATCCAGACAAACCTGCAATTTTATGTTTCTTAACCGCTTTTTCTAAATCTTTAATATTTTTAACACCCAACCTCTTAGCTAATATCTTAACTTTTCGAGGTCCAAGAGAACCAACATTCATCAATCCTTCAACATCGATTTTCGTAGACTTTTTCAATTTAATATAAGATTTAATTTTTCCAGTTTCAATAAATTCAATAATTTTCTTCCCAATACCTTCGCCTACTCCTGGAATTTTTTCAATAGATTTCAATCCACCTTCCTTATACAAATCCACAACATCATCAGACATTTTTTCTATAGAACGAGCAGCTTTTCTATATGCATTAGGTTTCCATTGAACATTTTGCAGTTCTAAGATATCTGCAATCTCATAAAATATCTTGGCAATCTCAAGGTTTTTCATTTTTAAAATTTATACCATTTATATTAATATCAACATTGTCGCCATGCGTAGTACTTTTAAGATACATCTTACAGTGCGAATGCTCGTATGTCATCATTCTATTGAGTTATCAACCACGGAGCGCGACAATGTAAATTAATAAAAAATACACATTATTCCTTTATTGCTTTATTGCTTTATTGCTTTATTGCTTTATTAACAACTTCTTGTTTGACTTCTTTCAATGTAACTTTCTTCTCTTTTTTAAACAATAATAATTTATCTGTAAGATAAAATGTTGCAACAACTATAAATATAATAATTAATGCAAAAATAAATGTAAATAAAAACTGACTATAATTAAAATTATAGATTATTGTTATAATTAATGTTAAGACTAAAGAGATTAATGCATCTATTAATAATATAAATTTTAAACCTTTTTTATCAAGTACATAATTTACCATGAAATCACCTTCTTTTAATAGATCAACTCTATTTAGAATATAATAAAATTAATGTATTTATTAATGTTTTCATAAATTTGGGTATGTGCCAAATGTAAGCAAATTTTTCTATTAAACTGATAGAAATCATAAATCTTCATCAAATAAACTTCCTAATTGAACCAACTTACCTTCATTCAAATGATCTGCAACAACTAACATACCAATTGGCATATTATTCCCATCACTATCATCAACACCAACAGGTACGTTCAAATGAGGCAACCCTGCTAAATTAGGACCACATATCATAATATCTGACATAAATTCTTGCAACTGTGTTAACTTTTCAATTTCAGCAAATTTAGGTGCAACAAAAGGCATAGTAGGATTTATTAACACATCATATTTTTTAAACAAATCTTTATACTCTTTAATTATCAATGTACGAACTTTAGTAGCCTTAATATAATAAGCATCTCTATGTCCGGCCATTCTAGTAAATGTTCCAATTAAAATCCTACGTCTAGATTCAATACTAATATACTTACTTCTAATTCTAGTAAAATAATCATTATAACTTTCACCTTTTAAAGATTCATGTTTACCATACCTCATCCCACAAAATTTTGCTAGATTAGTAGAAGTTTCACTTGAAGCTAACATATAATAACAAGGTAAAGCATATTTTGAAACTAAAGGAAGACTAACTTCTGAGACATCAGCACCTGCTTTTTTAATTTTTTCAATCGCTAAATTAACTTTATCAATTACAACTTTATCTGTACCTTCTTTAAAATAATCCCTAACCACGCCAACTTTCATACCCTTAATATCTTTTCCAACATAATTAGTATAATTATCAACAGGAACATTTAATGAAGTTGAATCTTCTTTATCATATCCTGCCATTACTTCTAAAACTAAAGCAACATCATAAATAGATTTTCCTATCGGTCCGATTTTATCAAGACTATTACCATAATCAATCAACCCATACCTAGAAATCCTTCCATAAGTTGGACATAATCCAAATACACCGCAAAAAGAAGCTGGACACACAATCGAACCGCCAGTACTTTCACCTAAAGCTACATGTGGAAAATCTGCTTTTTGAGCAAATCCAGCTGCACCCCCGCTTGAACCGCCGCAAGATCTATCTTTATCAAACGGATTTAATGGAATTCTAAAACCCTGCGATTCATTTACATTTGTAGAAAAGCTGCCATGTCCAAATTCGTCTTGAGCTGTCTTACCAATAATAATTGCTCCTTCTTCCTTAAGCTTTCGCACTGCAGTTGCATCAAATAAAGGTATGTATCCTTTTAGAATCGCACTACCTCCTGTTGATTCTACATCTTTAACAACAATAGAATCTTTAACACTAATTGGAAGTCCAGCAACTTTACCTTTTGAATTTTTCCCAAGATTATTTGCAAGTTCTTTTGCTAAATCATTAGAAATCACATTTAGATGATTAAATTCTTTATCAATTTCAAGAGTTCGAGCCAGAATCTCATCGGTATTTTTAACTACATCAATTTCACCTTTTCCCACTCCTTCAATAAACTCTTTAACTTTCATTATTACACCAACAATTATATTGAAAATGTCGACCTAAACAGCTTTTGGCCCTTTAAAATATTGATCTTCTTTAATATGCTCTGAATTTTTCAAAGCTTCTTTAACAGTAAAACTTTTGTCGACTTTATCTTCTCTCATTACATCCTTCAATTCAACAGGTTGAAAACTAGACTTAATTCCTTTTGTATCAACTTCATCTAATTTAGAGAACGCTTCCAAAATCTCTTTAAATTCAGGTACAAATTTCTTAATCTCTTCATCACTAAACTTCAGACGAGCCAATTCAGCTACATGTTTTACAAGTTCTTCATTTACTTCCATATACATCCGAATTAATTGATTGTATAAAAAGATTTCTGATATTACTAACAATAAATATGACTATGTCACCATGCGAAGTACTCATATAACATTTCTATTACCGTCTAGACTCGGTGGCGTGATTCAATTTAATAACAATCACGGAGCGTGACATTGTCATATTTTTTTAAAAAAATAATTAAAAACAAAATCAATCACTATTCCCAACTCACAACTTACCACTCGAGAGTACCTGTAATATAGAGTAAAGATTTATAAATGAATTAATAATTTATAATCATAATTTAAATTTTAAAAAATTTTGGGGGTGTATATAAATGAGTATTTTAGATGATATATGGACAAATGGCCATATTGGAAAAAAAATATTAGTAATAGCATTAGCAATTGCATTATTATTTGGAATTCTTGGTGCTGCAAAAGTTAATTTAGGCGATTTTGGAGCTGTACTTATATGGTTATTATTCGCAGCAGGATTAGTAGCAGGATATTTCTACCATACAAATAATCCAGACGGTCTTTTAATTGGAGCAGGATTTTATTCGTTAATAATGTTAATATTGGTAGTAATGTTTACTGTTGGCGGTGCTTTAGCAGGTGCAAGTTTTGAAATTTTATTTGTACAAGCATTTGGTATGTTTTCAGTTGCATTTACAGCGGCTGCAGTTGTATCAACTTCATTGCTAAAACTAATTTTGAAAAACGAATAAATTTATTTTATTTTTTCTTTTTTTTTAAAACAATCTGTTAAATAAAAACATTTATAAACTCTTTTATTTCACTTTAATTAAAAAGAGCCTGAATAATTATTATAATCACAACTACCTGATTCGCATAATCAACAATGCTTCGCAGAATCAGTTGTTCGACCTGATGATGAAATCATCAGTTGAGAGGTAGTTAATGCCTGGTAGTGGTGTTTTATATTAAGTTGACTCAATTTTAAAAAGAGGGTGAATATGAAAAAGTTCAGATTACCAAACAATCATAACCATGCAAAAAAGAGTGAAGTCCATCAACATTATTCTAAACATGTTAGTAGAAAACTATCAATGGGCCAAAGAGCTGCTGATTCAATAGCAAAAATTGGAGGTAGTTGGGTATTTATTGGAGGATTCTTTTTATTTCTTATAATATGGATGACAACAAATAGTCTTATTTTACTAAGTAATGGTTTTGATAAGTACCCATATATCTTATTAAACCTTGTGCTTTCATGTCTTGCAGCAATTCAAGCACCAATAATTTTAATGAGCCAGAACAGAGCAGCTGAAAGAGATCGTTGGAGATCAGAATTAGATTATGCAGTTAATAGAAAAGCTGAAAGAGAAAATCAATTAATGCAAAAAGATCTTGACGAAATCAAAAAACAATTAACAAGAATTGAAAAAAAATAATAAATAATTTCTTAACAATATTAATATCAATCACAACAATATTTATATATGACAAATACAAAACAATTTATGAAGTTTTATGACGAGAAATATTAAATGGGGGTTATTAATTTCAACAATTCTTTCATCTAGTTTTATTACCAATAATACTAATGCAGAATCAATTATAGAAGAACAAATCCAGGATCAAATTCAAGAAAAAATGTTTAGAACACAACCAATATTAATCCAAGAAGCAGAAATACCAGTTGAACTTCAAAAACCTAACCTCGATCCAAATAAATACAAAGTTGATTATTTAGATGTACTGTATAACTATAATAACTATATTAAAAAAAACAATATTGAAGAAATTTCCTTAATAGCGTCAAAAGAATATTGTTATGAAGTCTTATATTTAAACAATCGAAAAGACTTTGACCAAATCCCAATAAATTTACTAAATCAAATGTTAGAAATTGCATCAGACGAATGCGCAGAAAACCATTCATGGTATATGTTATCTTATTTTCATAATATCGAAGAAAAACCTTATGCAAACAATATATTAAAAAAATCCATAGATAATAGTGTTGAACATTATCCTTGTAATGCTTTTACAGCACATAAACACTTTAAAGATAAAGTTTATGAAGATGATGTGTTAGAAGAATCAGGAACTAAATGTGCACGATTATATCCCAAAATTGTTTTAGAAAATAAAGATATCTTAAATAACAAACTTTTTGAATTAAAAATTATCCAAATAGCAGAATTAAATAGTAATAACTAACTTAAAAACTAATTTAATCAAATAAATAATTAAATAATCTATTTAATTAAACAATTTCTTCATTTCTCCATAAGGGCATCCAAGCAAAGTCATTGGAATGTAAAATCCTTCATATGCAAATTCATTAAATTCTTCTTTAATTCTTCCTTTTTTAAACTCATCCTCCATTTCTGAATAAATTTCTCCAATTTGATGCAATAAATCATCCTGACCGCCATACGAATTCTGATAATTCATATAACGAATCATAATATCTCTGCTCAACATCATCTTTTCTGGGTGAAACTCTGGTGTAAAAGCAAAAATCAAATTATTACATTCATATAAAAATTGATTTTCTGTTAAGTAAGTCTTTGTATTATCCACAACTAATCTAGGAGAATATGTATTTTCATCTCCTTCAATTAAAGTTTCTTCTATTGATATTGGATTTCTGTTTTCAATCAACTTTAATCCATTTCCATATCTTTCAACATTGTTTTCTAACATACATTATCGTACGAGAAGAAAATATTTAAGGTAATCTAACGTTAAATCGTACTGTCGTACTATATTCTTATATAGTTCTCAATGCTATTATATAAATATTAAATCAAGTATTTAATAAAAAGTTTACATAAAAGTTTAATAAAAAATTTACATAAAAAAGTAGGTGATACTTAATGGTAAAGAAAAAGAAAAAGGTTGCTAAGAAAAAAGTAAAAAAGAAAGCAGCTAAAAAGAAAAAGGCTAAGAAAAAGAAAGCTAAAAAGAAAAAAGCTAAAAAGAAAAAATAAATGATAAATCATGTTCAATAGTACATTAAAGGTTTGCTATCAAAAAAAAGCCTATTTATCGATGATAAGAGTAAGACATACAGTAACAGAATAGTAATGAGATAAAAAATAGGAAAAACCAAACAAATCATAGCAAATTTTTATTTTTTTTCTTTAAAATCGATTATAAATACATTCATAATAATGTCGCCATGCGTAGTATTCTATTAAATGCGTCCTGGAATGAAAACTCGGTCGTAATCACACCAATTAAATAGAAATCACGGAGCGCGACATTATTTATAATAATTAATTCTATAACAGAATACTAGAACTAAAATCCTCCTCAATCTGTTGAGGTTCATGATCAATCTTAGGAATAATAATTTTATACATTCTTTTCTCTAAAATATAACTTTTAAATTTTACACAATCTTCATCTGTAACAACAAAACCTGGTTCTCTGATTTTATGATATACATTACTTAATATCCCAATATATTTAGATAAAAAAACAGATAATGATTCAAAAATAGGCATCATTGTTTTCCTTGAAGTAATCTTACTCAACTCTTTAGCCTCATTATAACACCATTGTGGAAATGCAATTTTCTCCTCTAAATCATTATCACCCAAATCACCCATTTTAGCAATCGCCATAGTTTGAGCTTCACCATTTAAAGTAGTCAAAAGATAAGGCCACCAATTACCTCTCTCTTTAATACATTTTAATTTAAGTTCATCCCTAGTACTCGCAACATACCTTTCTAACCTTTTTTTATGGTTAGGATCATCGTCTCTTTCCAACATACCTGCTAAGTATACATGCATTTTTGGATGTAAGTCCATAACTTTATCTGATTCAAGAACTTTAAAAATAGATATAACATACTTTTTATCTGGTTTTATGTTTGTTTGTACCCCTACCATTAGAATAGTAATGTTTTAATCATTTATAAACTTTTCGGAAAGTCACCACTTTAATGTGACTATTATAATCAGTATTTCCAAATATAACAATTATTTCCAAACACCATCAATATTATGTCCATTAATACATTTCCCCTTACGAAACTGCCCTAAATTTACACCAAAACCTATTCTATCAACAACTAAAACCGAGCAATCAGAACAAAAAGTAGAATTAGTTTTCTCGTCCATAATATTGCCTGCATAAACATATTTCATACCATTACCCATAACCATCTGACGAATTTCCTTCAACAATTCTGCAGAAGTAGCAGGTGCATCCATTTTATAACAAGGATAATATGCAGAAAAATGCCATGGAACATCCGAACCCAAATTTTCCTTTACCCATGAGACCATTTTTTTAATATCGTCAATTGAATCATTCTTCGTCGGAATAATCAAGGTAGTCAACTCCAACCATATTCCCTTTTTCTTCAAAGCCACCATAGTTTCCTTGATTGGTCCTAACCATGCTCCTGTATATTTTTTATAGAATTCATCATTACCTTTAAAATCAATATTAGCCCCACTAATCAAACCCATCAATTCCTTTAAAGGTTCAGGATTAATAAAACCATTAGATACAATAATACATTTAACACCTTTCTCCTTAGCAATCTTAGCAGTATCAATCATATATTCAAAAAATATTGTAGGCTCTGTATAAGTAAAAGCAATAGTTGCACAATCCTCAGCAATTGCCTTATCAACAATTTCCGAAGGAGCCAAATTTACATTATATGATTCTTCAGGATTTGTTTGACTTATCTGCCAATTTTGACAATGTAAACAATGTAAATTACATCCAGCAGTACCAAAACTTAATGATTTCGTACCAGGTAAAAAATGATATAATGGTTTTTTCTCAATAGGATCAACTGAAATCCCAGAAACAACTTTACCATAAACCATAGAAAACAACCGACCATCTATATTCTTCCGTGCATTACATTTACCATACTCACCATCTGCAACCACACACTTTCGAGGACAAAGTAGACAATTAACAATATTTTTATCTGATTCAAGAACTTTCCAATATTTCGCTTCTTTCATAGAAATTAATAATTTAAATGAATATATAATATTTATTGTTTAATTAATGTTAGCGCCTAGCGTAGTTATCTATTTTAATATTGAGGGATGAAAAATCGTTCGTAATCACACTATATAAAAAAGAAAACGAAGCGCGCTAACATATAATTTATAAAAAAGAATATTAGAAAATCATAAACAACCAACACAACCTAAAGTAATTACAATAACCTGCCCTACAAATCCAGAAGCTAATGGAACAGTTAAATTATCATTCAATCTAGACGTAGAAAACAATTCTACAACTGAAGCAGTAAATGCCATAGGTAAAATTAAATGCCAATTAAATCCTAAAATAATATTTGCAACCAACACATTTACAATAAATCCTGTAACAGTACCTTCAAAACTTTTACCATTCTTTAATCTAATCTTACCGACATAAGTACCATAAATGTTAGCAAGTCCATCACCTAACCACATAAACATTAATGAAGTTATAGCAATATTAAAATCAAATACAGCAAACACAACAATTGCAGCTAAAAAACAATATGCTGTTCCTGCCAACTTTTTCTCTTCATTTTTACGAGTTAAAGATTTATAAAATGTAATTCCTTTTTCAATTCTAAAATATTCCATCACCATAAAAATAAGAAAACAAAAAATCAGTGTCAGCAAAGTCAGATAATCACCAACTAAAGAACGTAAAAATAATAATAAACCAAGAATCGCTCCAGTTCCTATAATATGAAATAATTGTCTTTTTATAATTTTAATCCCCCAACATAACCTAATAATACAAACAATATTCCTTACAATGCAAACATTCTTTATAAATATTATGAAAAAAGGTAACAACAATGTGGTAAATTGAGTGTAGAGGAATATTCAGTTACCCTAAACGAAGTGAGGGGTGCAAAAAATGCAAAGCATTTTTCAGCACAGAGTTCTGAATATTCCTTTACGAACACTTCAGCTTTGCAGAGCAAAGATGAAGGCTTACAAATCCGAAAGGATTTGGAAGAGGGCTTTAGCCCGTATTTACCACCATTATTGTTGTTACCTTTACCCAAATAAACAAATATTTTGACGAAACCTTTTTATATACCGACGGCATAACTACCATTATGAGACAATTCATGCGTTCAAAGATACATAAAGCAACTGTAACAGATGCAGACGTTAACTATATCGGAAGCATTGAAATAGATCAAGATCTTTTAGACAAATCAGGATTAATGAAAGGTGAAAAAGTTCTTGTAACTGATAATACTAATGGAGCTAGATTAGAAACATATGTTATTCCAGCTGAAAGAGGTTCAGGTAAGATTTGTATGAATGGTGCAGCTGCACATTTAATAAAAACAGGAGATGAAATTATCATAATAGGCTTCGAAATCTCAGATAAACCAGTTGAACAAAAGAATATTCTTGTGGACGAAAATAATAAGTTTGTAAAGTATTTGTAAGAATAATTAATTATATATAGTATTATAATAATATCAAATCTGGTGATAAAATGAAGATAACAAAATTCGCACAATCATGTGTTCTAATTGAAACAAAAGGAAAAAGAATATTAATAGATCCTGGTTTCATCAATCTCGAAGAATCAAAACCATTGTGGACAGATATAAATATAATTCTAGTAACACATAAACATGGAGATCATTGTCATGTTGAAACAATTAAAGAATTAATATCAAAATACAACGCAGCATTATATACAACAGTAGAAGTACAAGAAGCTAAACCAGAATTCAATGACATTATGATTGAACTAATTAAGGCAGGAGATATTATTGAACTTGATAATATCAAGATCGAAGTAACAAAAGCTATCCATGGTTATATTCCTCCATTAAAAGGCGGAAATGAAATTAACGATAATGTTGGTTACATTATAGACGATGGAAATAAAAGAGTTTATCTTACATCAGATATAATTTGTTTTCAAAACAATTACAAAGCAGATATAGTTTTTGTACCTGTATGTAACCATGGTCTTGTAATGGGACCTTTTGAAGCTGCCCTATTCGCAAAAGAAACAGATGCAGAATTAGTCATACCTTATCATCATGATAATCCAAAATATCCTGCAGATATGGATAAGGTAAATGAAGAATTTACAAAACAAGGTTTGAATTTTAAGATAATGAATGTTGGAGAAACCATAGAATTATGAACATTTTTGACTAATAATATAATCTTTATGATTTTCTACAGAATAAAATGCATTCACCGCTTTAGCTAAATTCCATAAATCTATTTTAGAAATAAGTTCTGTATATCTATGTAATGAAGAACAAGGAACACCCATATAAATTCCTTCAACAGCAAGATCTTGATATATTAGATCTCCAGAACCAATCTTATTTTCATATGTACCGTGAATACATTCTTGATATTTAATTTTCTTTTCATCAAATAAATTCATAATCGCTTTTTTATATTCAGGAGAAGTTCGATATGCATTATATTCTGCAGTAGATCCAGATGAAGGTATTATTCCTATTCCTGAACCAAAATATGCAGAATCATCTAAATCAAATTGTTCAATGTCATATGGAATAGGTGGTTCAGTTACATCTAAAAAAAGACTCCATCCGTTTCTAAGCATTTTGTAAACACCGCCTTGATTTTTAGTAGCTAGATTTGCTAATGCAGGGAGCGCTATTTCACTAAAATAATTGTTACGTAACGCACCTCTACCCATATCTCCAATTTCTTCTCCGTTATAAAATACTGCGATTTTTGTATAATTAGGATTTTTTGTTTCAAGAAAACCATGTAAAAGAGGGTATACACTTGCCCAATTATCTTGTCCATAAGCTGCAATTAAAGATCTATCAAAAGCAGATTCTCTTGATTTAAAAGCAGGATAAAAAATTAATTCGCCAGAATTTAAAGAAGATTCAATAATTTTATATTTTCTAAATAATTCATCCATAACATTTAATACAATTCGTTTAGTTGGATCAAACCTTTTATCATTATATGGCATGTTACCTACAATAGCATTTATTTGTAAGATATCGGGATCTTGATTTTCTCCTAAATGATAACTTGTTTCAGGGAAAATAAAAACAGGATCTTTTTCATTATCTCCAATTTTAAATTCTATAATTTTATCATTATTATTTCTGTCTGTAATTATTCCACGAAAATAAAGAGATAAAGGTACATCAAAAAAATCTTTTGGTTGCAAGCCTCCAACTGGTGTAGCTGGAATATATGCAAGATTATAATTTTGTTTTAATTTTCTAATTCCGCCCATAAAACAAGGCGAATCAACATGCGCACCAACAATATGTACACCGTCCATAATTGGTCTATATCCAATTTGGATAGCTATAATCATTGTATCTTGATGTTTAATATAATATTTTCTTCTAGTTCCAATTTTAGTTCCATTTCCTTCAGTTGCAAACATATCAATTGTTTCACCAGAAATTTCTTCAATTGATTGGTAATGGAATCGTCTTAACTTTTGTTCAATAAAATTAATTCTATCGTATACACATTTATTATTTGAACTTTTAATATAATCTTTAATAAATTTTTCATATCTTTGCGTTTCTCTTTTTAATAAAAAGTCCCAAGCAGATGTTCGTCCATGATATTCTTTAATATTTATTTCATCTTTAGAAAAAAGTTTATTCCATAAAGTTTGTCCTCTTGTCATCCTTTTTTTTGCCAAGTTAATATCTCTATTTATTTGTATTATTTATTTGCATTATTTATTAGTATCTTTTTATTAGACCCAACTTATAAACAGGTGCGGTAATGTACATCACCTCAAATCAACCAACACAAATAATTATATTATAAAAACTACTGCTTGATTCGCATGAGTGACCTGCTTCGCAAAATCAGCGGAGCGACCTGACGAGGTTTTTACCAAGTCAGTTGAGAGGTGGTTTATAAGTTCCGAAGGAACTTACGCTTAATTATATGCTTAGCAGTAGTTTTTATTATTTGTTTGAGATATTATAATTATTTTCTTTATCAATTAAACACTACTGTCGGGCATAAACAGTTACTCAACTTCAGCCATGCTTCGTATGGCTTCAGGTCGACTAACTCATTCTGCGAAGCCAATCACTCATGCAACACAGACAGTAGCGTTTAATAAAGTTAATTATATTAGAAACCTTTAAATAAAGAATATTTTTTCAAAATAGCATTGGGTCTGTAGCTTAGTCTGGAATGATTATCATAGACAATTTGGAGCGCTGGTCTTATATGACTACGTTCTAAGCGAGCCAGTGGTCCGGGGTTCAAATTTTGTCGAGCGTCAATGCTCAACATTGAAAGTCCCCGCAGACCCACTTATTTATTCTAGTAACAATCGCATCAGAGTCTATAGTGCATAATCGACTTGTTTCACAGAATGTTCTATCTGACCTGAGGTTAAATCTGGTTTATAAGATACGCAATATCTTACGCTTTATAAATTTGGTCGAAGTTGAGAGGCAGGTTTATACACCGAGTTTACGAGGTGTACTTTTTATTATGCTTGACTCTGATGCTTAAAAAATTTAACTTCACCCATTATAACCAAAATATTTAAAAATAAACCAGTAATTCTCTGTAAAATACGCCCCGTTGGTGTAGTCCGGCCAATCATCTTGGATTTTCGCGGCGAGTAATCAAAGATTACTGAGGTTTTTGCCTACGTCAAAAACATCCAAGGACTCGGGTTCGAATTTGCTGAAATGAAAATTTCACAATTGAAAGTCCCGGACGGGGCATCTTACCATTTTGTCGTATGTTGAGGGAAAAGTATAAAAGCTGAGATTCTTTCCTAATAATTATGCCTGAAGATCTAGATATGGAATTAATAATTAAGCCCTTAAATACAGAACTAAGAACATCAATTCTTGAAGAATTAGGGAGATTAGTTATTGAAGAATTCAAAATGAAGTATTCAACTGTAAAAGTTGTTTATCCAGGTGATCTACCTTCTGCAGATTCACAATTGATAATCGAAGAATATCGTGCAGATACCTTAATGTTAACTGAACATTTTAATAGATCTGGTGTATTTCCCACACTTTTTAAAATATATGGAATTCAACATGTTTTGGCTGTAACTGACATGTATTTAGCTAATGTTGATGGATCTTTAAATGAGGGAGCGATGAATAAGGCCAGAGATAAAGCTGCCATTTCTTGCTCTAAATTTAAACATGATGATTTTGAAAAAATATTAGGGAGGTTATTAGGTTTGGCTTTACATGAAGTGGGCCATCTTTATGGGTTAAAACACCATATTCATGAAATGGGAAATGAGAGATATTGTCCTATGCTCCCTGGCGGACATTTAATCAACCATCTTGGTTTTGATCCTAAGGATCCAAAAAAGTTTGATTATTTGGATGACAAATTATGTTTGGATTGTAGAGATCATCTAATTTCTTAAGGTTTTCTAAAAAACGGAATATAACATCACGGTTAAGAAAAGTTTGGAAAATCCTAATTCTAAGTTTTGATAATTTCAGAATATTATCAAGGAGTGCATCGTACTCGTTTCATACTTATTAAACTCTATCGGATATCAATCAGTAAAGTATTGGAGTAAAATAAATTTGAGAAACTATTAACGTGAGAAAAACAAATAACACCAAACATATGAAAGTTTTACAACTATCGTACAGGGCATTTTTACCAATTTCAGGAATAATTAACGAAAGGTTTAAATATAACCTATTATCCCAACAGTATTAGGTGTCTCAGAGAAAAGCTGGTACAAAGACTCTTTGAGGAATAAATTCTTATTGGTTAAGAATAAATCTAATCATATTCATACGTTTATGAGGGAATATTATGAAACGAAGTTCACGTCGATGGAAGAAGAAAGGACAAATGCGTTGGAAGTGGCAACGTAAGAGAATGAGAAAAGAAAAACGTAGAAGGAAAAGTAAATAAATCATAAAAATCACATTCACCAATTTTTATTATCGCCTCCATTATATTCATCGTGTATACTTAATGAAAGTTAAGTATGAATTAAATCAAAATTATGTAGTGCGACCAAATTTCGAAGGGTCTTGCGAAAAGAATTACCCGTTGATCCTGCGGGAGGTCGCTGCTATTAGGATTCGACTAAGCCATGCAAGTCAAGGGGTTCTTCGGAACACCGGCAGAATGCTCAGTAACACGTCGATAATCTGCCCTTAGGCTGGGGATAACTTCGGAAAACTGAAGCTAAAACCCGATAGGAGATTATATCTGGAATGATTTATCTCTTAAAGTTTACACCTAAGGATGAGTCGGCGGCCGATTAGGCTGTTGGTGAGGTAAAGAATTTTAAAAGTTAAAACTTTTAAAAATTTACATGCTCACCAAACCAATTATCGGTAGGGGCCTTGAGAGAGGTAGCCTCGAGAAGGGTACTGAGAAACTGACCCTAGCCCTACGGGGTGCAGCAGGCGCGAAACCTTTACACTACACGAAAGTGTGATAAGGGAATCCTAAGTGCTTATGTTTTGCATAAGCTTTTGTTAAGAGTAAAAATCTTAGCGAATAAGTGGTGGGTAAGACTGGTGCCAGCAGCCGCGGTAACACCAGCGCCACGAGTAGCGACCACATTTATTGGGCCTAAAGCGTCCGTAGCCTGTTTGATAAATTTTCTGTGAAATCTTAAGGCTTAACTTTATGATCTGCAGAAAACACTGTCAAACTTGGAACCGGGAGGAGTCAGAGGAATTCTGGGGGGCGCGGTAAAATGCGATAATCCTCAGAGGACCACCTGTGGCGAAGGCGTCTGACTAGAACGGGTTCGACGGTGAGGGACGAAAGCTAGGGGAGCAAACCGGATTAGATACCCGAGTAGTCCTAGCTGTAAACGCTGTGAGTTAGGTGTTACATATTCTCTATGAATATGTAGTGTCGAAGCGAAGGTATTAAACTCACCGCCTGGGAAGTATAGTCGCAAGACCGAAACTTAAAGGAATTGGCGGGGAAGCGCTACAAGGGGTGCGGCGTGCGGTTTAATCTAACTACACACAGAAAATCTCACCAGAGGCGACGGCAGAATGAAAGTCAGTCTAAAGGGCTTACTAGACAAGCCGAGAGGTAGTGCATGGCCGCCGTCAGCTCGTGCTGTAAGGTGTCCTCTTAAGTGAGGTAACGAGCGAGACCTGTATTTACAATTGCTAACAACTCTTTTCAGAGAATTGTGCACATTGTAAGGACTGCCTTGGAAACGAGGAGGAAGGTGCAGGCAACGGTAGGTCTGTATGCTCCGAATCCTCTGGGCAACACGCGCGCAACAATGGTAAGGACAATGGGATACAACTCCGAAAGGAGAAGTTAAACCTCTAAACCTTATCCTAGTACAGATTGAGGACTGTAATTCGTTCTCATGACGATGGAATCCCTAGTAATCGGGTGTCAACAGCGCCCGGTGAATATGTCCCCGCTTCTTGCACACACCGCCCGTCAAACCACTCGAGCAGGGTTTAGGTAAGCAATAGTTTTTTGATTATTGCAAATCTAAGTTCAGTGAGATGGGTTAAGTCGTCACAAGGTAGCCGTAGGGGAACCTGCGGCTGGATCACCTCCTTTTTTTTTCACTACATAATTTTGATTTTTTTTTATATTTACATGGGGTCGTAGCTCAGTCTGGTACCTGTCGAAGCAATAGCTAAGACTTACAGGCAGTAAAGAGCACCTCCCTTGCAAGGAGGGGGCCTCGGGTTCAAAACAAATCATATATTATATGATTGTGAATTTCCCGACGACTCCATTTCATGTTTAATCTAATATCATAAGGTATAGATTATTTTTACGAGAGAACATTTTGTTCTTTATGAAATCAAGCATAAGTAAAATTTTATTAAGCTATTAGATGGATGACTTGGCTCAAAAAACCGATGAAGGGTGTGACAAGCTACATTATGCTTTGGCGAGACGCATGTAGTCATTGAACCAAAGATACCTGAATGTGACTTCACATTAGATCCGTAAGGATAGGTAACGTAGGGAATTGAAACGTCTTATTACCTACAGGAAAAGAAATCAATTGAGATGCTATTAGTAAGGGCGACTGAACATAGCATAAGGCAAACTGAATTCTAATTCGAAAGAATTAGAAGATGTGGTGTTTTGACCATCTCTTAAACCTTAATTAATTAATCTAAACTTATCTGGAATGATAGACCGTAGAGGGTGAAAGTCCCGTTGGAATTGATTAGTTTGGTTGAGGTGAGTTCATGAGTATTGTCTGTTGGAATTCTGGCAAGAATATAGGAGGCATCAACTTCTAACTTTAAATATTTTTTGAGTCCGATAGAGGATAAGTACCGTGAGGGAAAGTTGAAAAGTACCCTTAACAGGGACTTAAAATAACCTGAAATCTAATAGTCATCGTGGGATAGTGCTCTAAGGAGTTCTATCGTGCGTTTTGAATAACGTGCCAGGGAGTTTATTCATGTGGCGAGGGTAATTTTTTAAAAAAGTACCCATAGGGAAACCAAAATCTCGCAGCTTGCAAGGAGTAAGGTATGAAAATGCCTACTAGTCACTTGAATAAGACCCGAAGCCGGTCGATCTAACCCTGAATAAGGTGAAGCGGAGGTAATACTTCGTGGAAGCCTGAAGAGTTGCTACGGGCAAGTGTTCTTCTAATTTGGGGCTAGGGGTGAAAAGCCAATCGAGACCGGTGATAGCTGGTTCCTACCGAAGTTGGTCGCAGTCAAGCCTTGGAGGAGATTATTAAAATGGTAGAGCTACGGATTAAGGATTTAGGGGAAGAAATTCCTCGGTTTTTTGTCCAACTCCAAATATTTTAATGTCAAAGATTCCAAGAGACGGGGTCCCGGGGTAAGCTTGGGTCCCGAGAGGGGAACAACCCAGACTATAGTTAAGGTCCCAAAATATCAATTAAGTATTAACGGGTGAAAGGTGTTTATGGCCAAAGACAGCGAGGAGGTTGGCTTAGAAGCAGCCATCCTATAATAAGTGCGTAACAGCTTACTTGTCAAGGTTATAAGCCCTGAAAATGGACGGGGTTAAATTGATTACCGATACTATAGATTTCTGAAAAGGAAATGGTAGGTAGGCCTACAAAAAGAATAGAAGTTAGTATGCGAATATTAATGGATCTTTTTGTAAAGAAAATCCTGGTGGTAGTAGGATCAGAGCAGAGTGAGAATCTCTGTCACCAAAAGGGCAAGGGTTCCTTAACAATGTAGATCAGTTAAGGGTAAGTCGATCCTAACCAAATTCATAAGTTGAAATTTGGGAAAGGGAAACAGGTTAAAATTCCTGTACTATTTTTGTATGTGCGGCGACGCAAGTCTTATTTCTAACATTATAGGATAGACTAACATGAATTGTCTTTCATGTTAACAAGAATATTTCAGAGGAGAATTGTTGTAATGAGAATCTGAAAAAATCTTGGAATAGTATCTCTAATGAGGTATTTAGTCAAGGCCTATAATCCGTGAAACTGGAATAAGAATAGATCATTAATAATCGTACCCAGAACCAGCACAGGTGCCCCTAGGTGAGTAACCTAAGGTGTGAAGGTGTAATCCAATTAAGGGAATTCGGCAAATTAGCTCCGTGTCTTCGGTATAAGGAGTCCCTGCGTTTGTGTTTGTATGAATGTGAATGCAGGGTGCAATAACAAAGATGGTCCGACTGTTTAACAAAAACTTAACCTCCTGCTAGCCCGCAAGGGTGCGTACAGAAGGTGACGTCTGCCCAGTGCCTGTATCTAAAAGCCTTTTTCAAGGGGCCTAAGGACAGGTAAACGGCGGGGGTAACTATAACTCTCTTAAGGTAGCGAAATGCCTTGCCGTTTGAATGACGGCCTGCATGAATGGCGTAACGAGATCATCGCTGTCCCTAGTTGGAAACCTCTGAACACTCTTTCCTGGTGCAAAGGCCAGGGATTCCTAGTGGGAAGTGAAGACCCCGTGGAACTTTACTGTATCCTGTTGTTGTGGTGTGAATTTGGTTGTACAGTGTAGATGGGAGCTGTTAGGTCATAATCGCTAGGTTATGAATAGGCAACAATGTAACACCATCCTTCCGAATTTGCATCACTTACTAAGCAATTAGGACATCAATAGGTGGACAGTTTAGCTGGGGTGGCATCCTGTTGAAAATGTATCAATAGGGCCCAAAGGTTGGCTCATCCGGGTCAGAAATCCGGAGTAGAGTGCAAGAGCAAAAGCCAGCCTGATTGGATTTCGAACAGAAAGAAATTCAAAGACGAAAGTCAGGTCTAGCGAACTTCTATACCTTCTTGATGAGGGTTAGAAATGACTGAAAAGCTATCCCGGGGATAACAGAGTTGTCGCGCCCGAGAGCTCACATATCAATCCATAACTTAATGTTTTGAATTGATTGGGCAGATCGACGGCGCGGCTTGCTACATCGATGTCGGCTCATCCTATCCTGGACGTGCAGAACTGATTACTGCTTTATGTGGTTATCAATGTATGCGTCCAAGGGTGTGGGTGTTCACCAATTAAAAGGGTTCGTGAGCTGGGTTCAGAACGCTGTGAGGCAGTTTGTTTAATATCTACTAGGAATGTTGGATGTCTGAAGGGAAGGACTTTTTAGTACGAGAGGAACGAAAGTTCGAAGCCACTGGTCTACCAATTATCTGATAAGGTATGTTGGGCAGCTACGCTTTAAGGGATAAATGCTGAAAGCATCTAAGCATGAAACCCGCCTTGAAAAGAGACATCTTGAAACTCTCATAGAAGATGAGTTTGATGGAACCAATGTATAAGTGCCAAGGCAACGAGGCATTAAGCATGTGGTCACCAATCGTTTCAATCTTTTTTACTTATGCTTGATTTCTTTTTTTTTTATTTCAAGTTCTATACAAATTTATAATATAGCTTTAGCTATATTCAAAAAATTAATGCTATAAAACATAATTATTAATAATAGCGTGAGCTATGTAAAAATTTAGAAATTGATCTTATAAATAAAAACTATATAGATATATAGGCCTATATAGACTATAATGAATAAATATTTAAGTTAGCGTGAGCTATATTAAAATTATGGGAAGACGACATAAAAACTTATTTGTGTATAAATTAAGTGAAGAAATACTTCTAGATATATACTACCTCACAAAAAAATACCCAGATAACGAAAAAACAAATTTTATTTCACAAATGCGTCGTGCAGCAACATCGATTGTGTTAAATATAGTTGAAGGCTGTGCACGAAAATCTACAAAACTCCTTTCAAACTTTTTTGAATATGCTTACGGTTCTTCTAAAGAATTAAAAGAACTAATTAATTTATCAAATAAATTAGATTATATCACAATATTTGAATATGAAAGGATGAATAAAAAAATCGACATACTTTCTGCTAAACTCTATTTATTTTTACGTAGTATAGAAAAAGATATAGGAGATAAATTTTACCAATCAAGAAATAGAAGGTTAAATCAAATATAATTATGTGTATATTCTTATTGTATATACTTGTTATATATGTTTGTTACATAAAATCATGTTATATTATCAAGGAAAATAATTTAACTTAATAGCTTCAGAATTAATAATAGTTTCATATGAATCAATAACTTCAGAAAAACTGTTACGAAGATCTTTTAAAAAATTATTAAGATGATCAATATCTTTGAGTGCAACATTAATTTCATAATCCCAATTACCAATTCTTTTAGAAATATATAAAACATAATTATGCATGTTACACCACTCTTTTAACTTCTGATGATCCTCTTTAGTTGATCTTCTCGTCTTTAACATTATAACATAATGATAAAACCCTACTTTGTTAGGATTTAATAAAACTCTAAAACTAGATACAATTCCATCATGTAACATCTTTTTAAGTCTATATTTAATTACATCAACTGACAACTTAGATTTCTTAGCAATTTCAACAATAGGCATGTCAGCTCTTTTAGAAATAATTCTTAAAATCTTTTTATCAATATCATCAACAATAATCTCTGAAACTTTTGTTGAAAACTTTTCAACTTTAGGCTCTTTAGGAACAGATAACTTCCTTTCTAATAAAACCTTATCAAGTTTAAATATACTTGTTCCAACAATTAAACTTAAATTATAATCAAATATAATAGTACTAAACCCATTTTTTATGGCACACAATAATTTATCAAGCTGTTTTAAAGATTTAACTGCAACACTAACAGAAGCATCATAACTTCCTTGAGTTCTTAAACAATGAATAACTTCAGTTCTCTCTTTAAAAAATTCAAACAATTTTTTTTCATCTTCTTGATTAAGATTATGAAGTTTAAAATAAATTTTATAAGTACTAAATCCCAATTTTCCAAGATTAACAGAAGTAATATATTGGCTTATAATTCCTTTTTTCTCTAAATTCAAGATCCTATAACTTACAACAGCCCTGCTCGCCCCAACTTTCTTACCTATCATAGCATGAGACTGTCGACAGTTAATATCAAGTTCACAAATGATTTTTTTATCCAATTTATCGATTTTTTCCATTATTAAAATCAATAAAGTGGAATTAATATATAAATTTTGCCTTTTTGTATAAAAATCCAGTAGAATCTTTTATAATCTACTTTTGTCTATCTATATTTAAAATGATAACTCCAATATACGCACTATCGGCAGACCCAATACATTATGGACATCTTAATACAATAAAACATATTAAAAATTTAAAATGTTTTGGAGACACTGAATTAATTATAGCTGTTGGTAATAATGAAGGAAAAAAATATATGTTTAATCAGGATGAAAGAGTAGTATTAGCAAGGTCAGCCATTGAATCATTAAGATTGAAAAATGTTACAGTTGAAGGTTTTGATGGATTTCTATATAAATATGCAAACAAACACCCTGATCCAATTTTAGTTAGAAGCGGCAGGAACGGTAAAGATTTTGAATTTGAAAAAAATTTATCAAATTTTAATAAACAAATGTATAAAAAAGATTTTGGTAAAGATCTTAATACAATTGTGTTGCCTGCAGAAAATGATCTAGTAAATGTTAGCTCGACTTTAGTTAGAGAATCAATAAGAGATAAGAAATTTGTAAATGACTATGTTCCTCCCGTAATAAAACAAGCTTTAGAAGAAAAGGTACATGATACAACTTTAATTGGAGTAACAGGTAATATGGGTTCAGGCAAAACTACTTTATGCAATTATTTGGCTTCAAATGATAATTTAATTACACATATAGATGTTGACAAAATAGTTCATTCATTTTATGTTCCTGACTCTCCTTATTATGATTATGTTAGAACTGAAATAGAAAAAAATTTTGGCAGTAAATATTATCAAAATGACGTTGTTGATAAATTTAAAATGAGAGAACTTGTTTTTGATAGAGTTAATAGATCAAGTTTGTTAAATATCTTAGAGAAACCTACATTAAAAACATTACAACAGGAAGTTTATAATCATAAAGGCATTGTTTTAGTTGATGTTGCATATTTAGTTGAAAATGAACTAATGGATTATGTAAACAATAATGTTATATTAGCACAATGTAGTGAACATGTAAGACAACAAAGAATAAATAATAGAGATAAGAAAAATGATGACGTTAGATTTCAAAATTCAGATGCACAATACCCTTTAGGTAAAAAAAAGTCTAAAATTATGTTTAAGATACAAAATGATAAATATGGAACATTATATAATGTAAATACAGAAAAAAATGAATCATCTTTAATTTTAAATAAAAGAATTTTTCCAGTATTTAATTTACATACAAAAATGGAGAGGTACATAAATGGAAATTAATCATTGTAAATGGCTTCGTTTGTTGGAAAGAATCGGTGCAAAAGGTAATTATTTAACTTTTTATGATAAGATTGTTCAACCTTATTCAGATCCAAACAGATTTTATCATAATATTAATCATGTTATGGATATGTTATTGGAATTTAAACAAGTTAAAGATAAATTAAATAATCCAGATGCAGTTGAATACGCAATTTGGAGCCATGACTGCGTTTATGAGGTTGGGAATAATGGTAAGAGTAATGAACAAAGAAGCGCTGATATTGCAGTTGAAGTATGTAAAGAACTGTCTATTGAAGATGATTTTGCTAATAATGTAAAAGATTTAGTTTTAGCTACAGAATATGGTTTTGTAAATGAATTAAATGATGATCAAAAATATTTTGTTGACATGGACTTAGCTGTTCTTGGAAAACCAAAATTAAAATACTTAAAATATTTGTTTAATGTAAGAAACGAATATCAAATGTATGGAACTAATGAATTTACTTTAGGTAGACATTCTTTTATGTCAAAAGAGTTTGACGGACCGATTTATAATACTGAATATTTTAGAAATAAATATGAAAATCAAGCTAAGATTAATTTAAAAGATGAAAAATTAATATTAAATGTTTAATTACATATCATTTTGGTTTGGCGGTTCTGTTTCTTCATCATCGTCATCATCTTCATCTGTACCTTCATCATCTTCTCTTGTTTCATCAGAATAATCTTCAGGTCCTTCCACATCAACAACATTATGACAAGCTGAATTAGAAGTCGTTGCTCGTCCTCTAGCAAAAATATGATGTTCAAATTCTATGCATGCATATGTATATTTAAAAGGTGTAATTCTATATATTGCACTTGAACCAGTACTACAAAATCCTGCAGGACATTTTCCATCAATCACTTCAACATTTTTATCCCATAATGGTTGAGGATTTTCAATGTTTAATTCAGTTGAAGTTCCGCCAGTATGAGTTAAATAAACATTAAAACTAGTATTTAAATTTGAATTAACATCATATTCTAATTTATAATAAAATTGGTTAGCTGAAACAATTCTATCATCTCTTGTAAAACAAACTCCGTGCGATAAACCTGATCCTACAATAGGTTTGCACACTAAATTACCTGGGTTTGTACTTGCTTCATCATCTCCGAAATAGATATCTGTTCCTGCAACTTTACATTTATCAAAATAAATTGAACAATTATCATCATGATAACAATCTAAAGGATAATATTCTCTTTCTTGCCGTTCTAATCTAATGAAAGCGCCTGCATCAAGACCACCTTGTCTACCTTCAACGGGTGTATATCCTGTACCTGCATCAGCTGTTGAGAAATCTAAATCATCACCGCATATTTTATTTTTCCAGTATGCTTTAAAACTAGTTGCACCGAATTTGTCCATTAGCATGCTGTTAAAATCTTCAACATTTTCTCTCATTTTATCTGACATGCCTATTACATTTGAGAATGATACTAAATCGTTAACTATGCCTGCCCAATTTTCAAAATCAATTAATCCTCCGAAATTAGTTAAATAATTAAATTCTCTTCTTTCTTCTGCTCTCATATTTTGTAATGCGAGTCTCTCAGCTGTTTTAGATGCTTCTTTTGCTCTATAATCATTACATACTTGACTAGTACTATCTGGATCGTCATCTAATTTAGGAGGACAATCTATATTTTCTGCTATATCTTCAATTGCATCATCATCAAGATTCCATCCATTATCTGTTTGGCATGTAGCAATATCATTTGCGTCTGTATTATCATCTATTTCATCTGTATAATGATTTATATCACAATCACCATTATCATTATATGAAGTCAAACAAACAGGTAATCCTGAATTATCTGTCAATTGACATAATCCATCATATCTACTTGGAGAGGATGTATAATTATTATTTCTTGATGTTCCTGGTTCTTTTGTTCCATCTGGTTTAATATTCCACGTTGTTATTGCATTTTGATCTGAACATTCATAATCTAAAGGTTCACATTCCCAACAAGATATTGCAACTCCATCTTTATTATATTTACATTTTATAGTAAGATCTTCTAGACCTTCTTTTTGCACATCAATTGTACCATCATCATTTAAAGAACAACTTGTTGTAACATCATGAACACCCTCATTGAAATTAGGAGAACAAAATTCACTTGGTACTCTTTGATTATCTTCTAATAATGCAAAAGAGGAAACTTCTTCAGCCCTTTCATCAGGACTTTTATCTTTATCAACCGGCGTTTCGCCATCCTCACTACATTCACAAAATGTATCAACCAAAATTGTTTCCAAACCTTTACCATCACAAATTATCTTTCTTTTATCACATAATCGATTAACTCGTTGTTCTTCTTTTATTTTATTTTCATCCTCAACACAATCACAAACGCCATTAGCTTTAGGAGCCACCTTACATTCATAATTTTTTTTACAATGACAATCTCCTAAACATGAACCTGGATTATCTTTGGAAACAACACAATTCTGATTAAGCCCACATGTTACTCTTTCCTCTGAATCTGAATCAATTCCATTTTCAAGTTTACTATTATCAGCAACAGAATTACCAGCACTTACATCAGAAGCCACACATTTATTAGATTTACATTGTTCTCCTGAATCGCAATCACCTGCATTACAACATAAATCAAGATTATAATATACATTTGTTTCAAGTCCGCAAGGACATGATGTCTCTGAATAACAATCTTTACAAACAGAATCAATACATTTATAATGGATAGCGTGAGATTGACTAGCAAATTTATTAACACATTCATTGTCAGAAGAACAAGTATTAGATGAAGGATCATTAAGAAAATCAGGTAAAACCGAGTTACTACTTGTTCCCTTAGAAACACATTTACCCGTATCATCATCACAATCCTGATTAGTTGCACAATATATTGGATGGGTACAACATTTTTCATTTGTTACAATCCAAATTGGGTTAGATTCTTTACAATCATATACATTCCCGTCATTACAACATTGTTTTCCAACGTAATCATTACATGTTTCTCCTCCAGAACAATCTTGGTAGGGATTTCCATAAACACAACTAACCAAAACCAACAATACAAGTCCAATCAAAATAAACTTCTTCATCTTATATCAAAAGTTACCTCCTTACTCACACGATTATTAGTCCGCTTATCCTTAACAACATATAATAAATGATAAATACCAGAACTAACTTTACTGGAATCTAACATATTTTTTAATAATAAAAAATTATTCCCTTCCAAATCAAAATTATCTTCATCAAAAATAACACCTGAAAATGGAAGAATCTGCTCACCACTCGAATCCAATCCATCAACACTCTGTTTAACGCTTACAATTCCATCAATCTGATCCAACCCTCTAATCTCCATCAATACCCAAACATCACTTCCACGATCAAATACTGCATCTGAACTCTCAAGACATACAAAATCTTCATCAACAACATCACAAAACTTAAAATCAGATATCTCAAGAGGAATATCAACAACATCACCTGTAACACTAAATTGAACTTTTCTTTCAATCTTTCGATCTAAAATTTTATCACGAATAATAACATTTATTTCATAATCACCCATTTCCAAATATTCAGCTTTAATCCTGTTTCTAAATTCAAACTTTTCCTTTTTAGTTGGCAAAACTCTGCTAACTTTTAACAATTCACTTGCAGACAAATCACTTATAACAATTCCATCTTTTTTAGTTTCAATACCTTCAATTAATTCAATATGATATCCGTTAACAACATCATCCTGCCCAAAATTCTCGATTGAAAAATAAATGTAAACATCTTCACCAATACTAAACTGATTACTCTCTCTTCTAACATAATTATATTCATCATCAATATAACTGGCTAATACCATCTCTTTAAACCCTAATACAGGATCATTTGTAAGACTATAATCTAAAGTAGTATCGTCATCTAAATCATCATCTGTGATTAATCCTGTAAAACCAGATCCAATTACGTCTGAATCAAAATCATCCTCACTACCACCTGTTAAATTCATGATAATTATGACTGATAAAATTAAAATAACAATTCCTGCAACAACCATTAACATCTTACTGTTAATGTTTAATGCTACTGGTTCTGCTTTTCCAGGTTTACCATACCCTAATGCAGTGTTAAAAGCTTCATCTATCTCGCTCTTTGTATATCCCTGAGTAATTAAAGCTTGTTTAATTGTTGCAGCGTCATACCCTTGCTGCATCATTTGTTTGATATAACTTGTTATTTGTTTATTCATCTTCATCACTCGATATTAAATTACAATAATTACCTTGATCTTCTTCAACATCAAAAAAACTGCCAGTATCCATTCCTTTATAACCTTTATAATCATTAACTAAATTAGCAATATTATTAATTGCAGTTAATCTGATACATACTGAACTTGCCTTTCCCAAATCTGCATCACTTAAACTACCCAGTTTACCGCAATCAATTGGACATTTATTAATTATATTATCAATTTTACCTTTACATTCTGCGTTTAATTTACCACCACAAGCAATTAATCCTGCTCCACCAATTAAAGCTGCAAGTTCAGGTTGAGCCAATACAGTTTTATAAGTATTAACTTTTTCCTCAATTAAATTTCCGTAAGGTACAAAATTAAATAATTCATCGAAAACAAAAGCGCATTCGTCAAAAGCCTTATCATTCTCGCAAATCTGTCTAGGCCAACCATTTGCAACCTTTGTTTCTAAACAATAAACATATTTACATCTAATACTAAAATAATCATTTAACTTTGACAAAATACCAGGAACACATAATGTTGCCACGTTATAAACTAAACTATCTGGTCCAAGTTCTCCTATTCCTGGAATATTTTTAAGCGCATTATTTAAATTGTTAGCGCCTTCAGGATTTAAAGCTGTTTGTTCATGTACACCTGCTGCCCACTCTGGAACATTATCCATTTGAGTAATTTGATCTGCATCTTCACCTGCAAAAGAACAATATCTTAATGAACAAAATCCATGAACATGTTTTGCAACATTATTTACAGTTTTTGAATAACTATTATCCCCTTCACACATTTTTTTAGAAGCTTCAACAATCTTATCACTAGCTTTAAATAAAACTGATATAGCTGCTACTGCACTATGAACATTATTCAATGTACCTTGAATTTTATTCAACTTACCTTCAATCTGACAAATATCATCCCATTTCCTCATCCATTCCAAGATCTCAGCTAATTTAGATTCTAACCTTTTCTCTTTTTCCTTATCAATCGCTTCCTTAATATTTAACGATAATTCACCTGCAGGCATATCATGGAATTCAATTTTAAAACTAACATTAACATGATACGGATCAAACAATTTTGTATCAGATCTGGAAACAATCCTTAACCCGCAATTTAAACTAATATTATTAACTTGAAACTCACTTTCTTTCATAACAAAAACAACTTTAGGGGTACGACTTCCCCGACTATAAACAACATAACCATCATTAGATATAAATTCAGTAGAATTCCCAGTTACACAACCAGGTTCCAAAGATACATCTAAAGTAGTTAAATCTTGCGGATGCCTTTCTTTTAACGGAACATCAAAATAAACATTTTTATTATCATTTTTAGAAGTTTGCCTATCGATAGGATAAGTAGTTAAATAATCATCACTTGAATCAATATACCATCCAGGATCTTCATCTTCACCAACATCACGCAACACATTTACTTCATAACTTCCATTATGAGCTGTCTTATTAGTATAATCAGCTATATAAATATCAACATCATAATTTCCTTCTAAAGTTATTGGAGCAGTACTTTCACCTACACAAGTATCATTTGTACATTGCAACTGAATAATATTTTCTATACCTAGACTACTTGCATCTATATAAGAATAAGGCCATTCTTCAGTATATGAACTGATACCAACATCATCAGAAACTTCAATGTTAAAACCAATTTGATTATCTTTTGCAATATACCTAACATTTGAAAAAGGTTCAAAATAATAGATATAACCCATTTCAGGAACTTCTTGATCAAAATAAATCAAATTATTATATTCATAATCTTCAATAAAATTACCTAAATCGTCTTGGACACTTTCAATTGTAACTATAACATGATTATCATCAACAGTTTCAAAATTAAAATCTTCCCAAATGCAAACATAAGTATTACTACTAGATTGATTACAATCTTTAGCAGGACATACAACAGGGTTTCCACTTGTACAACTTAAAGGATAATCATCAATATCACTGCTGCTAAATCCAATCTTAACATTTTCAGGATTAGAAATACCAATACCTTGATCTTGAACAACCATTTTCAATTGATGTTTTTTATCATCATTATCTTCAGAATTAAATAATGTAAATTCATCACCTTTTTTATATTTTGAACCAAAATAAGTTATTGTAGGAGCAGACGCATCAATTGGTAAATTTAAATTTTCATTTATTAATTCATTATTACCTTCAGAATCAGTTACATTAATCTGAATATTTTGATTTAAATCAGCAGAAATTTCGATTTTTATACCTGTCCATGTACATTTAATATTCTCATATCCTAGATTATCTGAACAAGATACAGGAATATTATTCGAGTTAGATGCATGTAATTCATTTGCTCCAATTAAAACAGCTACAATTGAAGAATTATCTTCAAAATAAGCATTAATATTAACTTCACTTAATCCTGCACTTAAATAATTAATAACATCATCTCCATTTTGAGTTACATTAAGCCCTATGTAATCAGGACTTTCCCTATCAACAAAAACATCATGAAAACAATCTTCAGCTTCGTTGCCAAGTTGATCAATTAACTGATAACAAATTGAAACAACTTTAGTTTGTCCTGATGCAATTAAACTATCAATATCAAATTCATCATCAATAATAAAATAATCATTTTTACAATAATCTCTTGCTTTTAATGATGTATTTAAAAATATATCAGGTCTACCTTCAACAAATACTCTAACTAAAGAAAATCCTGCACAACTTTCATCAACATTACCATAATCAGAAACTCTAAATTTCATGTCAAATGTTTCTGTATTAATTTCATCAATTTCAAAATAATTAACATCAAACACTGGCGATTCTTCATCTACATAAACAGTTAATTGATCAAGATCAGAAGATTCTTTTTTTTCAAAAATATCTTCTCCATCAGTAATATAAATATAATCATAAATAATCTTACCATTTACAGCATATTCTCCCCAACCATCTGTAAAAGTCACATCTTCATATGTACATCTCTTTTTATCCCCGCCATCTTCATGATCTGTACAAGATCCTCCATCTTCAAGAAAACTTCTTTCAGTAGTATGAGGAGCTTTTAAATAAATATTATCTGCATAATCATCATTTGTCCACCCATCAGGCGCATTATCAAGGTTAACAACAACTGTAATCATAATATTTTCATCATTTGCAACAACTCTTTCAATTCCATTATCAACCCCTTCCATACTTTCAATTTGAATAAAACTGGCAGCATTAACAATATTTAAAATTAATAAAATCATTGCAAATCCGATAATTATTTTTTTATACATTTTAAGTTAATACAGGTTCAACTAAATACCTCTTTTCTTTTGACAATTCTTCAAAATTCATTGCATCTGCTAAATCATCTACGTGAAGATCTCTATCAAGATAATATAAATCAGACGAAATAAAATTAAATATAACAGTATCAGAATTATCAAGTTCATCTTGAGACAATTCCCAATAACCTCCTGTAAATTCATTTAAATATGCCCCGCCAGAAGGATAATCATCCAATATTAAAGGATCATCTTTTAAAATTGGTTCACATTTTTTCTTTTCCCACGGCCATTCTTTATAACAAACTTCTTGAGGTTCTGTTATTGTTAATTTATTGTAAGCAATTACTTGAATAGTAACATCATACGAGCCAGGTAATAATTCAATTTCTAAATCTTCACGTCCAAAATCAAAAACAGAATCATTAAATATTAAAATTTTAATAAATTCTTCTTCAAAATTGTTTTCTTTAACTTTTTGAATAATTAGAATAAGTTCTTCACTATCCCTTAAAGGAACTCTTTGTTCATGTTCTGTTAATGTACCAAACATTTTATTTTTTCTAATTGTTGCTTTCTTAATTCTTACAGGTTGAAGTTCAACATCTACAAATCCAGTTTCATTAGGTTGAACATTAAATCCAACTTTATTAAAACCATAATCAAGTTTAGTAAAATAAAACGATCCAATACCAGTAACAGATTTTGTAACTAATTTTCCATCCGAACCAGTTTTACCAACATAACATTCCTGATCAACAGATCTAAACGTAATTAAGGTATCTTTTACACCTTTTCCTGTTAATACATCTGTTACATCAAATGTAATATCACCGCTGGTTTTATGCATTTCACCGCAAAATGACATTGCAGGTTCACGATGATCAATATTATTTTCAATAAAATATTTTGTTAATGGTTTATTATCTCTAACATTACTCTCCAATCCAAATTTAAGAACATAATCTTCACCTTCATTTGCGCAGCAATCACTTTCCTGTCTAATTTCAGCCATAACAGGATAAGATAAATCATAATCAAACTTATATCTTTGAATTGAAAAAATAAATTTAAACGCATTATTATAAGATTCAGGTCCGCATAAAGCACCGTTACAATTCAAATCAAAATACATATCCCAAAATGGTAAATATTCAAAATCAATTTCTAAACCCTTATCATCAACACCTTCCATTCCCATTAATGAAGCATATTGATCTCCAATTACCATACTATATAACGAATTTGCTCTCTTAACATCTTTATCAGTAACTTCACCTATAGGATAATCCCAAAATTCAGCTAAACTTTGCCTGTTAAAAACAACTTTTGGCTTGGTTCCAATGTAAGGCACATAAGAATTTAATAAATTTTTCGTCTGCATCTCAATATCTTTAACTAACCAATATTCACCTGCTCCAAATTCAAACCCTGTTTCAACTAATGGTGGCAGTTGTCCGTCTTCCATACCAGAATGTCCTGTAATCACTTCCATAGCATGATTTTCTAAGAAAGAATAGTTCATTTCAACTCTTTGAATTTCTTCTGCAACTTTATACATTTCTTTAAATGGTAATGGTATTTTAAATCCAAATTCAGTTACTTTTGCAGACTTTTTATCTTTAATAAACTCAAGGGATAAACTATTATTTAAAAGGATTAACTTATCTGTAAATACAACGTTTTGTTTTAATCCTTTTAACAATTTTGAATCATAACCTAATCTTTTAAAACTTGTTAATATATCTGTAATGCAAGGTTGTGAATTAATTTCAATATACTTTTCCAATTGTCTTCTAATAGAATTCTCGCCAATTTCAAGTTCAGGTTTTTTTGATTCAAAAAAACAATCACCTGAACATCTGTTAGAACTTTTCAAATAAAACCAATATGGAATTTTAATTGTATCTGTAAATTCAATATAATCTCCGCTGGTATCGTCTACTCCTGGAACAAAAAATTCACTTACTAAACCATTTTCAATATTATATTGATTATCCAAACTAATATATCCTCCATTCTGCCCAATAAGTTTTATTCCTTCAATCGCACTCCTTTTCATACAATTTTCAATTTCGTTATAAATTCCTGTTATGTCAAGATCTCCAACAATATTTTCATCAGGTTTAGAAATATTAAACATTTGGATTGCGAGAACTATACTTAAAATTATGATTATTGCTAGAATTACGAATATAGTAACCTGTGCTTTATTACCTCTTTTAATCATTAATCCACCCACTTTTTTAAAATTTAATTAAATTTTAAAAAAGTGGGTGGATTA
>JBHPGL010000006.1:0-31489 GCA_042570655.1 Nanobdellota archaeon | reverse complement strand
ACAATGGAGAGAAGAGATTTCACCAAAAGAAGACAAACAATTGGGATTAAATGTTAAAGATAAAACAATTGTTGTTGATTTAAAATGAAGTTGGTGGTTAAGAATACGGATGAATTAATGGGAGATGTTATTGTTCCTGCTTCAAAATCACACACAATTAGAGCAGTTGTATTTGCTTCTCTTGCTGATGGTATTTCTATTTTAAAAAATCCTCTTGATTCTGCTGATACTAAAGCTGCTGTAAATGGTTGTGTGAAGTTGGGAGCTAAAATTGAGTTGAATGAAGGAGAATGGAAGGTTGAAGGGTTTAATGGAAAACCAAAACAACCTTCTGAAGATATTGATGTTATGAACAGTGGTACTACAACTAATTTATTAACTTCTGTTTGTGCACTTGGTGATTTTAAAATTGTTATTGATGGTGATTCATCTATTCGTAAAAGACCTGTTCAACCATTACTTGATGCGATTAATAATTTGGGAGCGAGTGCAAAATCAATTAATGATAATGGATGTCCACCTATTGAGATTGAAGGGCCGTTAAAAGGCGGCAGGACAAATGTTGAATGTAAAAGTTCGCAGTATGTTTCAAGTTTGTTAATAACATGTCCATTAATTGAAAATGATACTGAAATTGTTGTTGATGAAATTTGTGAAGAACCTTACATTGCAATGACATTGAAATGGTTGGATGAAAGAGGAATTAAATATGAAAATAATGATTTTATTAATATTAAAATTATTGGCGGGCAAAAATATAAGGCTTTTGAAAAAGTAATTCCGTCAGATTGGTCAAGTGCTGCATTTCCATTAGTTGCTGCTGCTATAACTAAATCAAATGTTTTAGTTAAAGGACTTGATATCAATGATTCACAAGGTGATAAACAAATAATTGATTATTTAAAGAAGATGGGTGCTGATATTAGAATTGAAGATGATGGTATTAGGGTTGTTGGAAAGGATTTGGAAGGATGTGAGTTGTTTTTGAATAAAACTCCTGATGCATTACCCGCGGTTTCAATATTAGGATGTTTTGCAAAAGGTAAAACAATTATTAAAAATGTTGCTCATGCTCGTATAAAGGAAACAGATAGAATTAAAGTTATGTATGAAGAATTGAAAAAGATGGGAGCTGAAATCGTTGAAATGGAAGATGGATTAGAGATTTCAGAAAGTAAGTTAGTTGGATGTAATGTAGAAGGACATCATGATCATAGAGTTGTTATGGCTTTAAGTTTAGCAGGATTAATTGCTACAGGTGAAACTATAATTAGTACTGGTGAAGCTGTTAATGTAACTTTTCCTGGTTATGTTGGATTGATGAAAAGTTTGAATGCTAATATAGAGGTTGTTGATGAGTAAAGAAATATTTTTAAAAAGGTATAAAGAATTGGGCGAAGACCCTGATTTTAATATTAAAGTAAAGCAAAGTATTAGAGTTAATGCTCTTAAGATTAGTGATGAAGAATTAGTTGAAAGGCTGATTAAGAAAGTAAAATTGGAAAAGATTAAATGGTTGGGTAATGGTTATTATTCTATATCAAAATTTTCTTTAGCTTCTACAAATGAATATTTACAAGGTTATTTTTACATTCAAGATGCAGTTGCACAAATACCTGTTGGTGTTTTGAATCCCAAACCAATTGACACTGTTCTTGATATGGCTGCTGCACCTGGTGGTAAGACAACTCAGATTTCAAGTTTAATGAAAAATCATGGTGTAGTTGTTGCTGTTGACAGAGATGATAGAAGGTTAGAAGCTCTGCAAAATAATATTGAACGGTTAGGTTGTGGAAATGTAATTGTTTATAAGAAAGATGCCAGGTATATTGAAGATTTAGGTTATAAGTTTGATAAAGTTTTATTAGATGCACCTTGTTCTGGAAATTTTTTAAGTGAGAAAAATTGGTTCGCTAAAAGAAATATTGAAGATATTAAGTCTAGAGCTAAATTGCAGAAGAAAATGATTGAAGCTGGAATTAATGTTTTAAAGAAAAATGGTATTTTAGTTTATAGTACATGTAGTTTAGAACCTGAAGAAAATGAAGAAGTTGTTGATTATGCATTAAAGTTTGGTGTTGAGTTAATTGATACTGGTCTTGATGTTGGCGATTCTGGATTGGTTGAAGTGTTTGGTAAGAAGTTGGATGATTCTGTTGTTAAATGTAGAAGGTTTTGGCCTTGGAAGATGGGTACACAAGGTTTTTTTGTTGCAAAAATAAAGAAGTTATAAAGGAATTACAAAAAGTTAATAAATGATTTAATATATAGATTTCTAATAAATATATATTTTCTCGTCTATAAACCACTGGACACTGGACATTTCTACGTCAGATATATAAATCCCAATTACTTAATATTATTTGAATTCGCAGAAGAGGGTAATATAAAATGACTTCAAATAAAAAAATTAATATTTGGGAATTAGGAGAAAAAGAAGATTATCAACTTGATCATGTTGTTGATTTTAGTAAAGATATTACCCTCTTCTGCGAATTCAAATAATATTAAGTTAGACATTAGTTTTATAGATTTTATTAATAATAAAATAAAAGAAAAATATCTTACTAAAAGAAATATTCATAAAAAATTAATTAAAGAATATACCATACATTTCCAGACATTTAAAACAAGAATGAAAAGAAGATATAAGTATTTTATTGATTTAGAAATCATCCTTAATTTATGTAAGATTTTAAATATTGATTTGAAAATTATGCAGAAAAATATTATTGCTTATAAAACAAGAAGAGGTTGGAATTATGTTGAAAACCCTAAATTACCCGTTATAATTTCTCCTATATATGATATGTTAGTTGCGCATCATATTGGTGATGGGTGTTTAACAAAAATCAAAGGCAGGCAACCATATTTTGGGTATACTCAATTCAATAAAGAAATTAGACTTCTTTATATTAATAAATTAGAATCTCTTTTTGGTAAAATAAATTATAAAAGAGATTATCATTCGAATGCTAAACAAGTATATTGTCCTGCAGTATTTACTAATATTTTCTTAAGCATTTATTTGTTAAAGAATGAAGATTATCTTGAAAATCAATCTAAAGTTCCAAAACCGCTATTTCGTAAAAATTGGAAATATAAATTAGCTTTTTTATTAGGTATTATATTAGATGAAGGGCATGTTGATTCAACTTTGATTGTTATTGGATTAAAAAATGAAATATTAATAAATGGATTACAAAAGATATGCCGAGATTTAAATTATTTTACAACATTAAATAAATTAAAAGATAACAGATATTATTTATATATTAATTCAAAAAGTTTAGTCAAATTATATAATGATTATAAAAAACTTTTAAGTGAATATCCTGAAGTAAATTTATCATATAAAGAACAAAGAATAGAAGAATTTATTAATAGAATAAATAAACCAAAAATATATATTAAAGGTAATAAAAGTAAAATACTTGAAGCATTAATTAAAAAAGATTTAACAGTTAATCAATTAGCTATAAAATTTAATATGACAAGACAAGGGGCAAGATATTTAATCAAAGAACTTATGAATGAAAATAAAATTAAGATTAAATCAATTGTAAAATATGGAAGTTATAAGTATGGATTAAGGTGAAAATATGATTATAGGAAATGTAGGAAAACCTTCAGTTGGCAAGTCCACTTTTTTTAAAGCAGCAACTTTAGCAGAAGTTGATATAGCAAGCTATCCTTTTACAACTATTTCAAAAAACGAAGGAAAAGCCTTTGTTAAGGTAGAATGTGTTGATAAAGAGTTTGGCAAGCAATGTAATCCAAGAACTGGATTTTGTTTAAATCACTGGAGATTTATCCCAGTCGATATGATAGATGTTGCAGGATTAGTTCCTGGAGCTCATGAAGGATTGGGTATGGGAAACCAATTTTTAAATGATTTACTGCCTGCAGACGTATTAATACATGTAATTGATGTTTCTGGAAGTACTAATGAAAAAGGTGAACCTGTTGATGTTGGAAGTTATGATCCTGTTAATGATGTGAAATTCTTAGAAATTGAACTTGATATGTGGTATTTAGGTATTCTTAAGAAAGGATGGGAAAAGTTTGCTAGACAGATTATGCAGGAAAAACAAGAAATTCAGAAGGCTTTAGCTAAACAATTAAGCGGGATGGGTTGTGATGAAGATATGATTGAAAATTCAATTAATAAATTAGGATTGAATAAAGAAAAGCCTGCCGAATGGACTGATGAAGAGATGTTAAAATTAGCAACAGAACTTCGTAAGAAAACTAAACCAATGATTATTGCATGCAATAAAATTGATATGCTTGGTGCTGCTGATAATTATGAAAAATTGAAAAAAGAGTTTCCTGATTTAATGATGGTACCTTGTTCTGCTGAATCAGAATTGGCATTGCGTGAAGCTGCTAAACATGAATTGATAAAATATATTCCTGGTGAAAGTAATTTTTCTATATTAGCTGAAGATAAGTTAAGTGATAAACAGAAACAGGCGTTATCTTTTGTTAAAGCAAATATATTAGATAAGTTTGGAAGTACAGGTGTACAGCAAGTTTTAGATAAAGCTGTTTTCTCATTGTTAAAATATATTACAATCTTTCCTGGCGGTGTTAGTAAATTAGAAGATCAGCATGGTAATGTATTGCCTGATTGTTTTTTATTGCCTGAGAAAAGTACTGCACTTGATTTTGCATATAAGATTCATTCTGATTTGGGTGATAAGTTTATCAGGGCGATTGATGTTAAGACAAAGAGAACTGTTGGAAAAGATCATGTTCTAAATAATAGAGATGTTGTTGAGATTATTAGTGGGAAGTGATTCTATTAAAATAAAAGAAAAAAATAAATTATTTTACACAAACACAACTTAATGCATTCCCTTCTGATGCTGCTAAAATATCTGCATTATGAAAACAACCTAGAGCGGATGTTATAGAATTACTACGATATGTTGTATCTCCGACAGTATAATCAGCAACATTTCTCATAAGTGCATATCCCATTAAACATGATGCTCCGTGGTTTCGACAAGCTGCTGCACAACTTTCAGTTTGTGTAATTACACCGAAAGACTTGGATAATAATTCCAACAGTTCTGCTTTAGTAATGTAAATTCCCTCTTCATTTGATGTTTTAAATTCACCAGTCATATCGATATTTTTTACATATAAAGTATTCCAACGATTATTTGCATTAGGTGTCCCAAGGTTCCAATTATATTTTATATCATTTGAATAAGGTGCAATATGTCCTCTTACCATGATAGCTTTATTAAAATAAAACTTTGGCATTGTTGTTATAAAATGCATGTTCCATTTATTTGCTGCACCCATCATTAATGATCCATAATCATTTTCAGTTTTAAAACGGTCATAGTTTGGTTTTTCTCTAACCACATCTGTTACTTCAATTTCTATATCTTGACTGTCAATAGTGAATACTTTAGGTGTTCCCTCAGTAATCCAAGTTATAATACCACCAAGATATATTTCACATACATCAGCAGTTTGTGTTGCATCTTCAATACTAATTGCATCTATTACAGAAACACCATTACTTGTTGAACCCTTATCAATTTTTCTAGTTATACCGTCTATTAAAATGACACATGAAAAATCTGGAGCGGTTTCTCCCAGCCCAAGAACTTGAACTTCATGGTTTACTTCATTAACACTTATTGTATATTTTTCATACTTATTAGCTAAAAAATTATTTCCGCCAACTGTAATTTCACATCCTTCATAATTTGGTTGTGTTCCAGATATGACTTCGAAAATATGATTAACTTTAACTGAAACACCATTAATTATATCTGATTCGGCTTCTTCAAGCCAATCAACTATTCCATCAATAGCTACTCCGCAAAGTTTTTTTGAAGCAGTTGTACCTGTGGCCTGACCTATTAGATCTAATTGTTCTTCTTCTTCAAGTTCTCCTGTGGGGATTTCATCTGTTAATAATTCATCGTCAAGTAAGGTTATTGTATCAGATGGAGCTGCCTGCGGACTTGTAAACATATAAATTAAACCTGCAATTGCCACAATTGCAACTATCATTACAATATATTTGTTTTGAAAGTCAGAATCTGTTTTATTTGATTTTGTAGATTTATTTGATCTGGATTTCCTCTTTCCCATGTAAGCACCCCTTTTTAAATACTTATTTTACTTTAATATTTAAATTTATTTGTTGTTCCACAGTAATTCAAATTGTTGTTTATACATATTATAAAGATGTTTGTTCTCTATAATAAATGCAATTGGTTCTTTCTCTGTCCAATTGCTTATAATAACTTTATTTCCATATATCCAAAACACTCCTAATTTAGCAAATTCTTTTTCAATTGTGTATTTTGTTTTTGCAAATGGCCATTTTGTAATTGGATGTCCTTTTGTTTCCTTATCTACAATATTCCTTACTTTTAATCCTTTTTTTATAGCTCTTTTTTCCCACTCTTTCACATATTCTGATTTTGCATCAACAAAATATCCTCTGGCTCCAATTAAGTCAACGCTTTTTGCTTCAAGAAGTTCTTCAAAGATTTCTTGTATTGCGTCAAGGCCTTTTACGACTCTTGTCTCTTGATCCCAGATTGATTCAAAATGTTTACTAAATGATTTTGCAACAGCTTTATTATTTATTGTAATTGTAATTGGTTCTTTTTCTTGTATAACTAATAGAGCTTTATTTTTTCCTGGAAATATTGCAACTGGATTTTCTGATTTATAAGGTAAGAATTTTAATTCTGCATTTTCTTCAAAAATATGTTTTCTATGTTTCTTTATTACTTCCATTGTTCCTTGTTGGAATAATAATCTTGCAGGAAGTCCTAATTTTACTCTTTTTTTATGAAATTCTTCAAAAAAGTCTGCATATGTTTTTTCAAGACCTTTGCCGCCAAATGCTGCTCCAAGAACGTCATATGTTTTTCCATTCAAATCTTGGATAAAACTATCAAGAGTTGATTCTAATTCTTTAAAACCTTTTGTAACAATTGTGTCTTGGTTCCATAATGTATCATAATAAGTTTTTAATAATTGATAAACTTTTTTATCATCAATTGTAAAAACAATAGGTTCTTTATCCCTCCAAACAAAAATTAAGACTTTATTTTTGTATAAGTTGATTTGAACACCTTCATAAATTCCTTGAGGTAAAAATTTAACTTCTGATAGGGTTTTGTAATATTTTTTATATTTTTCAACAAGTTTTTCTGATCCAGAAACAAATAAAAATTTGACTTTCACACCTTTTTTTACTCGTTTTGAATGGAAATCAAGATAAAATTCTGGTACTTGTTTAACTCTGCCACGCCATGAAGCTCCAAGAACAAGATATTCTTCTCCTGGTTTTAGTTCATCAAGCATTTTGTTAAAAGCTCCATGAATCCCTTCAAGACCTCTGGATATTGTTACATCTTGATTCCACGACTTCTCAAATTGTACTCTAAAAGATTCTGCTACTTCTTTGCTGTCAATCACAATTGATAAAGGTTCTTTTGCTTCTGGAGATATTATTACACGATCATTGAATATATCAATTGATGCAGGAGTAATCTCAGGTGTATATTTAATTTCACTTAAAGGATTATTTAGTGTTCTTTCATCTCCTCTTGCTGCTTCATTGTAAATTATTCTCATCTTTATCTTTCTTTTTGCTCTTTCCTTATTGAATTTAATAAAGAATCTATTCATTGCCTTAGATCTAGATGGTGCTCCTATCACTAACACTTCCTCATTTGCTTTTAGTAATTTAAGAGCATTGAAGTAAGCTGTTTCCATTCCCTTAATACCTTTATATATCGTTGCTTCTGATTTATATTTTGCTAACTTTTGTTTTAGTTCTAATTCAGGAAGAATTTGTTTTAATTCTTGTTTTTGTTCATTGAACTTAGTTTCCTTTTCTTTCATATAATCCATAATTCTTTCTGGAGGTGCTGCTTCAAAATATTTTACTCCTGATTTAATTATGAAACTTGCCAAGCCTTTTTGCATTAATTTATCTAATATTTCATAGATCTTTGAGGAAGCTACTTTTGATTTATCAACAATTTTACCTGTACTTGAACTGCCTAATTCCAATAAAGATAGATAAACATTTATTTCTGATTTAGTTAAACCTATTTCTTCTAGGATTTTCTTATTCATATTGGTTGATAAGGGGTTTTTATATATAAATATTACTATTTCTCCCCCTTTCGGGGTAGGTAATGTTTATATATTCAAATCACAGAGTTACTACTATAAAATTAAGGGTGGTAAAAAATGAGAAATATAACTAAAATCATGACAGGAATTGTTCTTGGAGGAGTTTTTACAGTTCCAACTGTTGTAGAAGCAAATACATTAAATGGAATTGTAAAAGAAACTGTTATGGATAAAGTGTTAAGGCATGAAACTGTATTAAATCTGCCTTTGAAAACTACATTATATACATGTTTAGAAAAAGGTAATTCTAATTTAGTTGTGAATAGGTTAGATAAAGAGATTTATAATGGTAAAAGGTTGAAAGTAACTGGAGCTGTTAAATATACAAATTCAGCTGGTCCTTCACATATAGAAGGTGGCATTACTACAACTATTAAAGATATTAAAACTACTTTAAGATATTTTCCACCAGAAGATAGAATGGAATTATTTACATTTTGGAAGGAAGATAATTGGTATTTTGATATTCTTGGAATTAGAAATGTTGAAACAGATAGTACAATGTTAAGATTTGGTGTTGGACTTAATATTACTGATAAATGGGCAGTTAGGATTGAACAGAAGAATTTAGGAATTAATGAGCTTGATCAAGTTTATACTGTAATTGGGTTGCAATATATTGGTAAAGTGGATTTGTGAAGATGAAAATCCAACTATTCCGACCGCCATTAAATAATTGGTATGATTCAGGTAATATAAATAGTGATCTAGTTTCTGTTCCATCTGAACTTCTCTTAGTAGCAATAAATAGACTAAAATGGGTAAGAGACCATGATCTTAAAATATTGGATGGAATGGGTTGTGATATTAAAAAAGTAAAAAAGAAGATTAATGCTGATGTAGTTGGTGTCACTTCTTTGTATGTTAATTATGAAAATGCTTTAGAAATATTGAGAACTGCAAAAGAAAAAGGAGCAAAAACAGTTATCGGTGGACCTCACACAACAGCTATGTATGAAAGAATTCTTAAAAACAGAAGTTTTGTAGATTATGTTGTTGTAGGGGATGGTAGCAAAACATTTGAAATGATAGTTGATGGGTGTGCTGAAGAAGAAATTCCAAATCTTGCTTTTAGAAGAGATGGTGAAATTGTAAAAAATAAACGTGAATATGACAGTATACATGGATTTTGTAATTTAGATTTTATAAAAGATTTAACAGAGTCGATATTATCAGAAAAAATAAGACTTTTGCATAGTAAGTTGTCAGAAAAAAAAAGACTTTCACATAGTATGTCATTAAAAAAAATTGCAGATCCAAGAAATGAATTATTAATCTCAAAGAAATACCGAGGAAAAGCAATCCCAATAGCTTTCACAAGAGGGTGTTCCAAAGCTGATTTAGAAGGAAGGTGTGCTCATTGTTCTATTGATGGCAAATATAGAGAAATATATATAAAAGTATTTGGATGGGATAGCATATGTAATTACTGTTATTTTGGATCTAATAAATATTTTGAAACTGGCGACTCACCAACATTAGAATTTTTAGAAGAATTTCTCGAGCATAGACCTAATGATTTGAAAGATGTTCAATTCAGATTTTATGGTAACTTTGAATATATAACACCGCGCTATGCAGAAGTTCTGAAAGAATTAAACACTTTTGAACTTTTTTTAGGACTTGAATCTGTTAATGATCAAATCTTAGCAAACATAGGTAAGCAACATAGAAGAGAAGATATTGAAAAAGGAATTGATGTTCTTACAGAAAAAGGAATATTTCTTCACCTGCCTTTTATGTATGGTCTTCCTGGAGAGACAGAAGAAACAGCAAGAGAGTCGTACGAGTTCGCAAAAGGTTTGGTAGAAAAAGGACATAATCTTATGATAATGTCTAGTCACGCAATTCCTTTACCAGGAAGTAAGTTATTTAACGATTTATTAAAAAATGAAAAAGCTGTTCTAGAATATCCTGGAAACCTATTAAATGATGATATTTTAGATTATAAAGAATTAGTTAAGTTGAATTTAAAATATTCAACTAAAATTGATTATGATTTTGCCAAAGAAATGATTAGAAAAACAAAAGCATTAACACCAAACAATCAAACAACATCTTTGGGGATAAATGAATGAAAATGTTAAATAATTATTCCTTATCATAAACAAATTCATCAAAATTCTGGTCTTTAATATCTTCAGGTTTAGGTCCATCCTTAATTGTCTGAACAACTTTATTCCTACCGCCATTCTTTGCCTTATACAAAGCTTCATCAGAAATTTCTACTAAATCTTCCCTTGAATGAGAATAATCAAAATTTGTTACAACACCAATTGAAGCTGTTACTTTTCCTAAAGGTTGTTTTTCCCTACCATGAAATTCAAAATCTTCAATTGATTTTCTAATTCGTTCTGCAATGACATAAGATTCGTCTTTATTAGTATTTGGCATTACAATAATAAATTCTTCTCCACCGTATCTTCCAAGAATATCGATCTTTCTTGTATTATTTTTTAATATTAAAGAAAAACTTTCAAGTAGAACATCTCCCTTTGGATGTCCATGTGTATTATTATAATGACCAAAATTGTCAATGTCAAGCAAGGCAACTGATAAAGGATGTTGATAACGTTTACTTCTTTCAACTTCTGTTTCAAACAAAGTTTCAAAATGTCTTCTATTATATAATCCTGTTAATTTATCTGTAATTGCTAATTCTTTAATTTGTTCATATTGTTGTGCATTTTGAATTGCTAAAGCTGCTTGATTTGTCATTACATTTAAAAAATCAAGACTGTAATCTGATAATTTTTTTATTGGAGCCCCATACAAATTAATTACTCCTGCAACTTTATTTTTTATTCTTAACGGGATTGCAATTATAGAAATGTCTTCTTCATCATTTTCGTCTGTAAATCTTGGATCGTGACCAATGTTTGGAATTACAATTCTTTTATCTGTCTTTAATATTTCTGTTAGTAACGCCTGTTCAAAAGTTTTATAAAATTCTGATTCTTTATCTTCTTTAAAAGAAAAACGTTTTTGCTGGTTTTCTTCAATAATTATGATTGAAGCAGATCTTGCAATTACAGTACTAACCATATAATCCATGATTCTTTCCAGCATTTTGTCAAGTTCTAAAGTTGAACTTACCATAGTAGAGATTTTATTTAATATTTCAAGTTCGTTTATCTTATCTTGACTTGCTTTTTTATAATGTACTAGTTCTGGGATTGTGTTTGACATTATATATAATAAAGTGCCGTACATTTCAATAGATTCACGCGGTTGAATTCTCATTAAATTAATTGCGTCGATTAGTTCAACTGTTTCAATACCTGTTGATTCAGCTGCAATTCTACATTTTGGCACAATCTTTTTTGTATTAAGAATACTTTCACAAATTACTGCACCAACTTGCTGTTCATTAATAAAAATTGGTACGATTGCACATAATAATTCTGCATGACAATAGAAAAATTGAATTCTACCTTTTTCTTCTTTTAACTTTTCATAATTTTTTCTTCTACATTCCTGACATTGTCTTTTACCTTCTTCTGTAGATTGAACTAATTGGCAGAAATAAGGAAAATCGTTTGATAAAAGAAGAATGTTACCTTCTTTATTTATTGTGACTGTTGGAAGCTTAATACTTCTAGCAAAAGCATCCTGCATTTTCTTCCACATTTGGATATCGATTAAATCTTTCAACTCTTTTGGCATTTTTTATTAATAATACATTGATTGTTATAAATAATTTTTGGTTTAACTTCAATCTGGAGATAGATATTTAACATTATTTTTTCCTGAATGTTTTACATCATATAAAGCTTTATCAGCTGCATTTTCTATTTGCGATTGGCTGGCACCATCTATATAATTAGTAAATCCTATACTAACAGTTACTTCAATTTTTTGTCCTTGATAAAAAAAAGTTGTATCTTCAATCTTTTTTCTTACCCTTTCTAAAGGAATATAAGCTTGTTCGTAATTTGATTCTCTCAATAATACTGCAAATTCTTCTCCACCCCATCTAATTGGGCTGTCAAGACCTTGCCTTAATATTTTTGGATTTTTTAAGATCTTACCAATACCATGCAACACTAAATCTCCTGCTTTATGACCATAGGTATCATTTACGTTTTTAAAATCGTCAATGTCAATTATTGCTAAAGCAAAATTATTGCCAAATCTTCTTGACCTTTTATATTCAGATGCAAAGATTTCTTCATAAAATCGTCTATTACCCAATAAAGTTAATTTATCTGTTATCATACTTTCAATTTCAGCTTTTCTTATATGAAATAAAGAGTTAAACCATGATTCTGCTATCATACTTGCTTTTCTATTTCCTGAATTAACAGCATAATCTAAAGTATTACCAGGATAGTACATTAATATTGTGGAAGCTAATGCATCACCACAACCTGTTGTATTTGCAATATTTTCTATTGGATATGCAGGAATAGGTATAAATATATCTGATTTACTTTTTACAATTGAATCTCTTTCATATGAGATTGCACCTTTATCACCCCAAGAACATACTAGATTTGGTATTGCTAAGTTAAGAGAGTTATTTCTTTTACCAACTAATTTTTCCATTGATTTAATTATTAATTTTAAAATTTCTTTATCTTTTGGGTTTGTTCCAAGTAGATCTTCAATTGATTTGCCATTATTTGCTGTTCCAATAACTTCATGATGATCTCCAATAACAAGATTTTGTTTTTCTAAAATATCATATAATATTTGTGGATCTTCATTAAATAATTCTTGAATCACATTTAAACTAGCAAGATTCATACATCTATTAATATTATATTCTTTTGCAAAATTAAAAAATTTAAATAAAGAAGGCCTTATTGTATCATTTAAGTAGAGGCTGTATAATGTTGAATAAAACCAAGTTGCATTTTTATATTGGTTTAAATCAATCTTAGAAATATCAAATTTGCCAGCAACACCTGTAGTTTCAACAAATCTTCGTTCTCCTTTTTCTGGATCAACAAAGACAAGCAACTTTTTCATTGAACCTTCAACTTGATATCCTTCAAATTTTACTCCATGTTCTTTCATATCATTTTTACAGAATTTTGAATGTTTATTATTACCTAAACAAGCTAAAAAAATTGATTCTACAGATTTTGGTGTATCTACATGAGGCAGATTTTTGTTTGAATTTAATGTTGAACCACCTGATAAAATATCATCTAAATCAACGATCTTTTTTAATTCATTACATAAATAATCAAAATCTTCTGAATATACTCTTGTATTAAAATTGTTGAGGATTTTTTTGACCCATGTAATATCTGAATTATTTAATAAATCAATAATTTCAGGTGTTAAATTGATGTTTATATCTATTGCACCTGTTCCAAGTCCAACTATCTTTTTATAAGATTTGAATGGCATTGCAGCAATTTCATGAAACATAAGTATAATTGAATTTATAGTGTTTTTAATTACTTTCTATAGAATATTATAGATAAAATAATATATAGGTTTAAGGATGTTTTGAAAATGTCTCGTTCGGGACAGTCGTGCTGAAAGGTAAAAACCTTGAAATCCTGAAAAATCCTTTGGATTTTTTGGACACAAGAAAATTCCATTTGAATTTTCTCCGTGCGACTGTAACCTTCCCGTACTCGAGTACGGTATGACAAACGGCCCTCACTTACCTATTAAAAAGGTACACTTTGTGTATAAACCGGGTGACTTTTTCTATTTTTATTTAATCATTATCTAAATTGTCAAGGTTAACTTCATATTTTTCTAGTTTAACATCATTTGTGTTTTTAACATGTACATTTACTCTAATATATTTTTTAATTGGTGTTCCATTAATTTTGAATTTTAACCTATCATCTACTTGAAAAATACCTGCTGGATTGTTCATGATTACATCAATTACAATCGGTTTATCTTCTGAAGTGCTTAATTTAACATTATCAATTGCTAAAGTAGATATTTTATGCGAGTCAACTGCACCTTTTGAATAAACTATTCTTGCCCTGCCTGCTTTCATATCTAGTGAATCTGCTACCTTTACAATACCAGCTTCAATTGTTAATGGTTGAACATTTGCTTTTACTTCATGTGAAGCTATTGCATGCAGGATTTCAGATGTAAGTATTGCTTTTTGTTCTTCAGTATAAATTCCTTCTAATAGGTCATCGATGATTGTTAATGAAATTGGTACACTAAATCTATCATGTTGGTCACGATGTGTTATGATACCTAAATCATGAAGACATAAAGCCAAGAAAACAACAGTTTCAGAATCGTCAGGTAATAATCCATAATTTTTAATGTTGACATTTTCAATATAATCTTTTTCTAAAGAAGTTTTAATATTTGCTTTTCTTATTAAATCAAGGAGTTTTAAACCATATCCTACAACAACTTTTACATGTGTTTTACCATGGTCATTCCTTGCCTTTCTATCAAGAGCCATTATATTTGCACAGACCCAATATGTTTGAAGTTTTACATGATTGTTAACTCTATCAATAACCTGTTTCAGTTTTTCATTATTTGTTTCTATTTCTATCATTTTAATCCTTTTGAAAATGATTCTGCTATGTCAATGACATATTTACCATCTTCCAATTTATATACTAAAGGTTGTTTTTTATTAAATAATTGTACTAAGTCAAGTTCAAATTTGCCAGGTTTTATTATTTTTATTGATTCAATATCTAATATTACTGGTTTATCAGGTTCTTCTTGACCAATTATATCTAAAACATCTTTTTCTATTTGAACTTTTTCTTTTTTTGATAATTGAGGTAGTTCTTCTTGTTTTTCAAGAGCTTTCTTTTTAATGTAAAAAAATAATTTTGCACCACAAGGACAACCTTCTATTATTTCTATAGAAGTATCATTATACATTATTCCGCATCGTACACATTGGTGTGGCATTTTATTTCTTTTTCCTCTTATTTAATAATAATTGAATTTTATTCGGATCTTTATTAATTTCCTTAACTAATGTAGCAGGACCAACAATTGTAATACCATGTCTATCTCCTAAAACAAAGTTTATGAATTTGCTTTTCATTGATTTAAATAAGTTTTCTTTTTTCTTCTCTGGATATATTACGCCAAGTTCAATTCCTTTAAATTTTTTATTAATTGATTTCATGGTTTTTTCAATTAATTTAGTTTCTTCACCTTTTTTTAATCTGCCTTGTAATAATACAATATTTTCTTTTTTTACAAAGTCAAGAATCAATTTAATTCTATTATCTGAATTAAGATTTTCAATGTCTGTATAAGGTATATATTGTAATGTTAGCATTTTAACCTCTTTTGGTATAGTTATATTGTGGGATATTTAATTTTTTTTGTTTATATTTGCAACAATATCCAAAATCTCTATTTATTTAAATCAAATAATGAATTGTAAAAATTGTTGATGTTTTTGCCCATTTTAGCTGAGATTCCTATAACTGGGTATTGTGGGAATGCAGATTCAATCTTTTTTAAACTTGATTTTTTTAAATCAGTTTTATTTGCAGCTATTAAAACAGGAATGTCTCGTGCAGCTAAATTTCCTACAATTGTAATATTTACCTGTGAATATGGATCTTGAGTTGAATCAAGTACAATTACAACTGTATCCATATCATCTAACCATTTTATTGATTCAATAACACCTTTTGTAGCTTCTTTTGCCCTTTGTTTAGCTTCCTTTGGTTTAATTTTAAATTTTAAAAAATCTTCATAATCGATTTTTGTAGTTATTCCTGGAGTGTCAACAAGGTTAAATGTAAGTTCATGACCTTTATCATTCTTAACTGTAATCTGTTCTTTAATTTGAATTTCCCTGGTTTCATGAGGCACTTTTGAAACTGAACTCATCTCTTCACCAAGCCAATCCTTAGAAATTCTATTTGCCAGGGTTGATTTTCCTCCATTTGGAGGTCCATATAAACCTAGTTTTAACTGTTTCTTTTTCTTAAATATGTTGTTAAATAATTTGTTTAACAATCTTGTGAAAAAATTCATTTTTATCCTCTTTATTTTGTTAGTACTTTTAAATCGTAATTAGAAGTGTAGAGATCTTACTTGTATAAATAATTTTCGAATAAATAGTATAATTTAAGGCAATTAGACACCACAGTCAGGCAAAACAGCCCCTCAACTTCGGCTATATTAATTAAGCGTAAACTTCTTCGAAGTTTATAAACCTACCTCAGGTTATCTCGCTCATTCTACGAAGTATATCAATTTTGCAAAATAGACTGTGGTGCAATAATTACTTTTAATTTACTTTGTATATACTATCTTAAGAAAATGAGCCAAACTGCTAGAACTATTATCACCAGAATTATTAAAACGCCAACAATTGATCCTGCATTATTCTTTGTTTTATCAAAGAAAGACATCTTTTTTTTATAGGATTTATGAAGATTTTCCTTTCTATTGTTTATTACAACAGCTTTTTTTTCATAAGATTTTTGAAATTGTTCTTTACGTTTTTGAAGAGCTTCATTTTTCATCTTTTGAAGTTCTGTTTGCCTTTCTTCTGCTCTCTTTTTCTGTTCTTCTTTTTGTCTTTGAAATTCTTCTTTCTGCCTTTGAACTTCTAGTTTTATTAATTCTTTTTGTTTGTTTTCTTCCATTGTATATAGTATTTTATTTGTTTATAAAAATCTTATCATTTTCAAATTGTGTTGAAAATGTCTCGTTCGTGTGCTCCAATCAAACACATGATTGTTATGGAGCACCGTGTACGGTTCGTAATTGATAAATCATTTGTGTTTCGAACATAATATGGCTCGCTCATTTGCCAATTAAAAAGGTACGCTACGCGTATAAACCTGGCGACATTTCCAACACACTTTATTTTTTGTATACAATACTAAATATTAAAAGAAGTAAAAATATGTATACAACTGTTATAGCAATCATAAAAGGTATGTCAAATACAAAGCTTGTGATTGTATTCTTTTGATTGATATATATAGTTATAATATAATATATGATTAACGGTAGAGTTGAAAGAATGTATGTTGCAAATTGTTTTAATTTGTTTTGTTTTGATTCTTCAGGTTCATCTAGGGTATCTATTGGTGAAATTTTAGATTTCTTTTCAAGATTTGATATTCTTTTATCTAAATCTTCATTCTGAGATTTAATTTGATCCTGCCTAGTATTTAGGTATTTTATCCAGCCAACTAACTTTTTTTCCTTTTCTCCTTCCATAATTTAATGTTAGAATTTAGAATTTATAAAGGTTTGTCTTAATTTTGGAGTGGATTATGGCGATTTTTTTATTTTCGTTACAAAGAAACAAATAAAATTCAGAGAATTTTAATGTTTTTTTATCTTACAGACAAAAAAACTAATGAAAATTAATAAATTTTCAACGTTTCTTTGAGATCTTCGTCACAAAAAAACCTTCTGTATCATTATCTTGAGGCCATAAACGAAGGCAGTTTTTAACTTGAGGATTATATTTTTGACCTTCAAATTCCATTATTGGAGGGCTCCTATTTAATTCGAGATCAATTTTTTCTATCTTTGCATTATCAAATTGGTCTAATAGCCAAGATACTACTGCTTCATTTTCATCTGGTTCACATGAACAAGTTGAATAAACAATTGTTCCCCCTGGTTTTGTTATTGTGAAAGCGGTTTTTAACAATTTTTTTTGTGTTGCTGATAAACGTCTGATCATTTTAGGGTTCCAAATGTTTAATGTTTTCAAAGATTTCCTTATTGTACCTGTACCTGAACATGGTGCATCTACTAGAACTTTATCGAATTGGATATTTGATTGTGAAAAATAATGGCCGTCCATCAATGTTAGGACAATGTTTGTTATACCACATCTTTGGATGTTAATGCCTAGTGGAGCTAACCTAGCACCTTTATAATCGTTGGCTAGAAGAATACCTTTGTTTTTCATCATTGATGCGATTTGTGTTGTTTTTGATCCTGGTGCTGCTGCCATATCAAGTATTGTTTCATCTGGTTTTGGATCAAGTACTAATGGAGGTATCATTGATGCAGCTTCCTGCACATAAAAATAGCCAAGAGTATGTTCTTTTGTTGAACCAATATCTCGTCTTCCTTCTATATGGTCTATCCAATATCCAATGTTGCACCATGGTATTTTTGTAAATATCCAACCTTGTTTTTCAAGTCGTTGAATTACATCTTTTGGATCTGCTTTAATGGTGTTTATTCTAATTGATCTTCTTAAAAATGATAATGAGAATTTTTTAAATTCTTCGAAGTTTGTTAATTTTTCATATCTTTCAATAAATGCAGGTTTAAAATAATCTTCAAGTTCTTCATGATTTGGCATTAGTTTTGGTTTCATTTTATCTTTTGTAATTTCCATACTGAAAAGATTGGAAGTTTTGAAAATTTATCATATTCATTAGGTGCCATTTTTCTACTTCCTGCAATTGGCCTTGGATCTTTATAACCAACTATGTTAAATCCGTTATTTATTGTTGTCTTAATAATTGTCTCATAAGTTTTATGATGGCTTCGCATATTCATTCCAGGAAGCATGTCCCATTCGTACCAACATTCCTTATAATAATTTCCAAATGTTTTACTTTTATTTTTATACTCGTAACCTAATAATCCAATATTCTTTTTTATTTAATATAACTCTTTCCCTGACTTCCATAACAGGATTTCCTGTTGAAAAAATAAAGATTCCACCTTTTTTTAATACTCTATTTACTTCTTTAAATACTTTATTCCAATCTTTAACATAATGTAATGCTAATGCACTTATTGCAATATCAAAAGTGTGTTTTTTATAAGGTAATTTTTCAAAATTTGCTACCTTGAATTTTCCTTTTGGCACTTCTTGTTTTGCTATTTCTATTAATTTTTTACTAATATCAATACCAAATACTTTTGCTCCTTTTTTAATTAATAAATCTGCATAAATTCCTGAACCGCAACCTAGATCAATTATTTTTTTACCTTTAACCTTATCAATAAAAGATAAAGTAGCTGGTATTTCTATTTTAGAATTAAAAAAATTTGGAACTGTTTTTCTAAAATGATGGTATTTATCTCCAAATGTATCATAAATATCCTTTGTATATTTTGTATTTTTATCCATTTTAATATATATTTATATTTAGTTTAAGTAATTTTTGATTTCATATAATCTAATAATACTTTTCTTTTTCGTTGACCAACAAATGCACCTTTAGTTACAATAGATTTATCAAATAATTTTAACTTATTAAAAATCGAATAATTTTCCATATTTTTATGCAAATACAATTTATATGCCCATCTATTTTTCCAATATTTACAAATTTTATGTGAAATCCCAAAATCATTATGTAATCTAGATAATTGATTAATTAAAATTTCATTCATACTGTCTGCAGAAAGTCTTCCATCTTTAGATATGGAACCTTCATTTTCCCAAAACGAACGTAATATAATAATTTTATAATTATTATTAATTAATATTTTTAGGGGTAATTTACTTTTATGAGTTGAATAATCTGGGACATATGAATTTAAATCCTCATAAATTAATTTAGATAAATATTTAACTCGATATATTGGTTGATTTTTACCTTTAATAACTTCAAAAGATGATGGTTTAACTTTATAAACTCTAAACATATCATCTTGAAATTCATCAATTAAAAATTTAGAACTATTCACATACATGATTGAATAATGATAATTATTGAGATAAACTGCACCATCAAAAATAAGATTTGTTATTATTCTAACTTTATACCTTGATAAATTTTTATTAATTTTAATATTTTTAATAATTCCTTTTACTTTTAATTGATATCTATTAAAACCTTCTTTAGAAAACTTAATACCTTTAGAAATTCTTCTGACATGGGTTTTTGAATAATTTACTATTCGGGAAATTTCATTAAAAGAATGTCCTTGTTTTCTTAATTCTTTAATTTTTTCATAAACTGCTTCTGCCATACTCTGATTTATGTTTTAATGATTAATATATCTTATGGGCAGATGTCCAGTGTCCAGTGAAAAAATAAAGAATAGCCTGAAAAAAAAGGAGGACAGCTTTCTTGGTTTCCCGTACGGAGTACAGTACACCCAAGAACGGAGGCGTTCTTAACTATCTCGTGGATCAGGCATCCAATCCGAGTTCGAAAGTCCCTTATTGAACCCATGTTCAATAAAATGGGATCGGGTGGAACCACGCCCCTATGACCGTCCAATTTTAATGAGCTAATAGGTTACTTATAAAGTTTTCGGTTTTTTAAAGCAAATAAATATAAATAACAAGTTGATTTTTGAAATAAAATAAGGGGGTAGTTTGTTAATTTAAAAGGAATTAAGTGACAATGTCACGCTCCGTGGTTGATGTTATAATCGAAAGATAACGATCGAGTCTTCACTACGCATAGTGAGTTTGGAGTACTACACATGGTGACATTATCACTTAAGCTTATAGTGGGGGAGATAGTTATGTCAAAAGTTGCAATAATAAAAACAAATCCAAAAGATGTTGTAGATGATTATGGTAGAGTAATGGATCTTGCTAATTATAAAAAACATCTCAATAAAAAATTTAAAACAATAATTAAATTAAATCTTAGCTGGAGTTTATATTATCCTGCTTGTTCAACAGAACCATGGCAGTTAGATGGTGTTCTTAAAAAGATGGATAAAGACCAATATAAAAATATTCATCCTGTTGAAAACAAAACTGTTGTAACTGATGTTTGGAAAGGTGCTAAAGGAAATAAATGGTTGCCAATATTAAAAAAATATGGATTAAAATATGAACCTTTAACAGAAGTTGAATGGATTAAATATAAGTTTAAAGCAGATACACTTGCAATTAATGAAGTGTTTCACGATGGATTAAGAATTCCAAAAATGTTTGTTGGTAAAAATGTTTTACATCTTCCTACTATGAAAACGCACGGCCATACAATGATGACAGGAAGTATGAAAAATGCGTTTGGCGGGTTAATTACAAAAAGAAGACATCATTGTCATAAACAAATTCATGAAGTTCTGGTTGATTTATTAAAGATTCAGAAAGAGATTCATAAAGGGATTTTTACTGTAACAGATGGAACTGTTGCAGGTGATGGTGCTGGACCAAGAACCATGAATTTAAAGTATCCAAATTTAATTTTTGCAAGCAATGATTCTGTTGCAATTGATGCAGTTGTAGCTAAAATTATGGGATTTGATCCGTTAAAGATTAAGTTTATCAAAATGGCACATGACCAAGGTCTAGGACAAGGTGATATTGATCAAATTGATATTAAAGGAGATATTAACAATAAAAATATTAAAAAGATTAATTTAAAATTTAAAACTAAGAAAAGTCCTGTAATATTTTTTGATCAAACATTAAGGAAGAAGTATCCAATATTAGAACCATTATTATTTCATACAAAATTGTTTAGAATTCCAATATTTGGAAGTGCATTTTATCATGATAAATTGTGGTATCCTTTAGTTGGAAAAATGAAAATTCGAAAGTTTAATAAAACTGGTTGGGGTAAGTTATTTAAAAAATATAAATGATTATGTTTATTTAGGATATTTAATACGGGGATTGACAATGGGATTAATCGATTTTGTAAAATTAATAAGACCGCAACAATGGTATAAGAATATTTTAATTTTTGTAGCTTTATTTTTTTCATTTAATGTTACAAATATTGATTTATTAACATTAACAATATTTGGTTTTATTAGTTTATGTCTTGTTTCCTCTTCAGGTTACATTATTAATGATATTATAGATATTAAGAATGATATGAAACATCCTGAAAAAAGAAAACGACCAATTGCTTCAGGGAAAATTTCTATTTTTTCTGCTTTGTTGATTTCATTCGTATTTTTAATTGGAGGAATTTTGTTAAGTTATATTTTGGGGGAGTTGTTTTTTTATAGTGTAGTAATTTTATTTATAATTTCAATATTATATTCTATCGGATTAAAACATGAAATGTTTTTAGATATAATTATTATTGGTGTTTTATTTGTTATTAGGGCTGTTAGCGGTGCATTATTAATTGATGTAAAAGTAACGCCTTGGTTCATTGTTGTAATATTTTTCCTTGCATTATTTTTAGTTATAGGTAAAAGGTATGGGGATAAAGAATTTATGGGGACGAATGCTCATGAACATAAAGTTGTATTAAAATCTTACAGTAAAGAATTATTAAATCTTTTAATGACAATGACAATTACAGCGATGATTGTATTTTATACTTTATATTGTTTTTTAGGGCATAATGGAGAAAAAATAATGTTAATAATAGGTCTGCCAATTGTAATGTATGGGATTTTTAGATATTTATTCTTAATTAATAATGGAAGTAAGATTACAAGACATCCTGATAAGATGTTTACTGATGCAAGATTAGTTATTACATTATTATTATGGTTAGCTGTTAACTTTTATATATTTTATTTGGTATGATTATTTAATTAGGTTAAGAAATTTATTTAATTACATATTCTTTAAAATATAGAAATGATTAAGATTAATAAACCAATAACCCAACAATAATATGAGAAGTAATGGAAATTTCCTTGCTTGATTATTTTTAATAACCATGTTAATGAAATATAACCAACCATGAATGATACTAATACTCCTATGATTGTAATTCCTAATGTTTGATTAATTAATATTTGATTTTCTTGAATTCCTTTATACAATTGAAATGCAGTTGCACCTAGAATTGCTGGAATTGCTAACAGGAAAGAGAACGTTGCTGCCTTTTGTCTATCAATATTTCTTATTAGTGCTGTGGATATAGTTGCGCCTGATCTAGATATTCCTGGCATAACTGCTAAAGCTTGAGCAATTCCTATAAATATTGAATCAAGGATTGTTATTGATTTTTTCTTTTGAGATTTTAATGTTAATTTTGATGAATAAAGAATTAATCCTGTTATAATTAATGCTATTGCAACTAGAATCATGTTTGAAAAAGCGTTTTCAAAGAAATCATAAAAGAAAAAGCCGATTAATGCAATAGGGATTGATGCTAGGATTAATAGATAAAACATTTTTTTATATTCTATTGTAGTTTTGTCCCTGCTTTTTGAAAAAAGACTTTTTAACAAATTAATGATTTCTTTTCTAAATACTAGAATTATTACCAGGACAGTTCCAAAATGAAGCATTACATTAAAGAAAACCAGATCTTTAGCTGTAATGTTTAAAAAATGTTCAACTATTGCAAGATGGCCTGAACTGCTTATTGGCAGCCATTCTGTTATTCCTTGAATAATTGCCAGGAATATTGCTTGAATTATATTAATCATAATTATTGATAGTTGTTATGGATTTATTAATTTATTGATTTACTATTATTATTATCAATAATTAAAATGGATATATTAATAACAACAATCTTTTTAAATGAACAGTTTTGATTGTCTTTTATGGGTAAAAGAATAAAATTGAGGAGAATAAAGGAGAATCCTGATCAGAATTTTATAGAGAGAAATGAAGATGAAATCACTAATTTAAGGAGTTTTATCAGGGATAATTTTATTTATGAAAATTATGATAAATTTATTAGTGAATGGTTAGGTAAAAACCTTTATGATTTTGCTTATTTTATTCTTGATAAAGTATTTATGAATAAAAAAGTTGAAATTGAAAATTTTGAAAATGTTCCTGAAAAAGGTCCTGCAATCATAGCTTCTAATCATCCTTACTGGGTTGAACCATTATTTATTGCATATGAATTGTACCAAAAACGAGGGCAGAAATCATATTTTTGGGGTGAAGGACAATTAGGTGAAAAAGACTCTATGAGTATGTATGTGTTTAAATATTTTCAAAAAGAAATGGGCGATAATGTTGGAACGTATTTGTTATCAGATCTTGTTTCTAATGTATTTAGTCCTTTTTTCCAAACAGAATATTATATTCCTGTTTATAGAGGGAAAGATGGTAGAGAAGAAATGTATAAACTGACATTAGAAGAATTAAAGAAAGATAAATTAATTATGATTTTACCAGAAAATCCTGATGCAAAAGATATTAAAGATACAAGGGAAATGTTATATCAACATAGACAAGGGTGTTTATACAAATTATGTTTTGGCATTGCAGGATTGGTTGAAAGAGCATATAATAATGATATTAAAGTTCCTGTTATTCCTGCAGCGGTATCTGGATCTGGTGAAAATATATTAAAGCCAGGGATTATTAAAATGAGATTTGATGATCCTGTTTATTTTTCAGATTATGAAGGTAGAAAAGATTTTTTAAAAGATCTTGAAAAAAAGATTTATGATAATGTGGTTGATTTATACGGGTTAGAATAATGGAAAATATACATATTAATAGGGAAAAATATATGCGAGAGCATGAAAAAGAGATTAAAGTATTGAGAAAATTGTTTCGAATTAATCCGTTATATAAAGTGTATCATGATTTTTTTTGTAATTTGAAGCCAAGGACTTTATTTGATTCATATTCTGTTGTTGCTGGAATGCTTATGAAAAATAAAAAGATTAGTATTGAAGGAATTGAACATATTCCTAAAAAGGGTCCTGCAATATTTTCTTCAGGTCATCCTAACTGGATTGAACCATTTTTTTTAGGTTATGTCTTATATTGTAACATTGAAAAAGAACATCAGAAAGCTAAATTTTTAGGAGATGCTGCAATGAGCAACCTTGATGATTTTAGTGCATATTTTAACAGATTTTTTGTTAGAGATGGAATGAAAGATAATTTCTTAACTTATCTTATGGCTGATACTGTTTCACATATTGTTGCGCCAATTTTCACTTTAAATGATAGCATTTATATTCCTGTTTTCAGAGGGAAAGAAGGGAGAGAAGAGACTTATAGAAGGACTATTAAAGCATTAAAGAATGATGAATATATTATTATGTTTCCTGAAAATCCTGATGCAAAAGATGTAAAAGATGAAAATGAAATGGTAGTTAAAAAGAATGATGTTAATTTTTATAGGTTACAAGGCGGAATTGTCGGTATTGTTGAAAGAGCTTATGAAAATAAACTTGAGGTTCCTATTATACCATCATCAATTAAAGGCGGGGAAGAAGATTTGTTTAAGAAAGGTGAAATTATAATTAAATTTAGTGAACCTGTTTATTATTCAGATTATGGTGATCGAGAGAAATTTTTAGTTGGGTTACAGGAAAAAATGGCAAATGATTTTAAAGATTTATTTGGGGAGAAATAAAAAAATTTTTAAAGAACTAGATATTAAGCAATAAAATGGGCATTAAAAAAATATTATCGACAAACATTGATAAGGCAATTAATAATTCTTTAGATATAATTTTTAAATTCAAGTATATGAGAAAGAAAATCACTCAATCTAAAATAAAGTATGATATTAAAAAAATTCTTAAAAATCCTGATAAATTTATGGATTTTAAAAAGATCAAATTTAGTGAGAAACTTATTAGAAAAAGGAAAAATTATGATGAGTACAAAATAACTTTTACTAGTCCTTTAGAATCAAAATATCCTACAAATAATATTGTGCATGCAAATTATTTAAAAGTTAAGAATTCAAAAGGAAGTGTTGTTATGGTTCATGGTTGGCGTGAGTTTAATTTTATCTTTGAAAGATGGATTGCAGCTGATTTAAGGAAAAGAGGACTTTCAGCTTTAATAGTTCAATTACCATATCATATGGATAGAAGGCCAATTGCAAAAAAAATTGGTTTTATTCAAACAAAATCCGTACATGGAGAATTCATGTTAAATCCTGACACAAACCAAATGTTAGAATCCTTTTTACAATCAGTATTAGATGTTAAATCTTGTATTGAATTTTTAAGCAGGAGGGGTGAAAAGAATATTGGATTATTAGGACATAGTATTGGAGGGATTTTTTCATTATTAACATTTTTCACTGATAAAAGGATTAAAGCTTGTGTACCTTGGATTGCATCTGGATATTTGTATGATATGTTTTATGACAGCGATATTTTGAAACCTATGAAATCGTTTGCTAAAAAATTTTATGATCAAAAAGAATTGAAAAAGAAAATGGAAGATGTTGATCCTATCAATTATATTAAAAAAACAGATAAGGTTTTGATGATAAATGGTAATTGGGATACAATTGTACCTAAAAAATATGTTGAGAAGACTTTTAAAAAATTGGGTAATAAATCAAGGTTGGTTTGGGTAGATATGGGTCATTCTTCTTTATTTATGGAAAGGAAACAATTAACTAATATGACAAGTGAATTTATTCTTGAGAAATTTGGTAAATAAGATGATCACATAAAATTACATTGCATATAATCTTCTTTCTTATTTAATATATCTTCTGTACAGAAATCATAACCGACTTTTCTTGATTTAAATATATCATCAACTGTAATTGAAAAATCTCTTCCTGTATTTTTTACTTCATCAAAATAATTTATTTCAACAGCTCTCATTATGTTTGGGATAATTGATAAATGTTTATCAAATTCTTCCCTATCAAGCATTGATATAAAATGGTTTAGTACATCTTCAGATTTATCAAATGAATCAACAATATCTGTATAAACTTCTTTCATAGTACATTCTTTTTTATATGTATTTTGTTTAGTAACAAAATATTTTCTTAATTTATGAATTAATTTTTTATTTTTTGCAGCATTCATAAATAATGTTTTACTTTTACTTAACATGTATTCAACTTGTTCTTTTTCCACAGTAGAATTATATGCATGCAAATAATCAGATAAATTTAGATTTCCATTATTATCTTTCACTTTTGGATAAAGTTTTGAAATCATTTGTTTTTCAATATGATTATATTTTTTATCAACTCCCATTGCATCATATAAAGTAATTGCTGCAATTGGATGTCTTGCAAGAATTATTGCTGCTTTTGGACCAGTATTACAAAATATTTTTAATGCTTCAAAATAACCAATTTTATTTTTTATTGTATCTACAAATTCAAGATGGACTGTATTTAAAAAATATTCTCTTAAAATCTTAATATCTTCAAATTTAACACCGTTTACTAAAATTTTTGGAGAAGGTTTTTTACAGGCATCAATGATTTTATCCCACGAACCATATTTATAATAGAATTCTCTTCGTTCCATGTGAACAATTAATTGTGCAACCTCTTTTCTAGTAATTTCTTTCATTAGTGGTAAACATAAAATAGGTCATTTATAAAGTTTGTTATTTTAGAATTTAGAGGAAATTTATCTAGAAGCAGTATGATATTTATATTTAAAATCAGCATTAAATGGATTTGTATCTGTTACGTCATTAATACAATATTTTAATCCTTCATCACATAATTTATTATTATACATTCTTTCAGAATAATCATATTCAACTAAACTTAATATATCTGTCATGATTTCAATATGTTTAGGATTATCTTTAAATCTTAAACAAATTTTGTCAACTGTGTAACAAATTGGTAAGATTGTTTCCATTGCATCAACTTTTTTATTCAAATCTCTTAAGGTTCGTTCAATTTTTAATTTGTGTCTTTTAAATTTTGGATTTTGATATTTTGGATGAGTTAGATTTTTTTCATGATTTTTTGTTTCAATTGTATATTTTTCATGCATTTGTTCCATTACAGAAAAAGCATTTTTTAATGTAGGAACTTCTTTAAAAGCAAGACCAATACTTTTTGCACCATTTATCATATCATGTACATCTTTTTGATTAATTGTTTGATATGCTTTCACATAATCATCTAAATGAAGATAACCATCATTAAGATCAGCATTTTCCATAATTTGATTAATTAATGTTCTTTCAATCTTTTTTTGAATTTTATTTTCTTTATTCATTTCTAAGATTTTCTTTATAGCTGTATATGTTTTTCCAATATCAAAACTAAAATCTTTAATAAGCATAATAAATGCTGAAGTAGATTCTCTCCAAACAGCTTTAATTTTCTTTTCTATCCTAGCATCAAGTTCTGTATGAACTGCATCTAAAAAGAAATCTGTAAATAATCCTACATCATCTTCCCTTACACCATTATAACTGTAATTATTTTCCTGACAAACTCTAAGAATGTTTTGCCAAGTATACCTTTTTTTAATTTCTTCTCTTTCTAAATGTACTACGAGTTGGTTTACTTGGTGCCTATCTAATTTCTCTGTTAAACTATTATTTGAATATTCACTCATTATAGATAAGCAATAATTTAGGCTTTAAAAACCTTTCTATTTTTTTTATATTCTATTAGTGACAAAAATCCATAGTGGGTTAAAAACATTTATAAATAAATTAATAATATTAGACTATAATATGAGTATTATATTATGGTTGGGGGTATTGATTGCTTTTTTTGTTACTCTTTACACTGTTCCTTGGTGGATTAAGAGGGCTACAAAAGCGCATATCTCTGGTATGGACATGCAAAAGTTAGAAAAGCCAGAAGTAGCTGAAATGGGTGGAATAGCTGTATTATTCGGCTTTATGATTGGATTCTTTTATTTGATTGCTATGTTAACCTTTTATATTAAAGATGAAAATCTGAATCTTGGAATTTTTATGGCTGCAATTGCTACAATTATCATTATTTCTGTTATTGGAATGTTGGATGATATTTTAGGATGGAAAATTGGTCTTAAACAATGGCAAAAGCCTTTATTAACAATGATTGCTGCAATACCTTTAATTGCTGTTAATGCGGGAGTTACTTCAATGACATTACCTTTTATTGGATCTATTAATCTTGGTTTATTTTATCCAATCATAATCATTCCTTTAATTATTGCAATTACATCAAATGGATTTAATATGGTTGCAGGTTATAATGGATTAGAATCGGGGTTAGGGATTATTATATTAACTGCACTTGGAATATTTTTAATGATTAATAATGTTGCTTATGTTCCTTTGATTGCTTTCATAATGGTTGGTGCATTACTTGCTTTCTGGTTATTTAATAAATATCCTGCAAAAATATTTCCTGGCGATAGTTTTACATATCAAGTTGGTGCTTTAATTGGTGTTGTTGCTATTATTGGAAATGCTGAGAAGGCATTAGTAATATTATTTATTCCGTATGTAATTGAATTTTTATTAAAGTTGAGAGGCAGATTTAAGAAAGAAAGTTTTTCAAAAGTATTGCCTGATGGCAGTTTAAAGTTGAAATATGATGGTATTTACGGTTTAGAACATTTTGCTGTTTGGTTGTTGCGGAAGATAAAAAAGAAAGCATTTGAAGTTGAAGTGGTTTATTTTATTTATGCAATACAACTTATTTTTGTATTGGTGTTATTTTTGATTTAAGGGGGTATTATGAAAATAATGAAAAGGAATGAATTAGATACAGTATTAATTTCACCATCATCATTTTATGAGGATAATGAGAATATTTGGACAGAGGTAAATTCAAATTTTCCTCCATTAGGTTTGGCCAGTATAGCGGCGGTTGTTAGGGAAAAAGGATTTTCTGTTAAAATTATTGATAGCAATGTTTTTGCACCTGCTGTTGATTTATTTGAAAAGTTTTTTATTAAGAACTTTGTAGAGAAATATGAAAAGATTAGATTCATCGGATTGACAGCAATGACGCCTACAATTAAGAAAGCGTATAAAATTGCTGAAATCTGTAAAAAATATTATCCTAAATCAAAAATTGTTATTGGAGGAGTACATGCTACATTTTTATCTGATGAAGTAATTAATAAGGAATGTGTTGATATTGTTGTTTTTGGAGAAGGTGAGATGACATTTCTTGATTTGTTAAAAGGTAAATCATTATCTAAAATTGATGGAATTATTTATAAGAAAAAAATAAAAGGTAAGGTGATAATTAAAACCAATAAACCTCGGGAAAGAATTCTTAATCTTGATGAATTACCAATGCCTGCTTATGATCTGCTTCCTATTAAAAGTTATAGGCCTGCAAAAGGAACATATAAAAGATTGCCTGCAATGAGTATGATGACTTCAAGAGGTTGTCCTGGTAGATGTACATTTTGTAATAAAACTTTGGGTAATAGACTTGTATTTAAATCTGCAAAAAAGATATTTAAAGAAATCAAATATTTAATTAGGAATTATGGAATTAAACAAATTTTATTTTATGATGATACTTTTACAGTCTATAAGAAAAATGTTATGGATTTATGTAACATGATTATTAAAACTAAAACTGATATTTCTTGGACTTGTTTTGCAAGAGTTGATTTTATTGATTTTGAAATGTTAAAAATGATGAAGAAAGCTGGTTGTCATCAAATTATGTACGGGGTTGAGAATGTTGATCAGAAAATTCTGAATAATATTAATAAAAAGATTAATCCTGAACAAGTTGTTAAAGCTGTTAAGTGGACAAAAAAGGCAGGAATTGAATGCAGATTAGCTTTCATGGTTGGAAATCCTGGAGATTCAAGGAAAAGTGTTGAAAGGAATATTAAATTTGTTAACAAAGTTAATCCTGATTTGTTGATTGTTAACATAACAACGCCCTTTCCAGGAACTGCAATGTTTCAATGGGCAAAGGAAAAAGATTTAATTTTAACTTATGATTGGGATGATTATACATTAGCAAAACCTATAATGAAACTTGAAGATATGTCTACTGATGATATTAAAAGATTGTATAAATTGATGTATAGAAGTTTTTATTTAAGGCCAAGGTATATTATTGGAAGATTGTTTAAGATAAGGTCGTTTGGAGAGATAAAGATGTTAGCAAGCGGGTTTACATCGATTTTATCCTTTTTGAAGATTAAAAAGAAGAAGTAAATTAAAACAAGTTAAAAAAAATTAATTTAAAGGAGTAAAGAAATGAAAAAACAAAGTGTTACCAGAGGAAGAGGATTATTGGAAAAGTTTTTAGCTAAAGAAAGAATGAAAATAGCTAATAGATTTATTTTGCCAAGATTTAGAAAAGGAAAGATTCTTGATATTGGTTGCGGGAGTATTCCATTATTTTTATTAAATACAAAATTTGGTGAAAAATATGGTATTGACCCTCATGTTAAAGAGATTAAAAATATTAAAGAAATGCAAGTTAATAATAATTTAAATTTAATTAGGTTTGATATTGAAAAGGAAAGTAAATTACCATTTAAAGAAAATAATTTTGATGTCATTACAATGCTGGCGGTATTTGAACATATTAATCCTGATAAATTAATTGATGTATTAAAAGAGGTTAGAAAGGTACTGAAATTAGGTGGAAGGTTTATTTTGACAACACCTTGTACATGGACAGATAAATTATTGAGATTTATGGTTAAGTTAAGATTAGTTAGTTCAGAAGAGATGAAAGATCATAAAGGAGCATATAATCATAAAATGATTAAATCATATTTGGTAAAAGCAGGATTTAAGGAAAATAAAATTAAATCTTTTTCCTTTGCCCATTGAAACTTTGCAGTTCCTGGACAG
>JBHPGL010000005.1:0-35924 GCA_042570655.1 Nanobdellota archaeon | reverse complement strand
TAATTATGAAAAAGAGATTTAATTTTATTTTTAGTTCTTTATTAATGATTATTTTAATTTTTACTCTATTAATTGGTTGTGCTAGTTATTCTAGTTTACCTAAATTGGATGTAGATGAAATTAAACAGTTAAAAGTACCAGAATATTGTACTGAGGAGATAGATAATAAAGATTGTTCTATTGTTGTTGCAAGAGATGCAAGGAATAATGAAGGGATTGGTTGGTTTTTTGCTTGCAGTGATTTATGTTTCCCTGAAAGTTGGACTTTAGTTTATCCTAACATTGATTCTGCAAAAGAATGTTATGAAATTGGTGGTAGACCTATTAAAGGTCATGGATGGTTAGATCCTAGTAAATATTGGTATTGTGCAGTTGTTTTTGAATAATTTTATAATCTATTCTTCGTTAGGTTTTGGTCCTCTAACAAATGTATTTATGCCTTCTTCCATTTTTCAACCTCCAAATTTTTATTTAAATACTGTTTAACTTTATTGATTATCATTTTACGAGCAAGACAATAATAATCTTTTCCATTGGATTCTTTATTCGGATGATAAAATCTCCTTGTAGCACAACCTGCTTTACAAATTGAGAATATATTGCACGATTTACATTCATCATGAATTAAATTGAACTTATCTTGGAAATTTTTATAGCTTTTTGAATTAATCACTTGATCAAAATCAGAATTACATAAGTTTCCTAATTTTAGTTCTTGTTTTTGAGGTAAGGTTACACAAGGATATAAATCGCCTTCTTCAGTAATATATTGGATTTCTCCACATCTTCCCATTATTTCACATCCAATTAACGTATTTTTCTTAACTTTTTTAGAAATTTTTAACATTAAATCTTCAAAAAATCTTATTTTTAATATATTTGATCCTCCTAATTTAATCCATTCTTCAAAAGTAGAAACTAAAAAGGCACCATAATTTTCAGGACTTAAGTATTCTATTTTACCATTTGGATCATAACAAGGAAGAAAATCAACATATCTTAAGTTTTTGAACTTTATAAAAAATTTTAATATCTCTTTATAATGTTGAAAATTTTTATTTGATATTACAGACAAAACACTAAAAGGAATATTCTTACTCTCCAATATATTTATTCCTCTCACCGTATTTGAAAAGGAAGATATATTATCTCTGCCTCTTCTATGAATATCATGCACAAAATTTGGACCATCTAAACTAATTCCAATTACAAAACCATTATCTCTTAAAAAATCCGCCCATTTTTCAGTAATCAATGTACCATTAGTTTCAATACCATTATTGAATTTTATTTTATATTTATTGCTAATATCTTTTTGTATTTTTAAGACATCTTTAAAAAATTTTCTTCCTGCTAATAATGGTTCACCACCATGCCATACGATTGTTAAAAAACACTCTTCTTGCGAGAGATTCTTAAGATAATTTGCATATTTTTTTAATATTTGTTTAACTGTATCTATACTAATAAATTTGCTATTGACTTTTTTATTACAACTCAAATAACAATAATCGCACGCATTATTACATTCATTTGTTACACTAATCAATACAAATCTATACTTTGCATTTTGAAAATTAAATAAACATGAAGTGCAGTTCATTTTAATCCTCCTAGTATCTTTGTTTGGAAAAGAACCTTCCTTTCATTATAACAATCTACTTTCGAGCTAAGATTTACTCTTATTGTATCTTGATTATCAACTTCTACGGGATTAATAATGGGGAGATATCTTTGTTGCCAATGGGTTAATGATTTATTTGGGGAAGTATCTAGCGAAATGTCTCCATAGAAATTTGCTTGAAACCATCCTGCGAATCCGTGACATAATCCTTTTCTTTGAGTTTGGTATTCTATCTCAAGGTTATACTCTGAACTAAAATCATTTTCTACATCTATAGTAATAATTGAAGTAGGTATACTTAAAAAAGCATCAATAGAAATGTCTGATAATATTATCTCTTTAGATTGTTGAAGAGCGAATGGTGAAAAATCAAATCCATAAAAATCATTCCATCTACAAATATATTGATAATGGAGTTCTTGATTTTCGATAGGAACAAGAAATAACTTTACTTCATTTGGAAGAATTATTCCATTTTCTTTTAAAAAATTTTTTCTTGCATAAGCCACATTTGGTAGTAAATTTTCTTGTAATCCAAAAATCCCCATCCATTCAGAAATAATACAGTCTACTTGTTCTGGAATCTTAGCAGATTTTATGTCTGAATTTATGAATATTATTTTGTCTTCCAAATTATTCTTTCTTGCGATGTCTCTTGCTAAAGCAATTGTTTTAGTGGGCTCTATAGCATACACTTTACTGGCACCTGCTTGAACAGCAAAAAAGGAAAGGATACCTGTTCCAGCACCCATATCTAACACTACATATCCTTTATGAACATTTTTATATATAGCATCTTTAAAATTTTGAACTCTAACTGAATCAGATAACATCAGTTCATGTACTTGTAATAATTCATAATTTGGGATATAATCTACCATTCTTAAGTCTCCGAACTATCTAAATTAATATATGACAAAGAAACAATATAAACTCTTGTAGTTCATAATGAACAACACATTTAAATATTGGTTATGATTTATAGTAAAAATGGACACAAAAATACTAAGAAAATTAGGTCTTGACGAAAAAGAGATTAAAGTATATTTAACTCTTTTGAGGTTAGGTAGTTCAACTGCATCAAAAGTTTCTAAAGAAACAGATATTGATAGAGCAACTTGTTATAGATATATTGATACCCTCATAAATAAAGGCCTAGTATCTCATGTTGTCGAGAATAATGTAAAATACTTTCAAGCGGCTCATCCTGAGAAGATACTTAAAGATATTAAAGAAAAAGAGATGGAGTATAAAAAAATTTTACCCGAGTTAATTAGTTTGACTACCTTACCTAAAGAAGAAACAAATGTTGAAGTATACAAAGGAAAAGATGGTCTTAAAACTGTTTTACGAACAATTTTAAGAGATAAAGAAGATCACTTTGTAATAGGCGATGAAGGACATTTTCAAGAATTATTTCCTATTTTTTTTAAGCAGTTTGTAAATGAGTGTAAAAAGAATAAAATTAAAGAAAAAATTTTATGCAGTAAAAATGTTTATAAAAAAATTCAAAAATATGAGTATAAAAATTCTGAAATAAGAACATTACCTCATGATTATGTAATACCCACAACAACGTTAATTTATGGAAATAAAATAATATTATTTAATTGGACATTACCATACAATGCAGTTGTAATTTCCAATAAGGATATGGCAAAGTCTTATAAGATTTATTTTAAACTTTTATGGAAAATAGCTAAGTAATAATTTTTGCATAATATTTAAATAAAAATAGAATTAAATTAATAAAAATGACACTAAAAATAGGTTTTCAAGGGGAAAGAGGAGCATTCTCAGAACAAGCTATAATAAAACATTTTGGCAAGAAAATTGATGTTGGAAATGTTAGTGAAGATTCTGAAGTTTCAGCTGTTCCACATTATAGTTTTCAAGACGTATTTGAAAATCTTCGAGATGGTAAAATTGATTTAGGAGTTGTTCCTATTGAAAATTTTATGGCTGGATCGATTAATCAAACATATGATCTATTATTAGAACATAAAGTGTTTATTATTGGCGAAATATATTTGCGAATAAAATTCTGTTTAATTGGTAAAGAAGGTATGAAAATATCTGAAGTAAAAAGAGTAGTCTCACATCCTCAAGGGATAGCGCAATGCGACGAATTTATCAGAAAACATAAGTTTGAAGCTGTTACAACATATGATACTGCAGGAAGTGTTAAAGAAGTTAAAGAGAATAATAATGAAGGAGAAGCTGCAATAGCTCCTGAAATAGCTGCAGATATTTATGGTATGAACGTTATTGCATCTGGAATTGAAACTGTTAAAAATAATACTACTAGATTTATAATTATTTCTAAAGAAGAGAAAGTTGTTGATGAGAATTGTAAGAGTTCGCTTGTATTTGCTGTAAAAGATATTCCTGCTGCGTTATACAAATGTTTAGGTGGGTTTGCAAATAATAATGTTAATTTAACTAAATTGGAGAGTAGGCCTGTTAGAGGTGAACATGGAAAATATTTGTTTTACCTTGATTTTGAAGGTAGTAAAAATGATGAATCTGTTCAAAATGCGTTAGAAGAACTTAAATCATTTACTGTATTTATTAAATTTCTTGGTACTTATGAGAAAGGTAAAGAATAATTTAATTTATAAGTTTTTCTAATCCATCATAAATACAACATCCTGTTAGAAAAGTTGAACCAACAGTTAAACTTCCCCAAATTAATGTATTTGTATAATAATTATTTGTTGGAAATATTGTTTCTTTACGTTTATGATTAATTTTTCTAGCTTCCATTTTAAAATAATTAAAATTATTATATGCATTAACCCCATAAGAAATTGTACAAAATATCCAAACTGGTGCAAGATACCATTGAAGTATTATACTCTCCATTTTTATAGTTAGCAGATACCTATTAATAATGATTTCTGTTTTAAAAGGCTTACTTAATTTATAATTTGTGCCACTGCCAAGCATAATAATTAAGCGTAAGTTCCTTCAGAACTTATAAACCACCTCTCAACTTCAGCTTAGTAAAAAAATTAAGTGTAAGCTACTGCGTAGCTTATAAACCAGCTTCAGGTCGTTTTGCTCATTCTGCGAAGCTTGCTACTTATGCAATACAGGCAGTGGCACTATTTTAAATAATTAACTTAATTTTAAAGAATTATTTTACATATTCAAGAATGATTTTATCTGCATCAACTTCAGCAACATTAAATTTATGACCATTTATTTTAATATCTCTTTTATCAGTGGAATAATATATATTTACAGCTGCTGCTGAATAGGGATCTTCACGATAATTTGCAATTGAAAAAACTGCTGGATTAGGTTTACCGCAATATATAATTTTTACTCCACTTAAAAAACCTAATTTAAGGTCTCTTTCTTCTCCAACTTTAATTTCATATTTGTCTCCCATAATTAATTGTTTTGCTTTACCCATATATAAATGTTTCTACTTGTTGGTGGTGATCATTTAAATTAAATATCTTGTAGCTACGCTCCGTGTCGCTCTAATTATAGTATCACGACATACGTTAATGAAAATTATAAATAATTTTCAAATGTTCCTAATACTTCGTGTTGGAACAAGTCTTCACGCCGTAAAATCTTAATTTTGAGTACTTCGCATGGCGGCTACAACATTTTTTTAATAATTTATTATTTAGTAGGATTTCTATGGAAAATAAACTTGCTTATTTCCATTACAATAAAACCTAAAGAAGAGATTCCTAGAATATATAACAATTCAATTCCTTGCAAGGCAACAGTGCCAAAAATAGCCTGCAATGGTGGTAGATAAATTACAGCTGCTTGTATACCTAACGAAAGCAGAACAGCTCCCGATAACCAAAGATTTGTAAAAGGGTTCAAATGTTTCCATGAATGTCGAAGTGATCTGCTGTTTATAACTGCAAACATCTGGAACATTACTAAAGTTGTAAATGCAATTGTTTGTGCTTTACTTTCACCTTCACCTAAAAATTGTGTAAACATGAAAAATGTTCCTAAACCCATAATTAATCCAAATATAATAATTGAAATAAATAATTTTGAAGTAATAGGCTTTTGTTTTGGATTTCTTGGCGGTTGATTCATAATATATTTTTCATTTCTTTCAAAACCAAGACCAAGTGCAGGGAAATCGTCTGTTAACAGATTCATTAACAATAACATTAATGGTAATAATGGGAGTGGAAGGCCAATCATAATAGCTGTGAATACAGCAATTATCTCGCCAGCATTACATGATAAAAGATATTTTGCAGATTTGATCATTTTTTCATAAATGTTTCTACCTTCTTCAATTGCATTTACAATTGTTGCAAAGTTATCATCTTCAAGAATACCTTTTGCAACTTCTTTACTTACATCTGTACCTGTTATACCCATAGCAATACCAATGTCTGCTTTTTTAAGTGCAGGTGCATCATTTACACCGTCACCCGTCATTGCTACTATCTGTCCTCTTTTTTGCAATGCATCTACTATTCTTACTTTTTGAATTGGTAAAGCTCGAGCAATTACTCTAATATTTTCAATTTTACTTAGCAATTCTTCATCTGACATTTGTTCTAGTTCTGTAGCTTCAATAACAAGATCGTTTTCACCTAATAATCCTATCTTTTCTGCGATTGCTTTTGTTGTTATTGCCTGGTCGCCTGTAATAATTGTAACTTTAATTCCTGCTGTGTTGCACTTTACAATAGCTTCTTTTACTTCATCTCTAGGCGGATCTATCATTCCTACTAGTCCAACAAAAACAAGATTCTTTTCAACAAAATCAATACCATATTCTTTATGATCTATATCTGGCAATTTTCTATAAGCTAAACCTAAAACTCTTAACGCATTTTCTGCTAGATGATTGTTCATATCAATTATTTTTTGTCTATCTTTATCTGTTATCTTCTTGATCTTTCCATTTTCAAGGAAAAGACTACATTTTTCTAATAATAAATCTGGAGCACCTTTTATGTATGCTTCTGTTTTATTTGTTGCATTATTATGGTAAATTACAGACATTCTTTTTCTATCTGAATCAAATGGAAGTTCTTGCACAAAAGAAAAGTTTTCTTTCAAATGAGCATGATCTAATTGACCTTTTTTACCAAGTACAATTAATGAACCTTCTGTTGGATCGCCAATAATATTATATTTACCTTTATCTTTAGATAATTTGGCATTATTGCATAAAAAACCTATCCTTAACATTAATTCGATTTCTTTTGGATTAATATTATGATGTTCATAACTAAAGTTTCCTTCTGGAATATATCCAACACCACTGACATCAATTATTTTGCTGTTTGTAAAAATCTTTGTTATTGTCATTTCATTTTTTGTAATTGTACCTGTTTTATCAGTGCAAATGTATGTTGCAGCACCAAGACTCTCTGCAGCAGGTAATTTCTTTATTAACATATTTTTTTTCGCTAATCTTTTTGCACCCATTGATAAAGAAACAGTTACAATTATTGGAAGAGAATTTGGGATTGTTGATACAGTTAATGCTAAAGCAAACAGTAACATTTCATTAAAACCAAAATTGCCAGATAATAATCCTACTCCAAATACAATAATAATTAAAGCAATTGCAACTATTCCAATTTGTTTTGCTAATTGTTCAAATTTAATTTGCAGCGGTGTTTTTACTTCTTTTGTAGTTTGGATAGAATGAGCAACTTTTCCAAATTCAGTCTTCATACCTGTAGATGTAATAATGGCTTTTGCCTTACCATAAGTTACAGCCGTCCCCATAAAAATCATATTTTCCTGATCTGCAATATGCATTTCTTTTTTAAACGCTTCTGTAATTTTTTTGCTTGGAATAGATTCTCCTGTTAATGAAGCTTCATTAACCTGCAGCATTGATTGCTGTAATAATCTTGCATCAGCAGGAACTAAATCTCCTGCTTCAAGAACAATAATGTCACCAGGTACAATATCTTTAGCAAGAACTTTTTGAGTTTGATTATCTCTAATGACTTTTGCATATGGGCTTGATAATTTTTGTAAAGCTTCCATAGCTTTCTCTGCCCTATATTCTTGAACAAAGCCTAAGATAGCATTTAACATTAATATTCCAAATATTGCACCTGATTCTAGTGCTTCGCCTATTATTAATGATAAAACACCTGCAAATACTAAAAGTAAGATTAATGCGTTTTTAAATTGGCTAAGAAAAATCTGTAAAGGAGTGATTTTTTTAACTTTTTTAATTTCATTAGGACCAAATTGTTTTAATCTTTGTGCAGCTTTTTCATTTGTTAAACCATCTTCAGAGCTGTTTAACTGTTTAATTGCTTCAGATACTTCTAAACTATAGTAATCAGTCATTTTTACCTATTTTTTCAAAATAATTAATCTAATTATTACCTTTATTTCGTCCTATATAGATGACAATATTTATTCTGTTTATAAATCTTATTTATATTAAATCACCACCATTAAATAGAGAAATTATAGAAATATTTATATATCAATGTGCTATAGTAAGTCTATCAGGGGGGTTTTATATGAAGAATCAAAAGTTATCTGTATTTTTAGTCTTAATTTTATTATTTTGTATTTCATTTGTATATGGAGCATACGAATCGCTGCCAGATAGTACTATTACATCTGGACCAACTATTATTTCGCCAAATGGTGGCGAAGGTTATACAAATGAAATATTCTTAAACTGGGATTCTGCAATCACAAATGGTGGACCTATTTATTATACATTAGAGTATTCTGATGATGATGGTGTTAGTTATAATCCATTGATTGATAATTATGGATTAGAACAAAATATGGATTTTTATGGTGTATCTTTAGATATTGATGCTTCATATTGGTTTTTTAGTAATTATTCAATATTAGCACAAAGTTTTACTGTATTAAATGATGGAAATCTATCAAAAATATCTGTTCCTTTATCAGTATATGATGTTGATGATTCAATATTAGAAAATATTACTATGATGGTTCAAGGAATTGATCTAAATGGTAATCCAGATGGAATTACAGTTGCATCAGATACAATATTGCCTATTAATAATACAGATTATGAATGGGTAGAATTTGATATAAATTTGGAAGTTGAAAAAGGAGAAAGATATTATTTTATTCTTGAATCAAACGCTTCAAGAAATATACAATCTAATAATCCTATTGTTGTTTATAAACTAGCAAAAACTGTTTTAGATAATGATGAAGATATATATCCTTATGGTGCAGCTCATTATGCAGTACTTGGAAATTGGGTAGATCATTATGCTTATTATGATAAAACAGGAGCAGGTGATACTGCATTATTTTTACCAATTTCAGGGACTGATTTTGCATTTAAGTTAATTTATAATACAGATGTATTAAATAAAAGTTTTACAGAAGATAATGATTATGAATTTAATTTGACTGTTCCAAAATCAGCTAATGTATCAAGATTAACTTTTGATTTTTTAGGAGTGGGTGAAATGGAACTTGTTGAAGATCATGAAGTTAATTATACATCTGGGTTTAATTATATGTTTACTGTTGCAAAAGTAAGAGATGAAATAGTAGGACAATCATTTACAATTAATAGTGGATGTTTACATAGTGCAACATTTATGATAGAAATAGGTGGTGTACCTTCATATACTGCAAATGATAGAGATTATGTAAGAGATGTTAGAATTACTGTGCAAGGTTATGATAATGGTCAGCCTGACGGAGTTATTTTAGCTACATCTTATATGTCTTTAATGGCAGATGATCCAACATACAATGAAGCTGTATTCCCAACATGTGTTGATTTAACACCGGGAGAGTATTTCTTAGTAATTGAAAATTTAGGTGATGATAGTTCTGTTTATCAAATGTTAGGACCGCCATACGATATGTATACAAATGGTCATATTGCTTATTATAATGGTACTGAATGGAGATATACAGGTGGAAGTAGTTATGATGCTTATTTTTCATTCACAACAAAAGTTTCAGATGGAAGTTCTTATGTTAATGTTGATGTTGGAAATGATGGAACAGATTGGACTGAAACTGGATTAAGTAGTGTAGAAAGAACAGAAAATTTAGCGGAATATGTTAATGATTATATTACAAATGATTGTAGTGTAGAATCTTGGGATAATTGTACTGTTCCAATAAAGATATCATCTGATGATGATAATCTTCAAATTAGATTTAATACATTAGAATATTCAGATATGTATTGGAATGTTAGTGAATTGGCAAGAGATATTGAATATAAAATTAAAGTTACTGCAACTAATTTGTTGGCTGCAACTTTAAATGATGAAAGTGATAATGCTTTTTCATTAGTATTAGAATCAAGTTATGATGATTTTGATGGTGATACAACTAATTTTAACAGTGATTCTGACGAAATGAATTCAGAAAATGTTGAAAATGCTACATTAGAAGATACAAGTTATGGTAAGATTGTATGGCGGAACGCAGTTAATGCATCTGGACAAGATTTTGATACAAATGTTAATATAAGTCAAGATTTTATCTTTGTTAATTCTAGTGCATTAGATTCAAGTTTTAATTCTAGTGCAGACATTGAATTTTATAATGTTAATTATGCAGCACCTAAATCATATATTGATTATGCTGACAATGGCACATATGCTCTTTGTCCTGCATCAATTTGTAGTCCTATTACAATAGATGGGACAACTGCTTCATTTAATGTTAGTCATTTTACAACTTATTTGATACAAGATAATTTTGCACCTGTTGCAAGTGCGGGAGCTGATCAAAATGTTAATTTATCTTTAGGATATGTTGTTGTGCAGTTTAATGCTTCACTGAGTTCTGATCCTGACAGCGGTTCATTAACATATTCTTGGAGCAATGGTTTATCAGGAGAAATACCTACATATAATTATACAATTGCTGGAACGTATGCTGTTACAGTTACTGTTAGTGATGGAAATAAGGAAGATACAGATACTGTAGTTATTTACATTGATGATGCATCTGATTTAACAGATAGTATTATTGATGATAGTATTGTTGAAACTTCAAATGTAACTAATTCAAATGTGGGTTATTCAAACATTACTAATTCAATTGTAGACTTTTCAACTGTTAATGAAACTATAATTGTAGATTCTGAAGTTAATTTGAGTACAATAATTAATTCAGATGTGGATAATTCAATTATATTGGAAGGAGATATTGAAGATTCAACTTTAGTTGATTCAAATGTATTTAATTCAACTTTAGATAATGTAATACTTAACATGTCAACTATAAATGATTCTACAGTTGAAGATTCAACAATATATAATTCAACTGTAATTAATTCTGTTATTACAGGTGATTCTTATTTATATAACATGATTGTTGAAAATGCAGTAATTGAAGATGGTGTATTAAGAAGCGGTAATATAACTTACGAAGGTGTTGTATATACTACAGAAATGAATATTTATACCATATTATGTGGCGATGGGATTACTCAATATCCAGTATTAGGACAAGTTGAAAATGAAGATACATGTCCTGCAGAATTTCCTTCAAATGAAGGAAGTAGCGGCGGTGGTGGTGGTGGCGCTACTTTTGTAACACCTGATCCAGAAGAGGTCGTTATCGAGGATGGTATTAATATTGCTGCTGAAGAAGATGGATTAGACGTTTCTTTAGGTGTAAATGAAGTTTATTCATTCACAATTGACGGTGTAGAACATGAAATACAACCTTTATTAGTTGGTGATGCCTGGGCTCAATTTTTAATTCAATCAGAACCAATTGAAGTAATAATTAATGTTGGTGAAGTTGAAAAAGTTGATTTTGAACAGGATGATTATTATGATTTGTCTGTTGAATTAGAAGCGATTGTTGATGGTCAAACCTTTGTAAACATAAAGAGTATAAATGAGAATTATGCTGTTGAAGAGCCGGTTGAAGAACCTGTAGAAGAGCCTGTAGAAGAGCCAGTTGAAGAACCTGTTATTGAAGAAGAAGTAGAGGAAGAAGTTGAGAAAGAAATAGTTGAAATTGATACAGGAATTTCAGGTAATGTTGTGTTAGAAACTAGTGACGGTAAATCATACGTTTTGTACGGGATTATTGTGTTAATCGTAGTATTGGTTTTGTTAATCCTTTATTTTGTTCGAGAACGAATGAATAGGGATGATTTAACTTATAATGCTAGGAAATTAATGAGAAAATAATTATTTTTTTTCTTTTATTTATTGTAACTATATTAGTGATAATGCTACCAAGCGTAGTACTCTAAATTTTAGTGCTAGGGGTGAAGACTCGGTCGTAATCACACCATAAAAATATCAACCACGGAGCGTAGCATTATCACTAATTAATTATTTTTTTCTAATAAATGACAATTCCGCGCTCCGTGTTTTATCTTTTTATTGTACCCACATACGAGTCTTCGTGTAATGACTTTTATGACTTGAGTACTTCGCATGGCGGTATTGTCATTTTTATTAGAATTAGTATTTACTTGATAAGATCAAGTTTTTTTGCCTTTCTATGTAATGTCTCATACCTTAACTTAATTGCCTTAGCAGTGATCTTGACATCCATATTGAATTTTAATAGCGCTTTTGTAAGAAATTCTTTTTCAAACTCTTCTTCAGCTTCCTTTAATGTCATTGGTTCTTCAGGTAGTTCTTTTATTATCTCTTTTGACATCTCTCCAACATTTTTATACACTTCACCCATTTTTTCAGGATGAATATATTCACTATATGTATCTAGAACATCTTCAATTATATTTGTTACTCTAACACTCTTAACATAAGATGGTTTTAACATTTCTTTTCTGAACTTTTGTGCATCTTTCTTTTTTGTAAGTCTATGTACAGATCTTCTATCAACATCTGCAATCTTTGCAACTTCAGAAATGTTACCATAATTTCTTTCTAACAATTTTTTTAAATATGCTTCTTTAAATTCTAATTTTGCTTTTTTAAATGGAATATTAATATTTATTTCAAAGTCAATTAAAGGATTTTTTGATAATTTTGTTGTAATATCTTTATTAAGTTCATCAATTGATATTCCTAGGATTTTTGAGACAGCCCCTTTAACAATTGGTTCCATCTTTTTTGACATGACTTCTTCTAAATCTTTCTTTTCTTGCTCTAATTCTTCTTTTGTTTTTTTCTCTTCAGACTCTTCTTCAGCTTTTTTTGTTTTTTCTTCCAGTTCCATATAAAGTATATATTTGAGAATATATTTAAATGTTATGATTTTTTTGTCACATTGTTTTATTTTGTAATATAGATTGTTATATATTTTAATAAAATTTATATAGAGATTCGTCATTTGACATAATTATGGGGAGAGTAATTAACAAGAATAAAGATTTATCAGATTTAGTGCTAGAGTATCAGGAAACTAGAGATGAGGAATTGATTGAAGAGGTTTTAGATAAGAGTAATGATTATTTTTTGAATCTTTCAGCTAGTATTTTATTAAGAAATAAGGTCGATCCTGTTTTATTTGAAGATGCAACTCAGGAAGTTAAAGCTCAAATATTCCAAAAAATTGATCATTATGACGGTTCTTGTAAATTTGAAACTTGGGCTTATAGAGTGGCAAAAAATTGCATTTTAAAATATTTGGGATATTTTATTAAACAAATTCCTATATCTGTGTGGCAAGAAATGTGTGTTCCTGAAATTAAACAAAAAGAAAGAGAAATAAGACCTATATTAAAAGAAAAAGTTGAATTTTATGGAAAAGTGAGAAATCATTCTCTAGAATTTATTAGTACTATGGAAGATGAAAGGCAATACGAATTTTTAACAGATAATCTTTATACTTATGAAGATATGATGGCTGATATTCATAGAAAACAAAAAAATAACAATTTTTACTTTAAATTACCCATGCAACTTAAAGAATTATTTGTTGATTATTTTATTTTTAATGTTGATTCAAGTGAAATTAGTAAAAAATATGGTCTATCTTCAAGTGCAGTTAATTATTATATTCAAGATCTTAAAGTTTTAGCTAATATTTACTTGGTTGAAGAAATTGATTATTTTGACGAGGAAATATTTAAAAGGATTCTTAAAAATACTTATATTATTCCTGCTACAACAATATCTGATTTTGGAAATTTGTTTAATAATGGATTTTATATGCCGAAAACACATATTGGACATAATTTTTCAAAATATGATATTGGTAAATTTAATAAGGATAATTTCTTAAAGAAAACAGGGTATAAAATAACTTCATTAATTAGTGGCAGGAAATTAAATAGTAAAAAAACAGAAATCTATAAGTTTGATAACCAAGATAAATATCATGAATTTATTGGATTAACTATTATGGAAAAATATTATATTAGTAAATTTATTACTTCATGCCCTATTAAAGTTGGAAATCAAATAATTCCTGTCAGAAAATTTAAAGAAGATGGTGGTGTAGTAATGAGATTAAATGATAGATTTTTCCCATTACAATTTTCAGTTAAAAAGAGATATAATTTAAAAGATGTATCAAATTTATTAGATATTAGGAAAAGTCATGTTGCTGACTACTTAAAAAAACACAATATAGAAATAATAAATGAAGTTCCAGGAAATCCTTATAGGGGACGTTACATTTCAAAAGAGTCATATTCTAAATTAGTTGGCGAAGTTAATAATGGTGAAATGTTTTTTGGAGTAAACGATGTAATTAAAATTGTGTTTGATAAATATAATAAAGAAACTGAAATTAAAACTAAGTCTTTTATCATGGAAAAATGCAATCAATATTTTATTGAACTAGGACAAATTCGTAAATATATTCCTGCAAGAAATTTACCACTAATAGTATATCATGTTGCTGAGAATAAAGATAAATTATTTGTTGAAGGGGAAATATTAAAAGATGAAAAAGAAATTATTCTAGCCTCTTAACTTCTATACTAATTGCGTCTGTTAAGACTTTTATGTTCTTTGGACATATTACATATTCATAGTTGTTGTTTTTACAATAGTTGATTAATTCCTGCTTTTCTTTTTCTTGCTTATCTTTTTCGCTTGAGAATTTGATTATAACATTGATTCCTTCCATATCTTTATGGATGATGTTGTAATCTTTTAGATCGTTTATTATCTTTTTTCTGACAGTTTGAAACATTTCATACCTGTCTTCAATTTGATGAATTTTTTTATTTAATTCCTCTTCTCTTAATTCATCAAATTTATTTTTTTCAATTTCTTCTTTTACAAGGCCTAACCATTCATCTTTTGTTCGGATTGATCCACCATAACCAAGATTAACAAGTTTGCCTTTACCATAACTAGCAACTTCAATATCTCCAAAACCTTGGTTGCCAAGCAATTTTCCAGTTGTGTCAAGAATAAATATGATGTTGTTATTGCTGCAAATATCTTGTATATCAAATGTTGGTTGAACAGCGTGATATCCTGCCATTACATGGATTAATAAGGCTGATTTTTGGTCATTTGGGATGGAGTTGATTGATCTTTTAAGTTCTTCAGGGATTATTACTCCATAATCTGTTTTTATTTCTATGATGTTTAACTTAATTTTTTGTGCAAATTGTTTATATGTAATCCAACCGCCTTGGTCTGCAAGAATTATGTTTTGAATGCCTAGCTTTTTAACTATTTTTAACGCTATTTTAATTGCTGCATTTCCGCTTTTCACATTGATTATGTTATTTATAAATTGCATTTTAATTGAGTAATGTTATTTTGTTTAAATACTTTCAGTTTTTTTTTCATCTATATGTTTATTTTTTAATTTTCTTATCATTTTCATTTTATTAGATTTTGCTTAAAACTTTTAGGTTTTAAATTATCTATCATTATATTGATAATATTATCAAATAAATGATAAGATTTATAAGTTAAAAGTGATTTCCTGTGTGGATACATGGATATTTCAGGAATTTTAATAGTAAAAGCGCTTAGCAGTGAGATGGATTTAGAGTTAACTATATTACAGATTTCTAAGAGAATTAAGAAAAGTTATGGATATACGCACATGCATGTTAAGAAATTAGCTAAAGAAGGGATTATTAAATCAAAGGAGATTGGTGGAAGTATCATTTGTAGGTTAAATTTTCAAAGTGATATTACAATTGGAATGCTTGTATTAATATCAATGGATAAAAAGAGTAAAAGCGATTTAAGACTTGAAAGATATGATTATTACAAATATCAAATAGTGTTTTTAGTTGATGATGTTGAATATATTTTTGAAAAGCCTTCTGAGATGTTTAAAGATGTTATTGCTAATATAGATTTTAATAAGTTATTGATTGTTCATGGACATGAAATGTTTTGGAAATTTATTGGCGAGGTGGTTGAGTGATTGGTTTGTCTAGTTTAAGGTCAGGGAAGAAAGGACAGGTTATGTTGTTTGTTATTGTTGCAATTGTGATCCTATTAATTGGAGTTTCAATTTATTTTATCACATCATCTCAAAAGCAAGATATTTCAGAGGATGAATTAATTGAACTTAGGTCAATTAGTGAAAATATTAAACTTTTTGTTGATTCATGTTTAGAAGATGTTTCTATTCCAGGAATATTTTTATTAGGTAGTCAAGGAGGGTTTATTTATACATATGATAATATATTAATTACGGAAGATAGTTCAATTGCATATCATTACGATTATGGTGATAAGGTAGGACCAAATAGAGATTATATGGAAAAAGAATTGTCTACTTATATCAGAAATACATTAGATGTATGTATAAATGAATTTAATGATTACAAAGAATTAGGGGTAGAGTTTGAACTTGGTGAAAATGTAGTTCGATCTACTATTAATGAAAATGATATAAAAATTGAGATTAATTATCCAATTACTATTAAAAAAGATAAATCTCAAATTATTATTTCTAAATTTAATATTAGACATCCATTTAGATTTGGTCATTTATTGAATATTAAAGATCAAATAATTTCTAAATTAAATAATAATGATATGATTGATTTAAATGAACTTGCAGATTATAGTGCAAATGTTGCAATTAGTTTATATGATAATGAAACTTTTATATATTATTTGAATGATAAAGAATCTGAATTTGAAAATAATTATTTACCATTTTTCTTTGCAGTTAAAGATGAAGCAAATTCTGCACCAAAAATAGATTTTATACCTGATTTTGTACTTGGTCAAAATAAATTGTTTACTTATAAAGTTGATGCAATTGATTTAGATAATGATGATTTAACATTTTATTCAACAAATAATAAAATCAATATTAATTCAGTTTCTGGTGAAATTTCTTTTACACCTTTGGAATTGGGAGAAATTGAAACCAATATTTGCGTTACTGATAAAATAAAAGAGGATTGTGAGGTTGTAAAGTTTAAAGTTGAAATTTAAAGTCGAAATAAACCCTCCTTGACTACCTAATAAAAATATTCCTGGAAAAAAGAATAAATTGATTGTGATTTTATTAGTTTTAAATTTATTAATTTTATCTTCAATATTTATTTTTGCCGAATGTGAAAATCCTGATCCTGATTATTATCCTACCGAAGAAAATCCTTGGAGTGAAGAAGAATGGAAAGATGTTGATTATGAGTGTGTTATTTGGTCTGAGGTTGAAGATTATGAGCATGTTAATCTGAGAGATATTCCTGAAGATGGTTGGGGTGATTGTGAAAATTGTGTTGATCAAAGTAGTATTGTAGGTGAAAAAGTTTCACAGATTCCTTCAAAATATTATGATCCTACACAAATTAAAAAAGAGAATCTTAAATTTTCAAATATATTACAAATAGAGCAGCATATGGATGAATTTGAAAATCTAATGGATGTTGGCCATGAAAAATTATCAAGATTATTTTCTATGCCTATTTTTAATACAGATATTGATTTTTCTCAGGCGAATGAAGTTACATTTAATACTGAGACAGGATTATTATCAGATGGATTTCCAACATATAATCCTAAAGAGTTTCCAAAAGAAAATTATAGACAACAAATAGTGGGAAATAAAGTTATTTTAATTCCTATTATTAATAATCAACCTGTTCCTGGAGATTCTGTTTCAATTGCAGGAGCTGATTCATTTTCATTAAATAATGGAGAAATTGATATTTTAACAGATGAGGATAAGGATACAGAGATAAAAGGTAAAATTAGTGGAACAATAACTACAACTAGTGGTGAAGTAATTAATTTTGAAACAAATAATTATATTACAATTAGTGATGATGGTGATATTGATGCAAGTGATTCAAAAATAGAAATTCCAAATAAAATTTATCAAGATTATTCAATTGTTGTAGAGGGAACATTTACAAGAAATAATGATGTTTATACTTTATCAAGTTTTGATGGAAAACATACTAGTTATGATGATACTTTAAATAAATTTAGTACAAAATCTGTTGGAATAGATCCTGTATCTGTTTCTTTTGGAATTGAAAACTTCCCTCTTGAAATTGGAAGAGATATTTTAAGTGATGAACCATTAGAACCACCTCAAAATATAATTGTATATACTCAAGATAATCTAAAAACTTACGGGATAGTTGATGTAAGTAAAGATGATATTAGAGTATCATCAAAGGATATTAATTCCCGATTTAAAAGTGGAAATGATATTATTACTGCTTATGGTAAAGTAAGATATGAAAGTCCTTCATTACTTTACGAAGGTTTAACCGATTCAACAAGAATGTATTCTGGATTTATAGATGACACTGAAAAAATTGAGATCGAAAGTGATGAAAATGGTAAGATTGCTGAATTGGCTAAGAAATATTCTGTAGGGTCACTTTTACTTGATGATGAATTTATTGCAGGAGATTATTTTATTAATATGGATATTTATAATGATGATGGCAATTATAATGTTGAACTTGACGAAGCAAGTTTATTAGTACTTTCAAACATTGAGAGGGAACTTACAACATTTGCATTAATTGAAAATGATTTGGTTCTTGAACTTGGCAATGAAAATGCATTTTTTGCCATAAGCACTGATTTTGGAATGAGATATAAAAATTCAGAAGGGGAAGCTGTTTCGTTTTTAGGACCAAGCAGTACTTATCAATTATTAGGAAATGATATTGAAACTGTAAAAGGAATATTTAATTCACAAATGAAAAATCAAAATTTAAATGTTGATTTACAATTGTTAGAATTACAAAAAATCTATGAAATGGATAAAAAAGACCATACTACAACTTTTGATGTTGAAGATCTTGATTATCATATTCCTATTCAATTTGAAGCTTCAATTGATAGTTATGATGGAGTAAAAGAATTTATCAATTCTAATGTTGATGATGATTTGTTTAAATCAACATTATTATCTTCATTTATGATTAGTAATCTAGGATCAATTGAAATTGATTCCGGAACAGGAGATAGTAATATTATGGAAGCGCAGAGAGATAAATATGAAAGTTTTATTAATCAAAATCTTAATGAAATTAAATCTAATAATATGGATGGATTTTTAGAAGGATATCTTAATACCCACAATACACCAGATATTTTTAAAGTTACAAACGAATTAAGTGATATTGCATTTGAAAATCCTTCCCTTGCAGAAGAATATTATAAAATTTATAAACAAAGATTTAATAATATTTTATCTTATGATTATTTAGTATCAACTTTGGATCCTCTAACTGAAAAAAGTGATCTTGATAAGGAAAATGTTATAAACAGTTATAGAGCATTATTGCATTTATCAACAACTCAGGTAATTTCTACTGGAGAATCATACAGTATTAATACTGATCCTGGATTGTTTTCAACAGAAAAAGTAAATCTTGTTGAAGGTTTAGCCTCATTTTATGCAAAAGAAGGAGATGTTGGAAATGCAATTTTTTTATTAGATGACCTACAAATTGATTTAAATAATTATGTTTATAAACTGGAAACAGAAGGTAGCATTGATTATAATGCTCAGCAAGTCCTAAACCAATTATATAAGAGATTAGAAGAAGGTAGAAATATGGTTGCTATGAGAGGATTTGATAAGATTCAAGCTGACTTATATATTGAACCAATAATACAGGATTATTTAGATATGAGAAAAGGTTATATTGATAGAACTAAAGATATTTTATTACATTCTGATCCTGGAAATCCTAAAGAATTATTGTTAGGATTAGGTCAAATTGTTTTTGGCGGCGGTTTTGGAAAAGATATTTATAATGCAATGGGAGGATATGATGATCTTAAATCTAAAGCGTCAAGATTAAGTGAAGAGTCCAGAGTTTTGTCAGAAGGTACTTTTGCTTTAAGTACATTAACATCTATGGGTGTTAGTGGTGAAACGATTGAAAAATGGTTAAATGATGATCTTGAAGATGTTGAATTAGAATCTATGGTAAATAAATTAATGTTAGATAGTGGTAGATATAGAACTGATGGAAAACGTAGATCAGATCCAGAATTTAATTTTGAAGGTTTTGTTCAAAAAGTTGATAAGGAAGGGAATCCTATAACAGATTTTGATTTTACTGGTACTAGCGAAACTCATGATGATCCTTTATTTAGTGTACAAAATCAACCACCTTCTTTTGAATTTGAGATTGAAGGTGGAACTGGCGGACTTTTAGGATCGGTTATTTCTGGGGAAGGAGAATATTATATTGATTCTACTGAAAGCAGGATTGTGTATGAATTTTTAGAAGAGTTAAAACAAGATGCAAAAGTCTTGTATAATTCTCCTGAATATCGTGATGATATTGCATTATTAATTGGGACAAGAAGTGTTGTTCCAACACTAAATCATAAATTCCAATATGATCCTCATGTAACAACAAATTTTCAATTAGATATTCAAAGAAATAAAATTAAAGATAAAGTTAAAGATCGACTTGAACCAGGCGATTTTGAAACTGTTATGAGTTTTGTTGATGATGGACTTAGTCCTGGAGCTATTGTATTAACTGTAGTTACAGCAGGAAGCGCACCAACAATTCTTGGCAGCAGTAATTTTTTAGTTAAAAGCGGATCTGGATTGTTAGCTAATGTAGCAATAGATGGTACAACAGGTACTTTACTAGTTGAAGGACTTGGAGTTAATCCTTATGAAAGACCTGAACTTGCTATTGGAACAGGATTGATTGCAAGTTTAACTGGTCCAAGGATATTGGCAGGGTTTTCTAGAACATCATCAATTACTGCAGATGATTATATTAGGGCTATGACTAGAGAATTGGATGATCAAACATCTGATGTGGTTAGGAAAACAATGGGAGGATATGGTGTTAATCAATTTGCAGATATTGAATTGATAACCAAAGAATTGAGACAAGCTGGTGTAGATTCAAATAAAATATTTGATATAAGAGCTTCAATTTCAAATTTTGAATTTGGAAATCTTGTTAAAGGAATTCCTGCAACTGAATTGGCTAAAGTAGGTCTAAGAAGAACCTCAAAAGGGATTGTTGATGAATTTGATAAAGTAATTACTAAATTAGATGATTTGGATAATCATATTAACAACTTTAATGCTAGAACTGTTGCAGCTACAAAATTTGATGATGCTATTGATTCTATGAAATCTAGTAATAATCCGGCTAGATTAGGTCCTGATATTGAATTAAAAGTTCAAAAAAATTATAATTATGATGTTGAATTTGAAACTCCATCCAGACCTCCAAATTCCATAACTAATGTAAATTTAGCAGGAAGTACAGATGAAATTTTAGATCAATCTGATGAGGTTTTTAATAAAGCTAATAGGCCAGGATTTTATGGTGAAAAAAATATTGACCTTCTTTCAAGAGAAGTTGGTGAGGGTCCTGTAACAGCTATAATGATTGAAACAAGGGGTTATATGAAATTTAATCCTGCAAGGAATGTATGGGAAGAAGTTGTTGATGTTAATGGTAAATCATTAAATGAATTACAATATTGTAATCTTTTTGGTCATACTACTTGCGGAAATAAATTATTGGGTAAAACTCTTGACAATTATAATAAAATAAATGATGATGTTGTTCAACAATATAATAGATTGCATCCAAATACACCAATAGAAAAGGTTGATGGTTTTTTAAGAGTTGGATCTAAAGGAGGGTCCTTTTTTGTTAAAGGTAATATTGCTCATCCAGATGATTTAGAAAATATTATATCTAAGACAATGAATGATTTTCAAGATGAATTTTTATCAGGAACTCCTAAACAAATTTCTGATAATAGTATGATATCTGGTATGCATGCAACTCTTGGAAGTGCTAATAATATTGATGATGCATATAAAAAAGCTTCAACAGGGTTTGGTAATGGATTTAAAAAGAATGGAGATGAATTTGGAAAAAAACATAGTTCCAGTGTTATTAATGTTGATGATGTTGATGTGGATAATAATTTAGTTTTAGATTATACCAGGCAAAGAACAGGGATTGATGTACCTGATCAAACAGGATTAAGTTTAAGACAAAAATATGTTCAAGCTTACGATAATTATAAAACTAATCCTACTTCAACAAATTTGTTTAAACTTGAAAATGTAGTAAATGATATTAATTTTAAGGTAGAAACCAATCATATTACCGGAGCTCCAAACTTTAATACTGCTAAACAACTTGCTAAGAATAATAAAAGATTTATTTCTGCTGGTGGCGAAGAAAATTATATATTTAATAAGGAAGGAAAAATGGTTGTTTTTTCTGATGGTGATGATTTTCGACAATTAAATATTAATTCAAATTCTATTGTATCGCAGAAAGTTAGTGATGGAACTTATACTCTTGACGAAATTGTTGCAGGAAGTCAAGTAGATAATATTTTAAAAAAATCTCAAGATGTTACCCAAGATTTAATTGATTGGTCTGGTAAAATTGATCTTGAAACAATTAATTTTGTTCGACAAAATGTAAATTCAGAAACATTGTTTTTTTCTCGATCTTATGCAATGTATAATTATCAGGATGAAATTATTGAAGGTCTCAGTGCAAATACAAATGTAAAAAGATTGATTGATGAAGAAGCTTTTAATGGGGTTAGTTTAGATACTTATAATGAAATGGTTATTAAAGTTGCTAAAGATAGATCAAAGAATGGTGTTGCAGTACTTGAAGAACTTGATTCTGATGGATTAACTGGTATAGTTAGATTAGTAAATGATAAAATGCCTGAAGGACAAAGATTTAGAGTTAAATTTGATCCAGAAACAGGTAATACTGTTCAAAATGTTCCTTTGGGTATGAAAGATGTTGATGAATTTATTGATTTTAAAAGAACTATCACTAGCGAATTGGATAGTGCAGCTATCAATTACAATATTAAAAATGTAAGAGTTATTGGAAGTTCTGCAACAGGCGTATCAAAAACAACAAAACAACCATTTGTAAGAGGAATTGATCATGATTATGATGTAAGTGTTGTTATGACTAAGAATGAATTTGATAATTTGGTAAGTGATATTGAAACTGAATTATTTAAAGATAAAAATCCTGAAACATATTTACAAACCAAACAATATAAAACATTTAAAAAGGCTGTAGAAAAAGGTAAAATGGGAAAAGAATGGTTGAATTTTTTAAATCCTGAAAAATCTCTAACGCCTACTTTAGCGAAGAAGGCAAGAGAAATGGATATTGAAAAAATTCAATTATCAGTAATTGTAGAAAATAATAAGTTTGATGAAAAACTGTTTGTTCCTTTTGCCGAATAATAATTAATAGAACATTAATTAATTTTATATATTTTATTTTTATATATATTAGAACTAATATTAATATATTTAATTTTGATTTTTTTTTGCTGTATAATATTTGACTAAATTATCTATACCTTCAATTCGTTGATTATATCTATCAATTTCAGATATTGCAATTTCTTTAAACAAAGGATTTAATTCAATAGCTTTTTCAATCTTTAATTTTGCTTCTAATAAAGTTCCTTTAATTAATTCAGTTTTTTTCTTAGTGTCAATATAGGGATTTTTTTTATATTCTCTTGTCAATAAAGAAGCAAGTTGTTCAAGGGCCATTCCTTGGAATAAATATGCGTCTGCGAAATTCTTTTTCTTACCAATTGCTTTATCATAATGATCAATAATTGATCTTGTTTCTTCTTCTGATAAACCAACATTTTTTTTCTTAAATAAAGCTGTTGCATAGCCATAATAGATTAAATGATGATCATCATCCATTATATTTTCAAAAAAAGTTAAAGCTTTATCATAATCTTGGTTTTCAATCATATGGATTCCTTTAAAATATACACTTTCCATATTATTAAACATTGTTTGTTTCATATTTTTTATTCCTCTTAATCTTCCCAATCATATTTATAACCAAGTTTATCTTTCATTTGACCTTTCATTATTTCATATTTGAAATTATTTGTATCTAATATTAAATATGATCTATTTGGATAATCAAGACCTATTACTTCAGTATCTCCAATTGAAGCTTGATGTAAATAATGATGATGACCAAAAAAGGCAATCTTTGGTTTTAAATATTCAATTATTTGATTAACATGTTCTTTACCCATATCTTTTTCATTTTTTTCTATACCAATTCCCAATGGTGCTTCATGCGTAATTAAAATATCAATTTTTTCTTTAATATTTAATATTTTTTCAATATCAAATTTTGAATAAAATTTTGTGCTTTCATTTGAATCATATTTATTCGGTGAAAAAACTCCTGGTAATGCTGTAACTGTGGTATCATCTGGTAATCGATAAATTTCGCCAGGATTTAATGCTTTTAGATTATTAGATATCTCATTTTGTAGTTCTTTGATATATTCAAAACTTTCATGATTTCCATGACATATCACTAATTTTTGATTATTTTTTGGTTCATATTTATAGTTCCCTAAATCGCCTGTTGTAAAAGAAATTTCATCATTAGATAATTCATAGTTAACAATATTATTAACTTTTAACCATTTCCCATGTATATCCCCAAATATAATTGTTTTCATTAAATTTCTCCCCCAATTAATTGTCTTATATTAGAATAGGCTATATTTCTATATAAATCTTATGTTTTTTACCATCGATTGGGGAAGAAAAATGGGTAGTAGTAATAATATTTTGAATTGATGATTAATGTATTGATTAAAAGCTAGAAATATTTTAGCCACGAACAATATTAACTTTCTCATACTCATAGCACTTTCCATCTTTATCTGCCGCCTTAACATTAACATAGAAATAAGGATCTTTGATAAATTTGTCAATTAGTTCTTTTGGTTTAGAAGTAAATTTATCATGTTTCTGCCATTTTGGATCACATTTAAACCAATGATTGTATAAATTGTCTTTATACGCTAAAATACCATGAACAAATTTGTCTGCTTCCATAACAATTAATTTTGCTTCCTCACCTGTTTTTGTCATTAGTTCATAAGCAAAAAGAGAAAAACTTATACAACTTTGCGGCATAAAACCAAGTTCAAGAATATCATCTCCAGAATAATCTGCTGTTTTGTTGCCAAAATAAAGCATTAATTTCATGTCAGCTTCCTTATCATTCTCTCGATTATTAATACAATAAATTAATTCTTCTTTTAGTTTATCAAATTCTAGATCTTCTTCTCTTTTAAAAAATTGTTTCATAATTTCTTTATCGTTTTTTCTATTGTTAGAAGCAATTTCAATTATTTTATCTAGTTTTGGATGGTTTAAAATGAAGTTTGGTTCTAATTTAACATAATTGTAGAAACTTTTATCTTTTTCTTTGCCTTCAAACCAAAAGTTATCATATAAATAATCTAGAATAATGTCAATCTTTTTATATAGTTTATGATCTTTTAAATTTAATTCTTCAATTAGTAGGTCTATCTTTGACATTTTATTAAAGATTGTGAATTGGATTATTTAAATTTTTGTATTATGTTTTGGAACAACTAACTACTCCTCTTAAACCTCAGTAGTTTTTTGATTTTTCCATTATTTATATTCTTAATTTCTGTTTTTATTAATTTTATTTCTGATTTAATCATATTCTTGATTTCTCCCAAATAACTGAAATTATCATTTACAGGATGTTTAATCTTGCTAATTTTATTAATTTTATTTTTTAATTTTCTTTGATTTACCATGTATTTAATTCGATCATCCTTCTTATAAGTATAATTTTCAAGATTTAGATATCCCATTTTACCTTATTGTAAACTCTCCTAATTTTTTATATGTAGAATTCCAACCTTCAATATTTTCACTTGTTAATTTTGAACCAATTAAATCATACGTCCCTTCTTTCCAACCTAACTTTTTATTATCAGAAGTTCTTTTAATATTTTCATCATCAATGATATTAATAGTCATTATTTTTGTTGAACCGTCACATTTTTCATTAAATCCAACGGTTCTTTCTCCAATTGGCTGGCAAATATTTGTAATGGTCATTTGTAATAGATCAACTGGAAATTGTTTTATGATAATATCTTCAATATTTCTGTTTCTAACTCTTTTCATTACATATAACTTGTTATCCATACCTTTATCTGAATCTATTGTTAAAGTTAACATTTTATCATCTCTTAAATGATATTGTATTTGAGGTATATCTTGAATTACCAGTTCTTCTGTGATATTATTATCTTGAATAGGATTATCTAATTCTATACTGTTTGAATTATTGTTTATTTCACTAGAATTTGGGTCATTTGAGTTATTAACTTTATTATCTAGGTATTCACATCCACTTAAGAGTGTAAAAACTAATAAAATTACCACTACTATTAACTCTTTTTTCACCCCCATAACTACTTAAGAATAATAAAGGGTTTTTAAGTATTTATATTAATGAGGATAATTATGTGTTAGAATATGTATTTTGTGTTTAATATTGCATGGCGACATTATAATAAAAAAAGTACTATTTAATAATAATGTCGCGCTTCGTATTTAATGATTTATTCGAAAGATGACGACCGAGTTTTCATTACCCACCATAAGCTAAGAGTACTACGCATGGCGACATTATAATAAATAAAAATAAAGAAAAAAAATTAATATTCCCATTCAACATTATAATAACTTATTTCAGCACCATCACAAAGACTATTTCCTAATTTAGGCATAATTTTTACATACCTTAAGAAATTTTCATCTGGTCCTGCTTTAGACGGTCTAACATTAGAACTGTCAATTTGATTTGGATCTTGTCCAAATTCCCAATTAATGTTGTCTAATAAAATGTTATATGAATTACCATCTTTTCTTGTTATATAAACATCTTCTGAGTCTATTGTTTGTACTGCACCTAAATTAGATTGTAGTTCGATAACATAACCATCCATTAATGAACTTGCATCAAATGATATTTCTACTCCATCTCTAATATGAACAGAATTGATATCAATGTTTAAATCAGAACATTTTGGAGATTTATCACCAAATAAGTTAAGATCTAATTTAGATTTACCTGAACTATCTTTGCCGCATCCGCTCGCTAACATTAAGCTTAATGCTAAAACAATTAATATAGTTACAGTAAATATACCTAAAATTATCTTTTTCATTATATCCCCCCTAAAATTTGAATAATCCCTCTTTTAATACTGTGAAATAGTAACTATTTATAAATTTTCGCTATGTTTTATAGTGATGTATTGGTGGTGAATAACAATATTTATATATGACAAACGCCTAATAGATGATATTGGGGGAGAATATGAAGTCAATGCAAGAAATAACAGTAGAGAGTTTGGAAGGTCAAATTCAACAAACATTAGATAATATAATTAATAAATCTTGTGATGAAAGGACTGTTGAAGAAAAACAGTTAATTAATAATATCAGAAATTATTTTAATCGTGGTATTAATGAACAACATCTTAATTATCAAATAGCTGAAGCTCATTCAAGATATGTTATTGAATTAAAAGTTGAACAACCAATTAATTTTATGGATGTGATTAATAAAGCTAAATTTAATTTAACTATAGGGGTAGTATCAGGTGGTTATGGAATTTATGATACTGATTTCTTTTTTATGGGTTTAGGTTTGTTTAATATAATTGCGGGCTTATTTAATTCTTACAACAGTGAAAAAAAATTAAAGACAGTTGGAGATATTAAAATTTATAATCATCCAAGCCGTCTTCCTTATGTATTTCTAGATACTTTAAATAAATATAAAGAAAATTATAGAAAAAAATTATAAATATATTTTTCTGACTTTCTCATAAATTCGAAGGTAAAAAAATTTAAATAAAAAAATGAATGAATTATTTAAAAATTTCACTTACTTTTTCATCAACTATTTCTTTTTTCCAACCTGCCTCAAGTAATCTATCTTTTATTTCCATCTTGTCATAATCCAAATTATAACCTTTTTTAATATAATTTCCAAGTTGTATTAATGGATCTTTTGATTTTTTAATTTTATACTTGGTTTTTTTGGTTTTAATCTCTTCTGGAATTTCTTTAGATTTAATTACTTTAGAAGCTTTTTTCTTACCATAAATCTCTTTCATCTTTTGATCAATTTCATCATCTACATTGATATGTTCTGATGTTTCAGGAACAGGTTTAAAATAATTTGTAGATCTGAAATCTGTGATTTCTCTTTTTTGCGCCAATACAAAGTAAATTACAAGACCAATAATGATTATTGATACTAAAATTAAGATTATTGGTAAATTCGAACCTTTTTCTTTTTTACCTGTTGCTTCACCAATAATATCTTTTGGATCTACAAAAGAGTCTTTTATTTCAGTTGGAGTTTCTTTTACAGGTAATTCTTCCATTTCTTCACTAATTTTTTCATCGATTTTTTCTTCAATTGGTTGAAGTATTTCGGGTTCAAAAGGTATTTGTGGTAGAACTGTTATTTCAACATCTGCTTCATTATTAACAATACCTTTCAAATAAACTTCAATATCAAAAATATTATCACTGTTTAAATCGAATTTTTGTTTATCACCAATATCCATAGTAATTTGTATTGGTTCTGATTGGATTGTAAATGTAATTCTATTACCTATCCTATTAACCATCTTAATGCTATGTTTTTCTGAACCTATTGTAAACTCAACTTTTTCATTTAAACCTAATCTTGTATTAAATGGTGTTCCTTCTTGTGCTTGAACTTGAGTAGGTGGTGGTGCTGAATATCCTCCACCTCCACCTCCGCTTCGTACTGTAGGTACTCGTGGAGGAATAAATGAGAATGATACATCAATACAATCATCATCATATGTTTTTGTTTCTGTTTTTGTTTCACCGTTCAAATTAGTTACAGTAATTTCATATGTGCCTTCTTCTGGTGGGATAAATATTACTCTTCCACTCCAATCTGTTCTTTGGTTAAAAATTGTATTGTCATCAAAATCCTGGACAGTGATTTTTACTTGTGCATTATGTATTGGTCCATTTTTATCCTGTACATTTATTGTAATAGGTTTAACAATGTTATTAATATCAATATTTCCATCAATAATATAAGTAGATTCTCCACAATGTGTATTTAAATTTTCAATGGTAAAATTTCCTTTTAAATTTACAGTAGAATCATATAAATGGACAGCATTTAAGGTTGCTTCATCATAAGTAGGTATTATTTCTTCATCTGTTCCATCTAATGTTATTGTTGATCCTTCTCCTGCTATAATTGTTGTATTTCCAACATTTGTGTTTATTAATGTTAAATATGATGCAAAAGGTATTTTAATTGAACCATGCACATTTGAATCTTTTAATGTTACTTTTGGACTAATAAATAATGTTAAATTTTTTCTTAAAACTGAATTTTCAAAAAATACATCTGATCCTAACAATGAAAGAACATTATCAGATATATCTACATTTTTATAATGTGTCATTCCTCCTAAATTATCTCTGAACATATCTTCTCCAAGGTAAAATATTGCATTTTCAATTATTGAATTTACACCGAATGTTGATCTATAACTTGATTCTTCTTCACCTAATAAGATATCTGTATCAAGGAAATTTACATCTCCTCCAAACAATAACATGACTCTTGAATCGTTTGTTCCAATTATATCAATATTATTGAAATATAGATCAAAACCATACATACAATATAACATTTGATCAGAATCATTTATTAATAAGTTGCTGTCTGATATATTTAAAGTAACACCTTCAATACACATAACATAGTTATCATCTTTTACACCAAGTTCGTCTAAATCTTCTATATGCACTTCAGATCCATGGAATAGTCCAATATATCCATCTGATAAGATTAGTTTTTGTAATTGTAAATATGAACCGCCTGAAACATAAAGTTCTTCTGCTGTAATTGTTGAATCTGAAATTAATCTTGCTCCATCTTCCATATAAAGGTCTCCATCACAAGTTGGATCATTATTAATATTTATATCTGTATTGTAAAGATTTACTTCTACTCCATCGCCTAAATATAGTTCATCTGAACAATCATCATATTGGACATTGCTGTTTCTAAAGTTTGCAATTACACCTTCATAAATATCAAAGTCACCACCATTTCCTTCAAAATTTGAATTTGTAATGTCTGTTATAACCCCTTCATATAAATAAATTTCAAGATCATCCTCAGCATACATATTTATGTTGTTAACATTTCCAATATAACCACTATACAAATATAAAATTACATCTTCTGAATACATATAAACATTTTCAATATCTCCAATGGCACTATAATATTCAAGTTCTGCATATGATTCTGAATAATTTTCTTTTGTACGCATTTCAACATTTCTAAAATCAGCAACACAACCTTCTTCACATTCTGCATATACATATCTTTGAGCATTCATTGTTAAGTTTTCAAGAAGACCAACATAGAAATAATATGCATATAAATTTATATATGAAGATGGTCCACGAGTGATCATATTTACATTTGTGAAATCTCCTATTACTCCATCATAAAGATATATGTAAATATAAGAATATGCATCCATTAAAATATTATCTGTTTCAACCACTGCACCATCGTCAAGATAGTAATATATGTAACTGTTTCTGCTTATAAGATCATTGTTAACAAAATTACCTATTGCTCCATAATAATAATCAATATAATTGTAACCACTTGCATTAAATTCACAATTATAAAAATCAAAATATGCTCCATAATCAACATAAGCATAAATATAACTTTCATCACTATAAAAATCACAATTATTCATATAACCATAAGCACCACAATATGCATCAAATCCAATTTCATTTTTTGCATAAAAGTTTGAATTATCAACTTCCATATGGGCAGCATATTCTGGCCAAATTCCAATGCTTCCTTCTGATGTAAAGTTAGAATTATCTATAAATAAATATCCTAAATAATAAGGATATATTTCAATATGATAATTTCCAAATAAATTTGCATTATTTAACCACATAAAGGATCCGTATTCTGGATCAATATACAAATAACTGCCGCTTTGATTTAATGTAACATTTACATTATCTGCATATATAAAACTTCCATCTTCTGGATAAAAATACATATAAGTTGTTTCACAATAAAAATTGCTATTATCAATATCTATTATTCCATAATCATCAGCATATATCTCACAATAAGATCCTGAGTTACCAATAAAACTAGAGTCTTGAATTTTTAAATAACCATAATCATAAGGATATAAGTCCCAATATGAATTAGATTCCATGTCAACATTCTTCATAATCATACTACCCATATAATATGGGTAAATTTGAATTTCGTTATTAACATAAATCTCTGCACCTATTAATGAACTTTTACTATTCTCATAAGTGTTCCATTCCAAATTAAATGTGAGATCTGCATTTAAGTCTTCAACATTAATCTCTCCTATTCTATATGCATAAACATCAAAGTCTCCATTATCAACTTCTAAATCTGTGATGTTTATTAATCCAATGTCAAATGCTTCCAAATCATTATTTAATGAATCCATATAAACGTCATTTGCAATAATTTCAGCATTATAAAATGCCTCTAATTTGTTTTGTGAGGTACTTGTAAAAGTAATATAATTTAGAATTATAGGTTCTGGGATATAATAAGCTGCAGTTATCGTATTATATACATGCATATTGGTTAATGATGCACTACTACCATCATCAATAAAAACTCCTTCTTCATATACATATCCATCAGATGCTTTTAAATCAGAAAAGGCACTTATATACATCATTGAAGAATTTGATCTATTGTGATATGCTTCTGAAAAACCATATAATTGAAAATAATCTGTTATTGAATCTTCAATACTACCAATACTTGTTGAATGGTCCCATAATAATAATTCTTCAACCTCTGAATTATCCATATCTATCCTTGAACTTTGAATAAGTATTATATCATCATCAACTTCAGAATCGATTAAATTAATATATGAACCAAACCATGCTTCAATAAACATTGTATGATATGAATTGTTTGACATTTCAACAATTGAATTATCTCTTGCGATAATTTCACCGCTTGAAATGATACTTGCGTTTATTAAAATTAATCTTGAATTATTATCTAAAATAATATCATAATTTGCATCTAATGATCCTGCTGTTTCTTCAAAAGATTGAAGTGTTAAGGTTGTGTCTTGAACAATAAGTACTGCATTGTCTAACCAAATGCTTTTTGGGATTGTCGTAGGAGTATTTATTGTTGTTGTATTCCTTGGCTGGAAATATTCCCATGTTTCACTTAAAACACCTGCTTGAATTGGTGTTGTGCTATATATTGTTCCTGTTTTAGTAATACTTGAAGTACCATCAACAACTTCATTATAAACTGTAAATGGATCTGTTCCGTCAAGAGTAACATCTGAATTACTTGTTGCACTTAATCTATAAACTGTTTTTTCAACATTGCTTTCTGCATCTGGATTAACTTTAACATTAATATCTGAATTGATAACATTTAAAATTGGTCCTCCCGCAACCAAAACATCTCCTGTCAAGGCTAATGTGTTAAATGTAAGAGTTCCTGCACTTGGACTCCAATCACCATATTTAATATCTATATTATCTGTTACTGATGTTCTTATTAAATCTAGTTCAATTGCATCATGAGTATGTATTTCTCCATTAATCTGGCTATCTTCGAACGTTACTTTACAACCTTGATCTACTCTTAATTTATCATCTAAAATAGTGTTTGTGAAATAAGCTTCAACACCATATTCAAGATCTAAATATTCCCATTCGTCATCACCGATATTAATATTTGAGTTTTGTACATCTACATAAGCTCCATCATAAATATAAAAATAACCATCTTCCAAATTGATTATAACATTATCCATTAATAATTCTATTCCATATTCAAGATCAATTTCATTGCCGTCATAACCTATTATATCTACATTATTAAGGTTAATTTTAGATCCACGATAGAATTCAAAGTCATCTTCTGTAAGCATTATTTCCCCACCATTTAATTCGAAAATAATTCCATCATAACCATAAATGTATCCATCTTCAACTTCTCCAACATAATTTAAACTGTCCATATATAATTCTGCACCATAATAAAGGTCAATCGAACCTTCTGTTAAAATAACGTCACCTAAATTAGCAATCACACCATAACCCATATCAATTTCTGCAACTTGTAACGGCTGATCAATATTGATTTCTGTACCATAATATGCTTCTAAATAACCTTCACTTCCTAAACCATCATCTCCCTCTAAGTTCACTGGAGTGTTTAATGCGTTAAAAATAGCTCCATAATCAGCATAAATCTCACCATAATCACCTGCATAAACACTTGAATCTATCATATTAAACTGGCTTCCATATTCAATTTCAAAGTAAAGATAGTATCCAGAATAAATGTCGACATTATCAAAATTAACAAAACAACCATAGTTATCAAGTTCAATTTCAACATCACTTTCAAAAGGTGTATATGAAAAGAAATGTCCATCTGTAACATTAAATATGCTTCCTGATTCCATTTCAATGTTAATGTCTTCTCTTGAATCAACATAAAAATTATGTGCAATAGCTGTAACACCTTCATCTAAATAAAGATCGAAATTGTCTGCTTTAATATTTACATTTGTCCAATAATTATCGCCAATATAATTATCATCATCAAATTCAATGTAAACATCGTCTGATACTGAAATATTTACATTTGTAAGGTGGAATATTACACCATCATCAGCATAATATGTAAAATCATCGTCCATTGAAACAAAGTTTACATTTTCAATTTCAATGAATCCGCCTTCATAATTATTAAAATAGATTTCTTCATCTGCATAAATGTCAGAGTTGATTATGTTGACCCAACCACCATATTCAATGTCTTCCAAATAAAAGTCACCATCATAAGATGCAATGTTACAATCAACGAAATTTACCCAACCACCATAACTAATATCATTAAAATAAATGTCATCATATGAATTGATAATTACATTGTTAAAATTTGCTTCACCACCATAATAAATATGATCACCATAGAAATGATATGCATCAATTACTGAATTTGTAACATTTAACCATCCGCCTTCATACAAATATTCTATCAAGAATTTGTTGTCTGCAAATATGTAAGAACCGTCAATATTTGTAAAACCGCCATATTCGTTATAAATTACAAAATCGTTATTATATGAGTAGACTGTTGAATTAATTATATTTAAAAAACCATTATATTCTGCCTCTGTATAAATTTTACTATAAGCAATTAAGTTTGAATTGATTATGTCAATAAAACCATTATTGTCCATATATAATTCAATTTTATTATTTTCGGATTCAATTAATGAGTTTTGTACATTAAACCAACCATTTTCGTATACATCTACCATGATTTTATAATATGATTTTAAAACTGAATTTATTAATGTGAAATTAGAATTATCATGAATATAAATTTTATTCGGTGAATCTGCATTGTAACTATCAAAATAAGAATTTGTTACAAGTAAATTACAGTCTTCAAATATATTAAAATCCCATTTATCGGAACTGATAACATCTAAATTTGTAAAGTATGTATCTGACCATTCTCTCATCTTAATTTCAAATTTATCTGATTCAATCTCAGCATTGTACATATTTACAAAAGATTTTGAACGTTGGTCGATTTTAAACCTGTCAGAAAGATCAGCCTCGATATTATAGATATTTAAGTAAGCATAGTATTTTACATATATGTCCATTTTTTCAGCTTCTTCAACTTCTAACAATGTGATATTAACACCGCTTTTACCATAAACTTCAATATCATTATATCCGCCATCAAAATAAACATGGTCTATTGTAGCAAAAGATAATGAGTCAACGTATAATTCACCTGAATAATCATAATATATTTTACCTATATCTGCTTGAGAATTTTCATAAATGTATAAATCAGAACCAACACTAATATAGTCTGCAACTAATTTTGAATTGTCTCCTACATTAATATAACTAACATATTCTAAACTGTAAATTTCTGCATAAGAATTAAAGAAAATATTTAAGAAATTTTCAATTGTAGAATTATGAAGCTCTAAAGTTGAAAAGTCTGCAACTAATATTTCATCTGCATAAGAATCGTTCATAACTAACAATGAGTGATCATTAACCCTAACATTACCATTTACTTCAACATCATTTAGTATTAATGTAGCGCCTCTTCTTACAATAATATCTTCATTGATAGTATCATCTTCAATGTACATAAATTCGCCATTTTCAACTATTAATGTATTGTGATTTAAGAAATCTCTTTCTCTTGGATGATAATTTATTAATGATTTATTTGCACGGATTTCAACTAAAATTTGTAATATTTCTTCTTTAGTAAGTCTTTCATCTTCTAATGTTCTTACTCGTTCAGCTTGTTCTTCTATTTCTTTTGTTTTAACCTTTACTTCCTTTTCTTTCCTTTTTCCTTTCATTGTATCTTGAACATTTACTTCCGGCATAGGTAGGAGTCTTTCTAAATTATCTGTAAGATTTTCATTAGATTGTTTAATTTGATCAAGTTCTAGTTTCATTTCATCAAGTCTAACTTCTGAAGAAATATAATCTGGGTTTTTTGATGAATGTATGGATGGTTCAGAAATTTTCTCAATTTGATGAGTCTTATTAATAGGAATTCTTTCTTGATCAGAGAATTTGCTTACAAAAGTATCTCTTTGATCTTCAAATTCTTCCACTGTTAATATAGCTCTCGCTGTAATATTGCTTGTTGTTGAACTGTGGATTAATACTCCAATAAGAAACACTACTAGTAGTCCAACTATTACAACATGCCATGGTTTTATTTCAGAAATTTTTATCACCTAAATATTTATATTTATTAGAATTAAGATTATTATATCTTCTAATGCTACCTCTTTTCATTCACTCACCAATTTTTTGGTATTAATGAAATGTTATTTTATTTAGGTTTATAAAGTTAGTGGTGTTTTGTGTGTGGATTCGGGGATTTATAGGTAGTTATTTCCATAAGACTCTCTTTTAATAG
>JBHPGL010000004.1:0-37045 GCA_042570655.1 Nanobdellota archaeon | reverse complement strand
GAAATAAGTGAACAATAATTTTTTATATTTTTTATAATACAAATATTTATAAATATTGTTCTGATTTTAAATTTTATGCATTATCATAGTGAATATTTGGGTGGGGTAAACAGGTTAATTTGTAGTAATAATTCTATTAAAAGAGAGTCTTATGGAAATAATAAACGTCCAGCCCTTAGATTAAAATCAGAAAAACTAGAAGATATGAATGCTCCTTATTTTCATTTTTGTTTTGGGAATCTTGATATTGAAGGAAATTTTCATCCAAGATTAGGCGGATTAGACAGAGTATTTTATCCAAAAGGAATGACTCCTATTGAAGCGCTTTTAAAAGAAATAGAAGATTATAGGTCTGCTGCAGGATCAATTGCGCTTTTTAACGGAAATAAGAGAATATATGAAGGTAAACAAATTGAAAAACCTTTAATTGAAGCAATGGATGATCCTGATTTTAATATGCATTTAAACAGAATTAAATTAATTAATCCAAGGTATACATTTAATGGTTTTTATTCGTATGGATTAAATGAACGAAGAAGGTTTCGTTTATTTGAAAATGATCTTATTTTTTATGGTCATTTAAATCCAGAAAAAGTAATTAATTTAGGGTATCAAAGCGAAAATTTAAGTGCTTATGATGTTGGTATGAAAATTACAGCGTCACAAATGGGATATAACAAAGATTCTCAAATTGGAGATTATAATTTTTTTGCATCTGGTGTATTTGTGCAACATGGATCTTATTTTTTTATGAGGGCTGAAGATACTATGCTGACAATTCAAAGAGATAAATCAAAACGATTAGAACTAAAGATTCAAAAAAGGAAATCCTGGGAAAGAACAATTTTAAAGGATGATAAATTATTAACTTATTTAGCTCAATTTAAGCCAAATTCGATTAAAGATAGAATTATTACTTATCTTTGGAGAGATATTGATTCGTATGGTAAGGCTGTTTAGTAAAGTTTATATTTAATATTAATTTATTTCTTATTATGAAAGTATTATTTATATGTAATCAAAATCAGAATAGGAGTAAGACAGCTGAAGAAATATTTAAAGATAGATATATTACTATGTCTGCTGGTCTTTACAATGAAAATCCTGTAACTGAGAATGAGATAAAATGGGCAGATTTAATTGTTGTAATGGAAGAAGAACAAAGGAGTGAGATAGCTAAAAGATTTCCTAAATTATATTTAAATAAAAAAATCATTAATTTAGATGTTCCTGATATTTATAACTATAATCAACCTGAATTAATTAATTCTTTAAAGTTAAAGGTTAATGATCTAACCATTGATTAAATTGTTCTTTAGCTTTTTCTTTCGAATCAAATATCTTTGTTTCAGATAAATAATATTCAGAATTTCTTCTAGTTACTTTATATAGTTTATTTCCATTTTCTTCAATTTCTATTATTGATATTTCCCATGACATTTTTTCACCTCATAATATAAAATACAATATTACTGGGAGTAGGAGACAACCCATTGAATGAGTTCTTGTACATTTTACTATTGCAGGAATCATTCCAAGTCCTGTGCTTACAATTAAAATGAAGAATCCTAAAGGACCTGTGAGTATGAAGCACATCAAAATTATGAAGAGAATGATTGATAGTACTAATTTTTTATAATTTACTTTGCTGATTAAATTACAAAATATTTTTGCTATTTTTAGAGTTAGAAATACAGCAATACTTCCTGCTATTAATGTTGTGCTGAGGAAAATTACAATGTCAATGATTGTAACTGTTCCTACAAGAGATTGTACTGCTATTATAGAACCATTTCTTGCTTTTTCTAATACTAATAAAGTAACCATACTTAGAATGAAGTTAACAGTGTTGATTGAACCCATCAAAATCATAAAACCATGATCACCTAAGTTTCTTGTAATTTGCATTGCAATTACAGCTGCAGTTGATCCGCCAAGTCCTGGCATGACTGCTGTTATAAAACCTGAAAATTGTCCTGATAATAAGGCTTTTAATGTGAGGATTTTAGATAATTTTATTTTAGTTGAATAATTTTGTTTTGGAATTACACAATTGTCATTCAAAGATATTAGTAATGTAGATATTCCAAACATTCCGCTTAGAAGAGGAAATAAAGGGTTGTCAAAATTGGGAATGTTTAGAACTATAAGTCCAAAAATTCCGGATAATAGGAAGACAGATATTGCCCAAGATTTTTTTCTGTCTCTCATAATCATAAATGTTACAACAAGGATTAATAGAATACCAATATAATTTTCAATTAAAGGATATATGAATTCTACAAATGGGATTAATAGTGGGAACATTAAAATGCTTAAGATAAGTGCACCAAACGAACCAATTACAGTAAGTTTAACTGCCATTAAACCGTTTCCTTTAAGGAGGTAACGATGACCTGGTAAAACTCCTAAAGCTGTATCTGCGTCTGGTGCTCCTAAGAAGATAGATGGAATGCAATCAAGGAAGGTGTGAGTAACGGACATTGCTATTATGAATACTGCTAATGAGAGGACTGAGACATGGTTAAGTAGGAGTGGGGAAAGTGAGAGTAGGATTACTGAGATAAGGTTTATGTGAATTCCAGGAGTGAGGCCGGTGATTATTCCTGCCAAAATTCCAAGTGTGATGAATATTATTATTTCGAGCATAATAATGACGGCGCGGACAGGATTTTCGCACCCGTAGATGAGTAATTCGAACCCGCAAGAGTTGAGCAACTCACCAAGTCTTCAGCTTGGTGTCAAACCAAGTTAGACTTCCGCGCCATATAGGAGGTTTTATATATTTTAATGATATTATATAATATATTGAGCAACTCACCAAGTTTTCAGCTTGGTTTTTTCTTAATTTTTTCATATTTAATATAATAGAAATAAAAGTATAAATAATTAGTCATTATAGTCTATATAGACCTATATAGGTTTATAGATTTTATTTAAAAGAAAAAAATTAATCGTAAATTCTTATAACATCAGATTCAATTCTTTCTTTCTGAATTTGTTCTAACATATCTTTCATATCTTTCATCATAGATTGAACTCCTGTAATCATCACATTAGCAATTTCACCTAACTCACCATCCAGAGACATTGCATTTTCCAGATTTTTATAATAATCTTTTACAGCTTTAAAGCCTCCATTATTAAAATCAATATATTCTTCAGCTGTTGGAAATAATTTTCTAGTTATTTCATCTTGAGATTCTTGTGATACAGCTATATCAATACTTTTACTTTCGGTTATCTTTACAGTTTCATTAATTATTTTATCAGAATGTTCGATATAATTAAATAATGTTTCATTTGCCTGTTTATATTTTTCTAATGCTTCTTCACCAAAATCTTCGTCATCTTTTAATTCTTTATAAAAATCATTAAATTTATTATTTATTTGTTCTCTGGATAAATATCTATTTTGGGCCTGCTGATAACTCACTTGTTTTAATTGGTCATCATTAGAAAATGTATTGTTAATATGAGCCTCTATAGTTGATTTTGCTTCTTCTACTTCTTCTTTCTCCATCCCAAAATCATTTTCAAATTTGCTAATTAATGAATTCATAACATTTCTCACAAAATTTTCAATTTTTCCTGAATATTCAGGTTTTTTAATTGTTTCATAAATTTCGTCTGCTTTTAATTCAATTAGTTTTTCTCTAACTTGCATTTCTAATTCTTCCATTTTATTACGCTCCTTTCTTTTGATATTAATTTAAATGCCTCTTTATTATCTAAAAATGAAATGCTTGGATAAATTTCTTCATTATTAACTTCTGAAGATATTAAAGATAATGGTGATAATGTATATTTACCAACTGTTGATATAAAAAATTCATATGAACAACGTGGTCTAGGAGGGAATTCTTCTCCTCTATGTAATACTTTTCGAGGTTTATATTTAATATTTGATAGTTGATATAAACTACTAGAACTATCTCTTCTTGGAAAATCCCAATCACCAGATGCTCTAAAATATTCTTTTAAAACAATTTCATGAGTTTTATGATCGATTGAAACATGACCTTCTTTTGGATTACACGCATAGGCTTTTAATTCAATTTCTTTATCATAATTATACATTGCAATTGCAATAGCAATTTCCACATTTTCTAACTCAAGTAATTCTTCTTCACTTTTATCAATTGTACCCATATTTTTGAATGGAATTGTCATTCCTTGTAATGAATTAGAACAATTTATACTGCTTTCTGTATAATTTCTATATTCGTAAAGAACGCCATTAATCTCAGCATTTTCACATTTTCTATTCCAATCGCTTTGTATTAAAACTAATCTATTTTCTCTTTCATTATCTGCTCTTTCCATCATAAAAAATTGAATTGACATTTATTACTCCTCTATTAATTGGTTTGGGGAATAGTATTTATAAATATTATGGTTTTTTGACTCTTATCTAGTAGAAACAATTAGTTAATTCTTTTTCATAAATCTCTTTTAACTCTTCTCTACTATTAAATGTACCAATGATATTAACTTTTAACGGCGGTCTAAAAGTGATTTCATTACAATAAACATGTTTTATTTCTTTGATCATATAATCTGTTTCAAAATACATTTCTGCCTCATTATCATCATTTTCAGGATATACATCTGAAGGTTTTAATTTTTTAAAGAATTCTTTAAAATCTTCTTGGAAATCAAAACTTGTTGGATATTTATTTAACATTTTTTCAATTGATGGGAATATGAATTTTTCATGTCCTGGAATCCAAAGTCCTTGTCTTATCAAATGCCATGAATCTACTGGACACGCATATACAATTGGATTTTCTGTTTCAAATACAATACCATTATGTCCGTAAGGTGTTTCATATCCTTCACAATAATAGCAGCAAAATACTAAAGTATCATCTTTATATTTTGGAAATTGATCATTTAAAGGTCTATCACTAGCCTTTCCAATAATATTTTTCTTAGATAATTTAATTACATCGCTCATACTTATTTCCGTGTGTATATAAAATCCTTTTTTCATTTTTTATTAAAATAAATAACTATATTATGATTAATTTTTTTATCATTAACTTTATCTGCAGCTTCTTTGCCCCAGATTGAATTAAATATTTGTTTTGCTTCATTTAATGAATTAAATTCGAAGTAAGTTTCAAATCTATTTATTGGATAAAATCCTTTTGATTCAAGGGAATCATTATATTCTTTTGTTCTTGAAATATTAGGGTATCTGCCTCGAATTATTTCAAAATCTCCACCTAAATCATTTTCAACTAAATAAATTTTTCCATCTTTTTTTAGTACTCTTTTCATTTCGTCTATTACATTTTCTCTTCTATTATCCTCTAAAATTGTTCCTAAAACCCAAGTCGATATTATTATATCAATACTTTCATTAGGTAGATCAATTGTTTCTGCAGAAGAACATAAAAATTTTACCTTATCATTTATTTTTGATTGAGCAATATTAATTTGATCAGAAGATATGTCTAATCCAATATAGTTTTTTGCTAATTTTGATAATGGAACTAAATATTTACCAGTACCACAACCAATATCAAGAACATCTTTTCCTATAACTTGTTTTTGTAAATAATTTAGAATAAGTTTTGGACTATCTTCTACCTGACTGAAGCGTTCATACCTGTCTGCTTCTTCATGGTAACTTTTTGATCCTTCTGATAAGTTTTGTATCATTTTGATTCAGGAAACATCATATCAACAATATATTTTGCAACGTTTCTTGGTTTTCCCATTCCAGGTCTCATATGCATATGTATACCTGGAATTGAATTTACTTCAATAATTCTATACATATCTGGAGTTTGTTCAATTGTAATATCTTTACTTAGAAAATCCATTCCTGCATAAGGTAATCCGTGAAATACATCTAATGCTTTTTTTGATATTTCAATTACAGAAGGATGAACTTTGTCTGTATAGTCTTCACACATACCGCCCATTGCAACATTTGATGTATGTCTCAAATAAATTTTTTCATTATTTTTTGGAATATATGAAAAATCTTTACCTGTTATTGCTAAATATTCTTTTGCAATGTCATCTAACATAATTGGACATAAACTATTTTTTCTTGGATATTTTCTATCTTTGCTTTCATCTTTTGCAATCTGTTTAATTGTCCTTTTACCATCGCCAATAACATGGGCTGGGTCTCTATGTAATACTGCATAATCATTTTCTTTTGTTACAAATACACGATATTCTTTACCTTCAAATTGTTCTTCAATAAGGAATGCATCACTTTTACCAATTATTTCTATTACTTTATTTATTGCTTTTTTCACTTGTTGTTTATCCTCTAAATCCATGTATACATCATAACCATGGGAACCATATGTAGGTTTAACAACAACTGGATATCCAATTTCTTTTGCATAGTCAATAGCTTTATTAAATTGATCTGCATAGAATTGTTCTCCTTTCATAGCTGACAATTCTGCTTTAAACAACAATTTTTTTGTTAAATATTTATCTCCACAAATTACTGATGCTGCATAAGGGTTTATTGAAGAATCTCTATCCATGATTAATTCTTTATGGTCATTATAGGAAGCTTCAATTATTTCTAAATCTTGAAATAGAATATTAACATCAATATTTCTATTTTGAAGTTCGATTATTAATAACCTTTGGTTAGTATGCAATTCCATTAATTCTTTTTCTGAAAGCATTTTACCAATTTGATTCTCCACCACTAAAAGGGCTGTTTGATTCTCCACTTGATTTTCTAAAGATACTTCGTCTTTTTCTAGATTCTCCATCGGATTTTTTCTGTTTTTTTCTAGATTCGCCTGTTGGTCTCCTATAATTGTTTCTAGAATTGTTAGAAGGTTTTTTTCTAGATTCTCCAGATCCATCTCCTCTGTTTGATTCCCAGCATAGAATTTCTAACCCAGAATCTTGGTTAAATGTATTGTATACATTTCCAGGACATTCTAACATAGTATATGCTATAAATCCTTCATTATTTACTGCTTCATATCTGTTTAATTCTTCCATTTTTATTTTCCTCCTATTGTTTTTGCAGTAATACAACTGCATCTTTTTTACCTGGAATAACACTATCAAAATGTTCTTCTGAGTAATTTAATCCTGAAGATTTAAAAACCGATCTTCTAATTTTTGGATTGTCAATCTGTGACCTATAATCTGTTTTTTCAGCATCATAAACATATGCTGCGCAAATTTCCCCTTTTGAATTCAGAATGTTTGATAATGGTATAATAATTTCTTTTGCAAATGAATTTAAATAATCTTCTCTTCTAGAGTATATAAGATGAGCATAATCAGCAATGTTTGATAATAATATTATATCAAATGATTTTTCTAATTTATCTGCAACAGATTGTACTGGAGAATTAATCCAAGTTGTATTTTTTAAATTTGATTTTGCTTTTTCATAATTCTCTTCAGATTGTAGATATGGATTACTAAAAATTTTTAATTCATTATGGTCATATTTATTATTGAATAAAGATGATTCTCTTAATCGTTGTCCGTCATAATTGTTTATTTTGAATCCTTTATCAAATAAATGTTTTGATGTTGAGTTTAATTGATTTCTCAATGATTCATAAGTTTGATAATTTAGTGCATCTGTGTTTGGTTGGCCATCTTTTGATTGTCTCATAAAGAATTGTTTAAATCTATTATGATCTAAATTATTTAATGTAGCTAATTTTAAATCAGTATAATATCCTGATAATTTATTGATATCAAATGCAACTACTTCATCTGCTCCCAACATATAACTATTAATAATTGAATCTCCAGATCCACATACTGTTAATACCTTTGCTCCTTCTAAAGGTAATTTTGGTAGATATCCTGAAAGATTTTCTGTAGTGAATGAATAAATTTGAGAATTTCTATTGAATTTCCCATTTGAATAAACACAATATTTAGATTCTCCTTCAATTAATTTTAATTTATTTTGAGAATTATCATTATCTAAATCTAAATTCAAACTTCCGTTCTTTTCTTTTGTTAACATCTTCTTTTAGTAGGACAACCTTTTAAACCATCATAGGATAATATTTTTTTACACGATAAATATGATACGATTGGATCTGAATTCATTACTTCATCAAAACTTACATCTTTAACAGTTAATTTTGACCTGAATTCAGGATTTTTATCAACAATCCAGGTACAAGGAGAAACTCTTCCATAATTGTCTATAAATAAAAACCTGTTTCCGCCAGGACATATTCCAAATTCATCGTTATTTGTATTCTCAGTAAAACTATAATTTACATTTATTTTTCCAGAATATTTATCTGATAATTCTTCTAATTCTGATTTAACTTCTGTGATTGGTCTATTTGAAATGATTGAATCATTTCCTTCCATTCGTCCAATAGGTTCCATAAATGAAAATATGATTTCATCAACTTCCATTGATTCAGCAGATTGAATCACTGCTTCCAAATAATTTTCATTTGCTTTAAATATGACTGTTCCAACTCTAACATAATTATCATTATTTTTTAAATGTTGAATGCCTCTAATTGTTCTTTGATATGTGTTCTTTCCTCTTGCTATTTCATGAGTTTCTTGATTATGACCATCAACACTTACATGAATCATTTTTATACCATATTCCTTAATCATTTTTGCTTTATTATCATTTATTAAAGATCCATTTGTAGAAACATCAACTATAAATCCTAAATCTGAAGTTTTTCCCAGAATATTTAGCATATCTTTTCTTATAAATGGTTCGCCGCCTGTAAATTTAATATGTGTAAAGTTTCTTGATTTTAATCCATCTAATACTTTAAAAACTTCTTCTGTATTTAGTTCTCCTTCAACTTTTCCGTTTTCAGCTGTGAAGATGCAATAACTGCAAGAATAATTACAACTGTTCGTAATTTCCCATAAAACTCTTCCACCAGTTTCAGGGATTCTAAATAGACAAAATGAATAGTTTTCAAGTTTTGTTTTAAGGTTTAATTTAATCATTTTTAATTATATTTTCAAATAATTCTTCATATTGTTTTTTTTTAGGATTTTTTGTAGTGTCAAAAACGTATAATTGTCCTTTTCCTATTGCTTTTTGAAATTGTTTTATATGCGAAATCTTTTTTTCGTTGCTATAATGATTCTCAATTCTTTTTTTAATTTGATCTAAAGGTAAATCTCCAGAAGAAAGTCTTTTTATTTGGATATCATAATCGCAAGTTACAACTAAAACGTTTCCATTAACAAATTGTAGATAATTGTCTTCTACTAATAATGCCCATTCAACAAAGGTAATGCCTTTATTTTCTTTCAATTCATCCTCAAAATTATCTTTAATAGCTTTATGTGTGTATGCTTTAAATACTTGCATTAATAAAGAATCATTAAAAATATATTCTCCAAGTTCTTTGCCACAAATTGATCCATCTTGTTTTTGAATTTTATTTCCAAAAAAATCAATTAAATCTAATCTTACTTCTTCATATTTTGGATTTGTTCCTAAAATATTTCTTCTAATTGTGTCAATACTTAAATATGAATTTTCCATTTCATTATTTTCAGCTATTTCTTTCAATAAATTGCATGTATATGTTTTTCCGCACCCAATTGATCCAGTAATACCTAATAAAATGTTTCCATTATTTTCTTCAAAATTTGTTTCTTTCATTATCTTTCCCAACCCAGTCCATATCTTGAAGGACAAAATGATATAAATCTTAATTGTGGATCTATTTTTTTAAGTTTTTCAACATCTCGCCATTCGCTAGGGGATGTTATTACTAAATAACCTCTATTTTGAAATTCGTTTGTTAATTCATCAACTTTTTCAGTAATTTTTTCATGATCATAACTTGACAAGTTTAAAGAAGGTTGATTATTATGAATATATTGTGAAGGTATTGATTGTCCTCTAAAGGTTCTTGTATATAATTCAGTACCTGCTCTTAACGCTAAATAATGTGCACGAATTTCTTCTGGTTCTGTTTCTAAAATTAAATCAATTGTATCTTGGATTGCATTTTCATCTGTTCCTGGCAAATCAAAAATCCAACTTGTTCTTACTCTTAATCCTGCATCTTTTGTTTCAATAATTGCTTTTTTAATTTGATCTGAATTAATGTTTTTACTATTTTCATAAAGTATTTTATCGTTGCCTGATTCAGCGCCATAATGGATCCATCTAAATCCTGCTTTTTGCATTTTTTTAATTGTTTCTTTATCATAAGTTTGAACTGTTCCTAAACATCCTAAAGTTGTTTTAATATTTCTTTTTATAATTTCATCTGAAATATTTTTCATTCTATCTTTATTAACAGTTGCATTATCATCTAGGAATAAGATTTTCTTAGCATCAAATTCGTTAACTAAATATTCAATTTCATCCACAACATTTTCAGGTGATCTTCCTCTCCAATTCCCCCAAAAATCTGTGTTTGGACAGAAACTACATTTTCCAAAACAACCTCTGCTTGAAAGCATAGATCTTACATCAATATAATCTGCCATATTTATTAAGTTTCTATCAGGTATTGGTAATGAGTTTACTTTAATTTTATCTGATCTTTTTTCAGTTGTATTTATTGTACCTTCATGATTATAAGATATTTCTTTGACTTTTGCTAAATTTTTTAAAGACCAATCTTCTAAATTTAATAATTCTGATATTGTTATTTCCATCTCTCCATTGATTAAGACATCAATATTATAGTTTAAGAATTCAGAGGGATGATATTTTGAAGATTTACCTCCAACAATAACTTTTGATCCATAGAAATTCGCTATTTTACCAATCTTATTAATATTTGGAATTGCTGCAGATGTATGCAAAGGAATGTGGTAATCAAAAGGTATTATTGTTATTTTTGGCATAAATGATTTGATTGTGTTTACCATTGTTTCTGGTGATGTTTGTTTTACATCCATATCTATCAATTGAACTTCATGGTTTAATGATTTTATATAGGTTGCCAGACCTAATACATCAATAGGTTCAATTAATAGACTTTTTTCACTGTAAGGTTCATTTGGGGGATTGACAACTAATACTTTCATTTTTTATCCTCCAGAAGTTTTCTAATTGCAAATTCAAATATGTGCGATTGATTTCTGTATGTGCCATCTCTAAGTAGATCTTTAACTTTAAGCATAATTTCTTCGTCTATAGTTATACTTGTTTGATGCTTCATTATATATTACATCAGTTTACATCACTCATTTATAAAAGTTTCGTTTTGTAACCACTCTAGGGTAATAATTGATTGTATGGTTTTAACAAAGGAAATGCTTTTAAATCAATTGAATTATTTTTGATTAATATGAAAATTATTAATATTATGGTTATTTGTATGTTTGTATTATTTATGGTAGGTTGTACTAATATACCTATCGATTCTTCAGGAGATGGATTTAAAGATCTTGATGATAACGGTGAAGTAAATAATATTTCTGATGTTGATTCTTATACTGATTCAGATGATTTAGATGACCTTGATGATGATCTTGATGATGATCTTGATGATTTGGATGATCTAGAAGATGATCTTGATGAGTTGGAAGATGATTTAGATGATGGTTCTGATTCCAATGATGAACCACACGGTTTTATTGATCTTGATGAAGATGATGAAGAAGACGAAGAAGATGAGGTAGATGAAGAAGATGAGGTAGATGAAGAAGATGACTTAGATGATCTTGACGAAGATGACAATTATTATTTTGATGATGATTGGGAGATGACAGAAGAAGATTGTTTTGAAGATGAAATGTTTGATTCTGATAAAAAAGTATGTTATATTCCATGTGATGATGAAGATTGTATAGATTATGAAGATTATGATATGGAAGAAGAAGATTGTTATGAAGGAGAGTTGTATGATCCTGAATATAAGGTGTGTTACATTGAATGTGATACTGAAGAAGAATGTGAAGCAATTGAAGAAGAAATTGCTAAGAATGCAGGATTAATTGGAGACGATTATTATGAAGGAGATAAAGATGTACAAGAACTAGATTCAGAAGATATGACTGTTCTTGCAAGATATGATGTTTCTGGAATTCAATTAACATTAAATGAAAAACCTTCGTTAGAAGATTCAAATTTAGAAACATTACAAGATAATACTGAAAAACATAATATTATTTGGGAGAGGTTATCGACTTTATTGCCATTAGATGCTGTTCCTGCAATTGTAATTTTTGAAGTGGCTACAGATGGTAAAGAAGGTACAATGGCTGCAGTTGAATCAAATAGCGGCGATCAAAATCATTGGAACATTATGGTTGATATTCAAGATGCATTTGTTGCAAGCACTGCTTTAGATGATCAAGAATTAACATATACATTAATTCATGAATACGGGCATATTTTAACATTAAATTATGAGCAATTGGTTTTGAATAAATTAGATATTACTGAAGATGAATATTATTCTTTACAAGATGAATGTGATTTTTATTTTAATCAAGAAGGTTGTGCAAAAGTAAATTCATATTTGAATAGGTTTGCTGATGAATTTTGGACAGAAAAATATGCTGAATGGTCGGAAATTCAAGAACTTGATGAAGATTTAATTGAAGATGAAATGTTTAACTTTTATGAAAAATATGAAGATGAATTTGTAACTGATTATGCTGCAACTAATCCTGAAGAAGATATTGCTGAATCTTGGACAGCTTTTGTTTTACAAGAGAAATCTTCTGGATCTGAGATTTCTGATAAAAAAATTAACTTTTTCTATAGATTTCCGGAATTGGTAAAGTTAAGAACTATTATTAGAGTTAGGATTTAACGTTCCCACCATCTTGTTTTTAATGCATTTTCAATCATTTCTAATTGTAAATTTTCATTCATATATTTTCTATATGTTTTATCAAAGTTTAAAGCTTCCATACAACATTTTCTTTCTGCAAATTCACCGCTACAATTGTTGTTTGCAGATTGATAATTGTTTGATCTTGACATTTCATCCCAATATAATTTTGAATGCATTGCTTCATGAACTAAAGTTGTTGCAAAACCTGGCACATTATATTTAAAAGGTATAGATTTTGTTTCAACTGTTTTGGTTTTAACATGAATGTGTGCACTATTACTCATATATGATCTATGTTTTATTGTATTGATATAATTTTTAATCATAGAAGCATGGTAAGGTGATTTTAAATTAGCAAATTCAATTGATGCTGCAACTCCGTTTTTAAATTCTTGGTTGCCAATTATAGTTATACCATTATAGGAATTCCAAATAAATTTGTTCTGGACTTTTTTATAAATTGAATCTAATTCAGCTAATTCTTGATATTCATCATCAATTTTGTTTTTAATTGTAATTTTTTGATTTAATCTACTTTGTAAGCCACTTTCCATTTTTCTCATTAAAGGTGTATCAATAGTAATTGTATCTTGATTTAGATAATCTGGTGAAGGTAGTGGTAAGAGGCCTTCCATTTTACTTATACTATTATCCATTGCATTTTGAAAGTTTCTATCTTTTGGACCTTTTATTTTCATCATTTTGCAATTATGTAAATGGCTTTTAATAGAATTTTCAGATTGAACTTTCATTTGTTCACACATCTTTTTTGCATAGGCCATATTTTCCAGATATGATCTTTGTTGTTCTTCATTCATATATTTCATATGTTTCCTATCTGTATCTGTGATTTTGTATTCCATAAGGGTATTTTATGCATGATGGTATTTTAATATGGGTTGTATAAAAAAATACAATATTTGGTTTATGTAGTACACCACTGCCAGGCATAGCAACCATCTCACCTGACTCGGTATTTTAGCAATATTTAATAATATAAAACCTCGTCAGGTCGATACGCATATTCTGTGAAACAAGTCACTCATGCAATATAGGCAGTGGTGTCTTTTTTCGTAATCGTAAAGTACTTAATTTTATATTGATTTAAAGGAAAATTTTATATAGTAGTGTGAGTAAAATTAAGCAGGGGAGATGAAAACAAAAAAATCAAAGGGGAAAGGTAAAAGTAATTATAATGTGAGTTCTTATCCTCAAATTGATGAATTACTTTCTGACTCTAAAATCTCTGGTCAAGTTTTTTTTAGTGACATTGTTGATATGATTGAATATCTAGATGATGTTGATTTAAATGGAATTGTTGATATTTTTATTCAAGAAAATATTATTCTTTTAGATGAAAATTCTGAACCGTTTATAATGGGTAAAGATGAAAAAGAAGCAATTGAAATGGAAGCTTCTGAAAATTATGATACTCTTGATTATATTATTGATGATCCAATTAAGTTGTATTGGAGAGAGGTTGGAAAACATAAATTGTTAACAAAAGAAGAGGAAGTTGAATTAGCCAAAAGGATTGAAGTAGGTGATGTTGATGCATATGAAAAAATGGTTAATTGTAATTTAAAATTGGTTATTTCTATTGCTAAAAAGTATCAAGGACAACAATCTTTACTTGATCTAATTCAAGATGGTAATGAAGGTTTAATAAAAGCAGTTCATAAATTTGATTATCGTAAAGGTAATAGGTTTTCTACTTATGCAACTTGGTGGATTAGGCAAAATATTACTCGAGGTAATATGGAAAATAGAGATTTAATTAGAAAGCCGATTCATATGTGTGATGCTAATAGGAAATTGATTAATGTAATTAATACTTTATGGCATGAGTTAAAAAGGGAGCCTAGCATAAATGAAATGGTTGATAAATATAATGACGCTATTTTGGAAAAGAAAAAATATATTAAACCTTATAAAGTTAAAGAAATGTTAACAATGATTAAGTATCCTTTATCTCTAGATGATCCTGTAGGTGAAGATGGTGGATCTTCTATAAAAGATTTTGTTACACAAGATGAAAGAGATCCTTATAGAGTTCGTGGGGTTCCTGATACAGAAAGTGAACAAAATAATTTAAGAAGTGAAATATTAAAAGGGTTAGAAGGATTGGATGATCGGGAGAAAAATATTATTATCATGAGATTTGGTTTGGATGATGGTCAAACTAAAACTTTAGAAGTCTGTGGTAAAAAATATAATGTGACTCGTGAAAGGATTAGGCAGATTGAAGCGAAAGCTTTGAATAAGTTAAGAGCTAATCCTGATTTCCATAGATTAAAAGAATATTATAAGGGTAATTGAGTTTATTAATAATTCTGCATCACTGCTTATATTGCATGAGTGACTAGTTTCACAGATGAATCGATTCGACCTGAGGCTTTTGTAAAGCCGAGGTTGAGAAGCTGTTAATGCTTAGCAGTGATGCAGTTTTTTAAAGCACCACTGCCAGGCATAGCCGGCTTCTCAACTTCGGATAAATAATTAAGAGTAAATTCCTTCAGAACTTATAAACCAGATTTATCCTCAGGTCAACTCGAGTATTCTGCGAAGCAATTCGATTATGCGTTATAGGCAGTGGTGAAGTTGTTTAAGGTAACTGAGCCTTCCCAATTCTGTTTCTGTTCCAATGTTGAGAAGTAGCTAATCCCATATAGATTTCATTCTCGAAATAGAATGGAGTTACATGGCCATGTTTATCGTATTTATCTTGTTTTGGTAGAACTAAATGTTTATTTTGAAATTCAGTTTCATTATTTCCTATTGCAGCGTATGTTCCTTGTCTGCTTTCCATTAGCATTAAGTATTGGTTGTTAATTTTTGTTACATTAATTGCACCTTCATTTTTGTAGACAATATTGTGTTTTATGAATTCTATTCCGTCGGTTGAAGTTGCATAACCTACATTTCTGCCAGTATTTCGATCTTGATTTCCATCATACCACATTTTGAATAGATTGTCTTCGTAGATTAAACTTGGTCTTGCTACTTCATTTGAATCCCAAGAGTTTTCTGTTGGTTCAAGAACTTGTTGAATTTTTGTCCAATTTATTCCATTGTCTGATATTGCTAAATGGATTTCGTCTTTTTTGTAGCAGTCTGTGTAGTACATATAGAATTTGTTGTCTTTAATTATTACAGATGGGTCGTTTACATGATTTTTTCCTTCTAGAATAGGTCCATGTTTTTGCCATTCTTGTTTGTTGTTTGATGTTGCGTAATGTATTCGATCTTTTCCGTCAGGACCTTGACCTCCATACCACATTTTATAGATGTTATTGTGTTTTAGAATAAAGGGAGCGTATATATTATCTCCTTCTGATGGTAATGTTGGTTTTAGAATAGGTTCTGGTAATAAATTTAATTTTAACAGTTTTTCTATCATTTTTTATATTAAAAAAATATGAAATATAAAATTATTCTGTAGTGATTACTACACCTGAAGCTATTAATTTAAAAGGGTGCGGTCCCATTTTTTTCATATAACTTAATTTTCTATCATCTGTTTTAATATCTTCTGAATTTGACTCATTTCTCCCTAATAATAAATCTTCCATTTCTTTATATGTATGTAATTTTGCCTCAAATGTCCCTTTATACGTATTTTTTGGTTCAAAATTGTTTTTTACATCTTCACATAAATGTCTTAATTCATCAGAATCAATTTCCTTGAAAAATTCTTCAGAACAATATAATATTTGTTTGGTTGTACTGCCTAAACCTGTTTTTAATCTATTATTGAGACCTAATATTGATTTATCATCAATAGATGGTTTTGGTAACATTGAAATTAAATCATATATTGTAAATTTCATTTCATCTTCTGTTGGTTTTATTCCATATAATCCTGCTAAATTTAAATTATAATTCATCATTTTTGTAACCTCCTTAACTATTTTTAGACAACCTCATTATTTAAAGTTAATTAGTAGCGAATACTATATCTTCAGTTGGTATTTGTATTTGGTATGGGTATTCTTTTAAATCTGGTTTAAACCATGGTTTCATTTGTATCACCTTAAAAATAATTAAAAAGATAATTTGATCTTACAGAAAAATAAAAATCACAAAATCTCTTTACCATTTCTTGTCTTAAAAATTCGTTTTGATAAGGATTAGGTGAAGATTCTATAATTTTTTTTAATTTGGAATTTTTATCAAGGGGTTCTAATTCACTAGCTCGAGGATTTTTACTGAATTTATTTGAACGTCTAATATGAGGTTCAAAAATTAATTGATTTTTTATCCTGTAACTAAATTTATCTAAATAATGCATGTCTAAACTTTCATTTTTATTATTATAATTAATCTCAGGTTTATTAATATCATCAGGCTTTACAGATACATTTTTGAAAATATTTTTATTACTGTTATAAATTTCAACAATTATTGAATACATTAAGAAAGATTTTACAGGTCTTTTTGATAAATGTTCGTAAATTTCAACAATATTTAATTTCATTTCTTGTTCTGTTGGCTTTATACCCCAAAGTCCTGCTAAATTATAATTCGACATTGTTATTAACCTCAACAAGGATATTGTACTTTTGTTGGAATTTCATAAGTATCTCTAATTTCTTGTCTTTCTTCAGCAGAAAGCGGTTTTTCTAATTCTGGAACTAACATATGAAAATATCTTGTTATTAATTCTTCTGGCATTTTTTGTAAAAATGCTGTTTCCATTAAATCTGATAATGAATCTTTTTCAATAGAAAAATTCTCTTGGATTCTAGGTCTACAACTTTTATCAGGATCATTTAGAACATCGTTTTTTTTCATGACAGAAATATAACGTTTTAATTCATGAAGATCTTTTGGTTCGATTATTCCACTTAATCTATCCATAACTATTATCCCATGTTTTTCTTGATGTTCTACATAACTTTCTAAGAAATCTAATGTTGCTTTTTTACTTGGTATTAATCTATCTTTCATATTATTCCACCTCAATTTTTTAGATATTTAAACTCTTTTATTAACTACTTGTTAATAGTAATAGTGAGAGTAGTACTAATATATAAAGCTTTCGTAATCAGTTTATAAAGGATTTTGAGGTTTTTTAGTAATTTCCTTTATAAAGTGCTTTAAAAGCCTTTTGCGAAAATTTTATAAATAACCTCCGCCCTAAACAATGGTATGGGGAGATCAAAAAATCCTGACTTAATCTTTGATGATACTCTCAAAGAAAGGGCAGAAAGGGTTACATTGAACTATTTAGGTGATAATCTGAATCATATGGATTTGGATAGAGTTACTTTATTCGTAACGCATAAATGCAATTTTAAATGCTCATATTGTAATGGACCGCATGTAAATAAAAATATGGATATAAAGCTTAGAAGAGAGGTTCTTAAAGCAGACGTGACGATGGATCAATATGAGAAATGGATGGTAGATTGGGCAAATCATAACCTTAAAAATATTCATTTTACAGGCGGAGAAGCTACCTTGCACAAAGACCTGCCAAAAATGGTCCAGATGGCCACAGATAACGGGATTTTAAGCACTTTAACAACAAACGGGTATTCTGATATTGATGTTTATCGAGAATTGATTGATAATGGTTTAACAGAGTTTAGGATATCGATCGATACTATGATTGAAGATGAATTTGATAAAATTGTTGGCAGAAAAGGGGCTGGACATAAGGTTTTATCAAATATTCAAGAATTGGTTAAAATGCGTGATGAAGAAGGTAAAGATATCTATCTGATTTTTAACACATGCGCAGGATCGTTTAATATCGAACAGATGAAACAGATTTGTTCAGATATTATCAGTTTAAATGGAGATGATGCAAAATTGTTGATTGTTGCAGAACAAGGTGAAGAAGTACGAAAAAATGTTTCTAAAGAATTAGTTGACGAACTTCTTGAATACGTTGACATGCATAGATCTGATTATATCTTATTAAAGAAAAAGATTGAAAATTTGGCGAAGAAAAATACATTTGGATTAAAAGATATGCCTTCAAAAAAAGAAATTAAAACTTGTTTTATTCCAATGACTGAAAGGACTTTAGATGCAAGATATTTATATCCCTGTTCGATTTATTTGCGTTATTTTGGTCCTCCAATAGCAAGGTCTGATCATACTTTTCCAGTTCAACAGAAATTAATTAATGATTTTGCGACAAAACATATGTGTGTTGATGATTTTATTTGTTATGAATATTGTACAAGTTGTTGTAAGGAGTTTAATTTGGAAGCTAATAGGATGGTTAAGAACAAGGATAAAATCCATAAAGCAACTGACTATGGTGTTATCGAAGTATTTTCTGTTGAGAATGGAGAATCTCAAAAAGCATTAAATATATTTGATGAAATATTAAGCCTAAATCATACTGAACCTCAAAATTTTCTAATTATTAAACCTATTGGAATGAAATATATTGACGAGATTAAGGATTATATAAAATATTATGGGATTAGTATTAAAGGCGAAAAAATTATTGAAAAGTGGGGTGATATTTCTTTATTTTTATATGCAAGTAAAAATAAAATGAGAAATGTTGACATAAAATTGGCTAGAAATAAAGCATATAGGGAATTTGAGGATGAAAAAGCAATGTGTTTGTACATAGAGAATGGGTATGATGCTGGGATTTTAAAAGATTTGAAACAGGATTTGCGGAATATGTTTGATGAAGAATTTAGATTTTATAGGTATAAGGAAGGTGTTAATTTGTTGAAATCAAATTGTGTTCATATTCCTGACGAAGGTGATGTTGAACTTGAGAATAAGATTTTAAATTATTTCTTGGAATAAATTAATATATTACTTATTGTTTATTGAATATTATGAATATTAAAATATTAGAAAAAGCATTAGAAAAATCTTGGTGTAAAGAAACTTGTTATTATAAAATGAGGGATAAGTATGAAGGGGAAGATCTTGCTTATGGTCAATGTGCTTCTACTGCTTTAGTTGTACAGGATTATTTTGGCGGCAAGTTAAAAGCATGCAAATTTGATGAAGAAAATGCACCAGGACATGTTTGGAATGAAATTGAAGGTGTAGATGTTGATTTAACCAAAAGACAGTTTGATAAGGATCAAAAGTTTGGAGTTCCTTATTATGTTGATAGAAAAGAGTTCTTGGATATTGATAAAGCGTATAGAATATTGAAGGAAAAAGTTGAAGATTATTTGATTGATAATTCTTAATCACTAGAAAATTAAAACATAATTTACAATAACTTTTTATACTAAATAAAAATAGATTCTTATATGGATGTAGAAGAATGCATTAAAACAAGAAGAAGTGTAAGGAAATTTCTAAATGTACCTGTTCCATGGGATATGGTTGGACAGATTGTTAAAGCTGGAAAGTCTGCTCCTTGCGCAGGTAATATTCAATCATGGAAATTTATTGTTGTGACTGATCCAGGATTAGTTAAAGAATTAAGTCGAGCAGCATTACAACAATTGTGGATGCAAGATGCTCCAGTTATAATAGTTGTATGCAATGAAACTGATAAAATTAAACGGCATTATGGTAAAAGAGGAGTAGAATTGTATTCTATTCAAGATAGTGCTGCTGCTATACAAAATATGTTGTTGATGGTTAATAAATTGGGATTAGGAGCATGCTGGGTTGGCGCATTTTCAGATGAACAGGTTGAAAGGGCTTTAGGTATTCCTGGAAATGTTAGAATTGATGCGTTAATACCTATAGGATATCCTGACGAAAAACCTCCTGAACCAATGGAATATGAATTTAAAGATTTGGTTTATGAAAATGGTTGGCGAGGTAATATTAAGAGTTTTCCTTTAACACAATTGAGTTATGGGGAAGTTTTGCATGATCATATTGATGCTGTTAAAGAAAAAAGTAAGAATTTATTACAGAAAGCAGCAGAAGGTTTGAATAAATTGATTAAGAAGAAATAATTACAAATCTGTTCTGATTTTATAGAATTTAGAAGCCCAGATATCTCTATCTTCAATTTTTTCTATTCGTGAACGTCCTTTTTTTTCAAACATTGGTTTTGGACTAATATCATAATCTTTTAGACCTTCTGGAGCAAATTGTTGAAAAAGAAATATTTTTCCAATATATAAGGCTGAATGAACTGGTAGGAAAAATTCATAATCTTCAAATAAAATTACATTTCCTTCCCATGGTTTTCCTTCAAAACATCCATTAGTATTATATCTTCCACACATTCCACCATTATGCATTAACAATTCAAGTAATTCTTTATATTCCATAAATCTGTTTGAGTCTGTTAATCCTAAAGTATAAGCTACAAGACCCATGCAATTTGAATTGATATAATCGTTAGAATTAACTTGTTCTTCCATTCTATCATAGATTTTTTCACTGAGATTCTCTATGATTTTTTTTCTAAAAGTTTCTAGTTTATACATTTTGAGCTTTTTTTATTGATTCTTTAATGTCTTTATAGGAATTTTTAAAGTCTGGAATAAAATGATACCATCTATATCCTTGATTATGATGATATTCTCGTACTTCTTTCCCATAATCTGTTTCATCTGCAGCAACTCTAGTAAGATGCCTTTGACACCAAGATCTTGATTTTTTTTTAACAATATTTTCATCCCATCCAACTTCTAATTTTGATTTTACTTTTTTATATTCATCATATTTTGCATATGAGATTAATTCATTTACACCAAGAATAAGTAAATTTGCTGCTGCAAAAACTGCATTAATAGTCATGCTTTTCTCGTTCATATTGTCTAAATACATCCCATATACAGAAGCACTTAATCCAAATAAACTTATTGCTGAAAAAAACTGCATTGCAGGTGTTACTTTAAAGAATTTAACAATTGATTCTAATGTCATATAATTGCCCTTAAACTATTTAATTATTGATTTTTTGTTTCGATTTGTGGTTTTTCATCAAAATATGGTTCAAATTTTTCATTAATATCTCTCATTACTATCTTATATCCACAATCGCAATTAACTTCATATTTAGGTGGGCATGTTTCAACTTGACTATTAATCCTTAATCCAGAATGTCTATTATCATGAAGACAAGCTTCTGGTAATTTTCCTTCTGCTTCCAATCTAGTAATATCTCCATCAATAGATGCTTCAAGTTGGAATTTTACAACATTTTCATTGTTATCTTCTTGAACAAATAAATTCCCTGTTAGTTCTTCCATTTTAATTTTCCTCCATTAAAAATAATATATTAATAGTTTTAGAATTATCATATATAAATGTTACTATTATTTTGTGACAAAAACTAATTAGAAATAATTTATTCGTGCCACTACCAGGCATTAACAGTTACTCAACTTCAGCTTTGTAATAATTTGTAATTTTCCACACAATTTTCAATTTAATAGTAAAAACTACAAAGCTTCAGGTCGACTAACAGAATCTGTGAAACTGGTCAATTTAACTCAAAGCAAAACTTTTCGTAATCTCTAAATACTACGTGTTAGAGATATGCAGTATTGGTAGTGGCATTATAATTGCTATAATTAGAATTAATAAAATTAAAAAAAAACAATCCCCCTCTTTTTAAGAGGAGGGGGTAACTCTTATGCCTTCGCGTGTTTATAGGGTGTTGGGGGGTGGTATAAAATGCGAAGGCTAGAATAAATGAGCCTTATCTAATAATTTCTATGCCTAACTCATCTGACATTTGCTGAGCTTCTTTATTTGACATTTTAGCTGCAGCTTTACCTAGTATCCAAGGAGATTTTACACCAGTTATAATTGTCATAACTGTTAATTGTCCTTTCATGTCTTCTTGAACTCTAGCTCCCCAGATGACATTTGCATCTTCATCCATAGATTCTGTTACTAATTCACCGATTCTATTGATTTCGTCAAGGGTAAGATCAGGGCCGCCTGCAATATGTATAATTGCTCCTGTAGCTCCTTCATAACTAATGTCTAGTAGCGGATTGCTTAATGCGCCTTTGACAGATTCTTCTACTCTATTATTTGTATCTGAAGAACCTACACCAATTGCTGCAACTCCACCGTCGGTCATAATTGTTTTAACGTCAGCGTAATCAAGGTTAACCAAGCTAGGTACTGCAATTGTTTCTACGATACCTTTGATCATAGTAGAAATTAATTCATTTGCAACTGCAAAAGCTTGTTGTACAGGTAAATTACCTGCTATGTTAACTAATCTATTGTTATCAATAACGATAACTGTATCTGAGACTTGTCTCAGTTGTTGTAATCCAAATTCAGCTTTATCAATTCTTGCTCTTTCTATCTTAAACGGCATTGTTACTGTACCAATTACAATAGAACCGGTGTCTTTAGCAACCTGTGCGATAATTGGAGCAGCTCCTGTACCAGTTCCGCCACCCATTCCTGCACAGACAAAACACATGTCTGAGCCTCTTAAGGCTTCTTTAATTTCTTGAATATTTTCTTGTGCAGCTTCTGCACCTTTTTGGGGCCAGCCACCACAACCTAAACCACGAGTGATGTCTTTTCCAATTAAGAATTTTCGATCGGATTCAGTAATTCCGAGATGTTGTTGATCAGTATTGCATGCTATAATTTCAGCACCTTTAACTCCTTTTTTATATAGCCAATTTACCATATTATTACCAGCACCGCCGACACCGATAACTTTTATATTTGCATGGCCACATTCCACGTCTTGAACGTTTTGTTCTTCTGTATTTTTTAACGCATTTTGTATCACAAAGTCCATTTTTTCATACCCCTTTTTTGTTTTTCTAATTTAGTTTGATAGCAAACTTTATAAAGCCTAAATTTTGCACTATTAATTGAAAAACCCAAATTTGTGGATTTTAACCCCTGTACAATAATTATTTGGCTAAATTTGAGAAAAACAAGATAGTATTTAAATATTGTTATTCTGTAAACTATATATTAAATTATAATATGGAATTAGACTCTAATTCCTTCGAATTCAGCTGAATTAAGCAATATCACAAATTCGTATATTAGTTGCATATTTAGTTAATATATTTCCATTTTTGAGTTAAGAAAGTGTTGCTTTATAAATTTTTTTTCGAATTCAATGGTTTTAAGCCTTGTTATCATAATTGGAAACTTATTCCAAATTCGGAATAAGATTCCACAAATAGAAAACTTTTTATATTAAAGAGTTTTTCTCTAATATATGGATAAAAATAAACTTTTATCAGGCTTGTTTGATAGGAAAATAATTCAAATAATCAATGTTTTCCTCCAGGAACCCTCTAAACAGTTCTATTTAAAGGAAATAAGCGATAATTCTGGCGTTCCTATAGCTACCACACATAGAGTTTTACAAAAATTGAAAAAATTAGATCTGATAAAAGAGCTGAAAATTGCTAAATTTAAAGTTTATCAGTTAAAACAAACTGAGAAAACAATGTTTCTCGGCGGAATTTTAAAACAGTCTGTTAAGGTCTTAGAGTATTTTGTTGAAAAGGTACAAACTTTGCCAAACGTAGTTGCTATTATATTGCAAGGTCAGGAAGAGAAAGATCGGGCAAATTTGATTGTTATTGGAGATAGGATTGATTCTACATTAATTAAAGAAGTATCACAAGAGATTAAAGATAAGCATAATTATTTAATAAATTATATGGTGTTGACTTCAGAACAATATGAACAAATGACACAGATGGGTCTTTATTCAGGTAATAAAAGGATATTGTTTGAGAGGGAAGATTAATATATTCCTTTGATTATAGGTGTAAATGAAATGAAAGATAAGATTAAGGAGCTTTGTAAGAAGATTGAGAAGGAGAATAATGTTAAGATTCTATTTGCTATTGAGAATGGTTCAAGAGCTTGGCGAATGGAAAGTGAGGATAGTGATTATGATGTTAGATTTGTATTTGTTCGGCCTTTGAAAGAGTATTTGAAGATCGGTACTCCTAGAGATGTTATTACATGTGCATTTGATAAAGATGGAGTGCCATGTAAAGTTGAAGGTAGTTTTATTGATTTATCTGGATTTGATGTGTTTAAATTTGTTAGGTTGTTGAGTAAGAGTAATCCTACATGTATTGAATGGTTAATATCTGATATTGTTTATCATGGGTCTCAAAATAAGGTTTTTAAGAAGTTTGCTCTTGAAAAGTTTAATCCAATGGCACTTTATTATCATTATAAATCGTCGTGTAAAAACAATTATATGAAGTATTTGAGTTCTAGAAATTTAGTTACTCATAAGAAATATTTGTATGCTTTTCGAGGATTGATTAATGCAAAATGGGTTGTTAATAAGAATACAGTGCCTCCTATTGTGTTTTTAGAGGCTGTTGAAGGATTAGGTGATAAGATTCCTGTTAAGATTGTTAGTAAGTTGAAAGAGATAATTAAGTTGAAATCTTCTGGTAAGGAGAAGGATAATGTTCCTAATATTGTGTTTATGGATGATTATATTGAAGCTTTTTTATTGGAAGATCTTGATTTTGAGAAGAGGAAAGTTGATGTTTCTATGTTGGATGATGAGTTGCAAAGGATTTTGTTATAGAAATCTTTATATATTCTTAAGGCAAAGCTAATATAATCAGATTTATTGGGGGTAATAAAATGGATAGACGTAAGAGAGCATTAGGAGATTCAATTAATATTGAATTGTATTGTAAAGAAAATAATATTGATAGAATTGATATGTGTGCATTAAGAACAGTGAATAATTTAATTGTATTACATCCAGACAAAACAATTGATGACTTTTTTCCTCAGAGTGCTCTTTCTAGATTTGGAATGGGAATAGTCTATAGATTATTTAGCTGGAATCCACATACAAAAGAAATTGCTGAAGCAAATAGAAAATTAAATACAGATGAAGATTATCTGGATAATATCTGTGCTCAACTTAGAGATTATGTTAAGCCTTATATAAGAAATCATAAATTAGGATTGGTTCCTGAGAAAATTTATTGAAAATAAGTTTTTAGGATTTTAGCTCTACCAATAATATTGTCCAAATTGCCTTGAATTTGTTCTTTTGAAACTATTTTAGGTGCTAACATTTCTTTAGTTGATTTATCGTCGTCTAAATGAAGTTGAATAAAACCATACCTGTCATTTTCATGCGCTAATTGTTTAAAATAAATAATATTTTTAAATCCTTTCTGTATTGGTTCATTAAAATCTAAATATTCTTCTAAAGAAATAACTTCAGCATAATAATTGATTGAACTTTTACCTGGAAGATAAATATATGTTCCTGGTGGAACCTCTTTTATATTGTTTATTTCTTTCATTTTAGTGGAATGGTATATCTTGTTTTTATAGTTTTTGGTTTTTATCACATAATAATAGTAACATTTAAATATAAGTTGTCATTTTATTAGTATATAGTTAGGATTTCTGAATAGATTATATAATATTTCGAGGTATAAAAATGAGTGTTAAAGAACAAATATCTATTGGAGATAAAGGTTATCAAGTAATTTATGATTTTTTTCAGGCATTGCCTAAAGATAAAGCTTGCTCAATTATTGCTGATGCAACTAGAATGTTGGAATCAAAATATATTCTAGGATTAAATGATAAATGCTCTGGAGACGAGTTAAAAATTATATTAGAACAAGCAGAAGAAATTTGTGATGTTATAGAAAGTATTCCTTATTATTACAATAAAAAAGTTAAATATTTTTCTTTAATAGATGAAAAAGATTATTTTTATGAAAATACAACAAAAGGGGAAAATAAAGAATTTGATTTTGAAAAAATTAAATTTGATGAATTTTGTTTAAGAGCAAGAAAATTTGATGATCCTAAGAATTACGAAAAAGTATACAATGAATTAGGTGCATTATCATATGGATCTGCTTTAGGTATGTTAGAAGATGTCGTATTGATATATGATTCAAAATTTATTGTTGGATTTGATTCAAATCTTTATAATGATACATTAAAATTATATACTGATTATGGAAACAAATTTATTGATAATGTTAAGCAAATCAGGAAAGCATTTAAGTCAATTAAAACATATGATTTTATGGTAAATGATTAATTATTTTTTCTTTTTTACCACTTATTAGTTGCGAAAATATAGAAAGATTTAAATACTAATTCTTCACATGCATCTATATTCGGTGGTAGTGAGGTTGAATAATATGTCAAGCGCATCAAATTTAATTGTATATGATCCAAATCGAGATACTAAATATGATTTAGTAAGGAGAAATGTTGGATTAGATGAAGAAATAAAAAATACAGTTACTGTCTGGGAAAATGGTGTTCCATACCATTATACAGGCGAAGTAAAAAGTCTATTTATGGATAATAAAGCTCAAACATTATTCGGGAAAGTTGTTTTATCAAAATCAAGAGATGAAGTTGAACCTAAGAAAACTTTTCTTGAAATTATTGTTGATAAGTTAAAATTCTGGGAAAAAGATGAAGAACCTCATTTTGGTATCGAATATATTGATAATAATAAATGGAAAATCTTTGTTTCAGATGAACTTGATTTTCATAAATATCGACAATTACGTGACGAAGAAATTCCGTATAAATCATCAATAAAGACTTTTATTGACAGAAGGAAAATTGACATATCACCGTCAATAGTTAAGGATATATTTAAACCAATTGATCAAAAGGTTAAGGAACTTTATTTTCAAATTCAAGGTTATTTAAATCAAAGGTGAATAATATGTATAATTTAGAACTAAAAATTAAAGATGAAGAAAAAAGTATTGCTATATTTCAGGTAAATAGTAAAGGTTACATTCCTAGTGCAAATTTTCTTTCAGATTTTAAAGAATTATATCAAAGAAATAATTGTAATAAATGTGATAACATATTAATTGACTTAAAAGATAATGCTGTTGAAAGCAATGCAAGCGAATGGATAGGATTGATTTCTGCTTTGAATAAATCTGTTATATCAAATGTATTTATTATAAATCCAAATGATGCGATAAAAGATGTTTTTAAAATTGTAAATTATAATAAATTTATCAAACCTGTAGATTATGATGTTTCTAAAGTTGCTTGATTGATTTTATTTTCTTCTAATTTTTTTATGAAATTTTATATCAAATTTTAATATTATTATTTTAATTTTAGTTTACTATTTAAGAGTGGTTAAAAAACGAAAGATTTATAAAGAAAGGCTGTTATTATTATTACCGAGGATGGCTAAAATTGAAGATATTATGGAAATGTATCATTCATTATTATTAGATGGAGATCTAACAGAAAAATTGAGTAAAAATCAATTATTACATCTTAATAATTTAGGTAAGATTATCGACGAGGAATTTATTAAGTTTAATCAAAGACCTTATGAATTTGAAGAATCTTTACCATTACATATTAATAATGTCATAGAGGACCTATTGGAATCTTCAGAATATGTTAAAACAGAAGATCAGATGGTTATTGGTGTTGGTGTTAAACCTGTTTTAAACGAAAGTAAAGAATTTAAAAGTGAATATTCAAAGTTAATTATTACAAAATTAGAATTAGCTAAAGAAAAAGAAGAAAGTTTAAAAAATTCTAGAATTGATAAGATGACAGGATTATCGAATTCTTCATATGGAAAAGATAACATTGTAAATAAAGTTTCTTTATGGTTAAGATATGGCGGAGATTTCTCTGTAATAATGGCTGATTTAGATAATTTTAAACATTTTAATGATACATACAAACATCAGAAAGGTGATGTTGCTCTTGCTGAGGTTGGTGCTTTAATTAACTTTAATGTTAGAGATACTGATACAAAATCCAGATATGGTGGAGAAGAATTTTTAATTGGTTTAGATGAATCTGATCATGAAAATTCATTTTATAAAGCTGATGATATTAGACAAAAAATTTTTGAAAAAAGTAAAGGTTGGTTTTTTAAACTTCCTGGATATGAAAATTTATCTGTAAGTATTGGATTAGCAAATATTGACGATGTATATGAAATTCAATTGTTGAAAGATGGTTGTTATGGTGATGATGATAGATATACTGGATATGATTTAGTTTGCGATTATTTTAAGAATATTGTTGACGGTAATATGGGTGAAATTTCATATAAGATTATTAAAAAATATTTAAAAGAAAATCCAAATCAAAACGGAAATATTGAATTTATCAAATCAAGGTTGGAAATAATTAAAGATGCTGTTGACCTTTGTAAAGTAAAGGATGAAGATGGTAAAAAAGTAACTTGGTTAGATTTTGCACCTGAAAATTTACTAAATGAGATTAAAGATTCAAATTATTATGAAATTATTAATAATAAGAAATTTGTTAATTATTTAGCTGCAAATTTAATTATTAGGAAAGCTGATTTAAGTCTTTATGATGCAAAAGAGAATGGTAGAAACAGAGTTGAAGTTTATACTCCAGATTATAATTTTAATGCATAATTCGTCACTAATTTATTACGAATGAATTCTATTTATAAATAACATACATAACTTTTATATATGCCTGGTGTCTATATAAATAGGGGGAAGGCAAATGTATGATCAAAATACTGGGATATATACAGAAAATCACTTAGCTTCGCTCTTATCACAGAAAATGAATAATCCATTCTCAATTGCATGTATTAAATTTGATTCTGAAAAATTTGATAAAATTAAAGGTGATTTAAACAAATTAACAAACGAATTGGAAAATACATTGTTAATAGATTGTGCTGCTTCAAACAGTACAAAAAATACTGTGTATTTTTTAAGATATAATATTGATCTTTCTCTTGATGATTTTTCAGTAGCTGAAGTTAGATCTTTAAATATTCAAAATCAAATTGTTATTAAACTTGAAGGTCTTGGTTTTTCTATTGGTAGTTATGATCTTTTTTATAAAACATTTAATAATGATGTAGAGATTAAATCTGATCTTATTAAAACTGCTCAAACATATCTAAATGATTTAGTTATGCAAAAGCAATTGTAGAAGGAGCTCTTCTACCTATACAAGGACCATCTTTTACTATAAATCCTGCTTTAGTAAGGTTTTCTCTAACTATTCTTGCACAACTATATGTTGTTAAAATTGCTCCTTTTTTCATCACTTTTTTTATGTCTGTAAAGAATTCATACGTCCATAATTCTGGTTGTTTTTTCGGTGAGAATGGGTCTAGAAATACTGCGTCGAAGGAATTTTGTTTAAGTTGTTTTATATTTATTCTTGCATCTCCTAGGATTATTTTTATATTTTGATTATTTTTACTCCAATGTTCCTTGTCACGGGCTAAATTCTTAATGACTGCGAATTCTTTTTCTAAGTGCTTATATTCAGGTGGGAGGGTGATTGTTGGGATTTTTTGAATTATTCTTTCATCTTTTTCTAATGCAACTATTTCTACATCTGCTGTATGTAATGCTGCTAAAGAATTGTATCCTATTCCGAAACAGATGTCAAGGATTTTGTAGCCGTCTTTTATTTTTGAAGGTTTTACATACTTTTCAAATGATTCTTCTATAGCTCCTGTTTTACTATGATACCATTCTTCTGCTTTTTCATTATAGAATGTTATGCTGTTGTCTTTTGTAGTGATTCTTTTCATAAAATTAAAGAAAATAAAGGTTTATTAAAAGGTTTTGGATAATATTTTTTCCTTATTAATACCTCTTGAATATCCTTTTTCTCTAGAAGTTGAATAAAATTTTGGATCATTATTACAATATCCTTGTTTATCTGCTGGTACACCTCTAGTTATTGGGCGAAATAGTCCTGATTTAGGTATTCCAAATCCCCAATCTTTTAAAAAATAATTTGGTAAATCTTCATATTTTCTAGAAAATAAATATTCTACTAAATCAGGATTAATTTCGTTAAGATATTCTAAACCATAACCTCTACTTTCTACTTGTCCAATATCAAAAACTTTTGTTGGTTTTAGATCATCTGGAATAAGATATCTATAATATGGATATTCTTCTGTTTTTTCTGTTTCAACATTATTTACATTTTCATAAAAATATAATTCTTTGTTATCTCTATAACAAAATGTATTTGTAAATTCTTGAACATGTTTGAATATATTACTTGTAATACTTTTAACAACTCTAGATTCTTTTACTGAAATTGAATCGTCATAACTTTTAACTATAATTTCACTAATTTCACTTGGACTTGGATTTCTTTCAAATCCTTTTCTTTTTAAATTTGTTAAATTTTCATTATAATTACATTCTCTTTCACTAAAATGTCTATTTACCATTTCCCAATTTATGTTTTTATAATTTTTTTCTTTCATGTTTCATTACCTCAATTTTCATTTTGCTAATTGCCTTTTTATACTTTTCTTTACTCTAATTTGGATAATTAGATATATATTTTTATTAATAGTCTTTTGGCCATAGAAAATAATGTGTGTTATTGTTATTATAATCATAAATTGCATGTAGTTCAATTTTTACTTTATCAGGATCTTTTTTATATATAAAAATATCTTTATATTTTACCTTATGGCATCTAATATCACATCCTAACTTCTCAAAAACAGTAATATAATCTTCAGAAATGTTTATTCCTCTACCTCCACCTCGTCTTCCATATGTTTTATCCCACCAACTTATGAAAGGTAAAGTTATTTTTTCTCTTTCATCGTCTTCTGATCCAAGTATTACTTCTACTAATCCGTCATTAAATACTTGGAATGGTTCTAAATTTCCTCTTTGTTCTAAGTCATTAAATGTTTTTACTTTATAAGGGACTCCTGCTTTTATTACTTCTTCTAATCTTTCTAAATAATTATTTTCATTTATTTTTGTCATTTTTTATTACCTCATTATTAACTAAATAGTAGTAATAACTGCTTATTTAAATACTTTTTTATGAAAAAAGGCTTAAAATAAGCGATATATTTAAATATGTGCTTAATTATTGCTTGTATATGGATGCTTTAGACGATAAGAATAAGAAAATAATTAAGACTTTGTTTGATGATGGGAGGATGACTGTTGCAGAAGTCGAAAAGAGAACAAAGATTAGACGAGATAGTGTTGCAAGAAGATTAAAGAAAATGCAAAGTCAAAATATTTTAAAATTCATACCCTTTTTTGATCCAAAATTGATAGGATTGCCTAATTTTGCAATCTTATTAATTGAGGTCAAAACTAATCCTTCTGAAAGTAGGGATGTATTTATTAAAAAGATGATTGGAAATAAATATGTTTTTCAGTTTTCTAAAATTATTGGCAAATTTGATTTTTATTGTGTTTTATCTCACAAAGATACAAAACATCTAAATGATTTGATTGAAGATATTAAGAGTTATGTAGATGGTTTTATCGAAGATCTTGAAGTTTATCAAATATCTGAAGAATATAAAGTTGAAGATATGAGGGAGCTTCTATAATTGTTGTACAATACAACTTATTCGGTCTTTTTGATAATTTCTGTTGTAATATACAACATGTTGTATATTAATTAAAATTATTTTAGTTCATTTTTCAAACAATTTATCAATCAATCCAATTGATCTATCAAACCTTTCCTTGTAATTGCCATTAACTTCAACAAAATCAATTCCTCGATCTTTATACATCTGTTTTAGTTTGTTGTTGTTTTGTTTTCTGATCTCATCTTCGCCTGCAAATCTGAATTCGTCCTTAACCCATTTTACATCTGGTTCGAGATAGATCATAAGATCATATTCCTGTTTTTTAATGATCTCTTCAATTAAAGCAGATTGAGTACCATCAAAATACATGTCAAGATAATATTGAGTTATTACAGCTTCACTGTCGACTAATAAGATTTTATTGCTATCTTCTGATTTGGTTTTTTGCAATAAATAATGTTCCATAGCAATGTCATCAAACATATCTTTAGTAAGTTGATTTGAATATTTATTACAGTAATCTCTTCCAACTTCTTGAACATATTCTGTATTATAATATTTTGCAAGTTTTTTAGATAATTCTGATTTACCGCAACTTTCAGTACCTACAACAACAACTTTTTTTACAAAATCTTTTTTAACTGATTGAGGCAAATAATCCCAATTTTTATAAACATCTTTTCTAATTTCTGTTGCAGATATATTTACATTATTCCTATTTTGATCAATAATAATATGCTTTGCATCAGGATAATTTTTCTTAAACATTTCATCATATTGAGGTTCTGAACTAAATATGTAATCAATAGGTTTTCCTATAGCATTTTTAATATTATTTGCACCTTCGTCCCAATCATAATCTTCTTCGGTTTGATTGTCTACAATATTTATTAATTTTATATTTTCAAAGTCATTTAAACTCTCACCAATCCATGACATTCTTTTTTCTGCTGACATATATTTAATATTGCTATTTTCACATATTTCCTTATCTCTTTTTTCTGAAGATGTTAAAATAACATAAAGTTCGTCAACTTGACTATATGCCTGCATTATTGCAAAAACATGGCCTTGGTGGAAAGGTAAAAACTTTCCACCAATGAAACCTACTGTTTTATTCTTCATTTTGTTTACGCTCCATTTTTCTCCAGTTATAATATCCATATACTGCGTTAACTAAGTAAGCTGACCACATTACAAGCATACTTACATCGCCACCTGTTGTTGCAAATATGTAGACCCACATAATTACAGATAATACGTCTACTGCAATCCAGTAAAGCCATTGGTCTGTAAATCTTCTTGTTAACATTATTGTTGCTATTATTGAAAAGACTGTTGTAGTTGAGTCAATAAATGGTAGGGTTCCATTAAGCCATGTTAAAAATAATCCATATGTGATTAATGCAAATATAGAGATACCAAACCAAATACCTTTCTCTCTCCATGTCATAGTTCTTATAATAACATCTTTAGTATCTTTTTTTGAATTCTTTCTCCAAAAATAAATTCCTATAAATGCCATTGGTAGGAAGTACAGCATATTCAGCATAACGTCACCAAAATAAGCACTTTTATATGCAACATATGAGTATGCTAGAATATTTACAATACCATAATAAAAACTGCTTATCTTTGCTTTAGCAGTTAATACAACACACAACATTCCTGTTAATGATGCAATTAATCCTATAATTGAATCCTGCCAGGCAAAAAAAAGATATATGTTGATTAACGTAAAAGATAAAAGCCAAAGTTTTTCAAATAATGTCCATTGTTTTAGATATTCTTTGAAATTAAATTTTTTTTTCAGTTCTTTCATTTTTATCCTCCTCCAATTTTTAAAAAATAATTGTTTGTGTAATTGATACACTAACCTTAACCAAAAAAAAGCATTTGAAAATTCAAACGCTGGTTTTTTCCTATAGAATAAATAGATATTATCCCTATTTATCCTTATAGTGTATTATATACACTAACCACTATATAAATATTTCGTTACTTTAGGATATATTTGGAGAAATTTTTTAAAAATTAAGAATACTTTAAATGTGGAATCGTTACTTATTAGTTACAAAAAATGCAAACATTTATATATTCTGAATCCATATGATATATATGATAAACACAAAATCAGTTTATAATTTTGTACATTTCATAGGAGATATTTATAATTCTTTAACAAGGGTAATCAGAAAATATTCAATCGGACATATTGATGTTAAATCTGAATTTATTGATGAACTTGGTAATATTAAAGAAAAAATTGATGAACAAAATAATTCTCTTGAAAAAAGATTAAACATGTGGGCAAGAGGAGGAAAAATTATGGATGATGAAGCATCAAAATATAATTTTAAAAATGTTTATTCATGTTTGCCTTTTTTTAATGCTATAAGCAATTTTGTTAATGAAATATATGAACAATCAGTAAATACATATGAAGAATTATCAAATCAAATTGAAAATAATAATACTTTGAATGCTATGTTTATACAACAGTTTCCAATAGGATTAAATTTTCTTTTAGATGAAACAAAGAAAGTTGTTAATAATTATGATTTAAGTAATATAGATTTTAAACAAAAATCAGATATAATTTATTTAAAATTAATTGAATCTTTAGTACAAGGTAAACCTATAGAAGGTTATGCTTGATTATTTAATCTTAATAATTTCTTTAAATTCTTTAAAACTATTGTATTTTATTCCAAAATCCAAGCTGACAATAATATCATCTCTATTAGTATTGCCATGTTCATGGGAAGCTGATAAATGTAAGTTAAGATCTTTATCATAAGGCATCCGATACACAAAAGAATAAATCAATCCTTCTTCGCCTTCAAATGTTCTAAATGTTTCAATGTTATATGAAGTGTATTTTTTTTCAATTAAATACAGTCCTGATAAACCGTCCCAATGTAAATACATTCCAGAATTCTTATCTTCTCTTTGAACATTAATAAATTTTGGTTGGACATTTAGAAAAGGTCCTCTTATAGTAACTCCTTTATCAGAAGTGCCAAAATGAGTTTTTACATTTAAGACTTCTGTTACATTTTTACTTAATTTTCTTTTCTTCGCTTTATATTTTTGATTCTCATCAATTGCATTTTCTACAAATTGATATGATGCAACTTCAAGTAATTTGTCTATTGGATTAAACTTATGATCTCCAAAAACCATTATATTAGAATAAGTTACCATATTTTTTGCATAACAACTTTTACCTTTTAACAACTGAAAATTTTCAGATTCATGTGGCCAATTTTTATCAATATACCTGTCGCATTTTTTTGTAAAACTAAAGAAATAAAAATTTCCTTTTGGATGATTAAAATTTAATAATTCGTTAAATTCTTCAATAAAAGCAAGTGAATATGCTCTTGATAAAACTCTTTTTTTAACTTTAATATCAACATTATTTTCTTTATATGGTCTATATTCTGGATGTAATATTTTAAATTCAAGATCCTCAATTAATATTCTTTCATTTATAGGTAGATATTTTACAAATTTATCTTGGAATTCTTTTTTTATTATTTCTTTTTGTTTTAAAGTACTATGTTTTAGATAACTTTGTTTTATATATGGGTGAGGTGGTTTTAATCTTTGAGAAACATTATCTTCTACCACCATTCTTTCTACTGTTTTTTTAGTTTGTTTTAATGCACTTGCGTCTATTTGTAATGAAATTGTACCCATTAATGCTGTTAATGTGAGTATTTTTTTTATCATGAGCTCCCCGAATAGGTGCAAATGTAGAGGTTTATAATGTTTTATATAGTTTAGTGGATACGTCTACATGATAAAAATGTCCCATATATTAGTGTTTTATGCTAGTTTTATTTATAAATGATGCTGTATTATATATATTAAAATGACAAATTGTAGTCCTTGCACAGGATGTGGGAGATGTAGAAGTAGTTCTTCTTCACATAAATCTTATTCTGGTAGTTCTAGCTTTTCAGTACCTGGTTATTCAAGTTCTGGACCATCTATGAGTTCAGGATACAGTGTAGGTGGCGGCGGACCTGTTTCATTTAGTCCGATTTATTCAAATGTTAACATAACATATTCTATTGCACCATCTAATGATTTAGGTTATGTTGTTAATTTACATTCAAAATCTTCATATACCATTGATATGGATAGAGATATTCAATTTATAGGAGGACTATCTGATTACGCAAGTTCTGAATATAAAACACAACCATCAAAAGAAGAACTTGAACAGAATTTTAAAACAACTTTTATACCAGGTCATTTTCTAAAGCCAGAAAGGAATTTTACACCATTTATAGGAAAAGTAAATGAAATTAGTCATCATATTGAAGATGCGTTTGTTAAAACAACTGGTAAACATATACCAAGAGATATTTCTATCAGAGTTGTTAATGTTAAAGAAATTAAAAAGTTAATGCCAACTTGGCATCCTGGAATAAGTGGATTTTGTATGAATAAAGTTGGATTTGGTATTAGTGAAGTTGTTGTTCTTGAAAGTAATCTTGACGAATTAATGTTGACAATAGGTCATGAAATAGGTCATGCATTATCAAAAACAATGCCTAACAAAATTGATGAAGAAGCTAAAGCGTTTTCATTTTCATTAGCATGGATTAATACAATTAAACAACATGATATAGGTAATATTGGAAAGAATATTTTGCCTAATCCTGCTGAAAATGGATTACATGATGTTGCTTTTAATTTTGTTGTAAAGAATTTAAAGAAAGATAATAATCCTTTAGAGTTGTTCCATAATATAATTCGAGGGAATGTGAGTATTGCTGCTTAGTTATTTCTATAAAATATAATATAATTAATAATGTCGCCATGCGTAGTACTCAACTCTTAGTTTCTATTGCATCTAGACTCGTTGGTGATATAGATAAATACACCCACTACGGAGCGCGACATTATTATGTATTTAAAGAATTAATTATTTTTTCTTTTTAGATTTACTCTTAACTTTTCTAATTTTACTTTCCTTAATCTTAGATATTCCTTTCATTCTTCCAGATAA
>JBHPGL010000003.1:0-41969 GCA_042570655.1 Nanobdellota archaeon | reverse complement strand
AGGGAATGTTGATTGTACTTTTAATTATTTTGTTATCTAATATTACATTTGGTTTAGATTGTTGTAATGATGTTGAATGCAATGGATGTGGCGGTTGTTATTATTGCGATGAATATGCAGTTGATAATGGTTATCCTTATTGTTTTTTTGCTGGTGATACATTCTTCTGTTTGGAAGGTGTAAGTTTGAGCAAAATTAATGAGTTGCCTAGGCAGAATACTGTAACAGATGAACCAAGATCTGTTGCAATCCCAATAGGAGATAGTGGAAGTCCGACTGAACCACGTTCTGTAGCTTCTGTAACAGGAGATGCTAGTGGATGTTGTCAATTTGAAGATAATATTTGCGGTATGGTTGAGGCATCTGATTGTATTATTTATGATGAAGATAGTAAAGATCTTAAAGTTTATGGTATACCTAAATTAACTTACGAAACTGATGGAAAATATAAATTTGATATTAATGTTAAATATAATTATAATTTTTTTCCAATTACTAGATTTATAGGTGTTGGCACTAACACCCCAATTAATGATATTGATAATGGATTAATTGATCTTACAGTAGATAATGTTTTATTTGAAGCTGAAGAGAATGTACATTTATATGTTTTATCTACTGATGATGAATATTTTATTTTTATTACCGATAAAGATACTAGTGAAATTAACGATGCAATAAATGCAGATCCAGATGTAATAAAGAAAACTTTAATTACTAATTTTTTCTTAGAAAATGGAAGACCTAATGATTATGATTTTAATCCAAATAATAATTATGAACCAACACCAAAAAGTGTAGATAGTAATTTATTATGCGTTGATAATACATGTCAAATAAGTCAATGTTATGATTATGATGGTAGTTATGGAGCAGTTGGTGATGGTTGGACTGATGGTCCTGAATATGTTGAGAGTTGTTTAGAAGATAGGTGTCCAACTTTAAAATGTGATCCTCCAGATCCAGAACATGATAGTAATAAATGTTTTTATGGATGTCCAATTAGTTTTACTGCAGAAAAATATCCATCTTTTAGTGATGATCAAGATGGTTTAGAAGATCCTACAAATTTTGAATTGGAAATTTGGAAACAAGCATATAATTTACCAGGTGAAAAATTGACTGGTTTGAAAAGTCATATAGGTGATTATTCAACAGAATGTGATGACGAAACTTTAGAAATTAGTACAACTGCTCACACAAAAACATGTCATATTTCATGTTATGAAAGATTTGGAACATCATTCTTAAGTCCTTATTGTGCACCTGATGGAAGTTATTTTATTTTAACTTATGATAGTTATTATTGGGGTTCTGGAAATATTCCATTAATATATGAAGGATTATGTGAAGAAAGTCCTTTTACTAATGCCTTTACATGGCAATGGGGAAATACTGTTGCTATGTTTTGTTTACTAAATGAAATATCAATACTTGATGCAGATAATACAACAACTGCATCTTATCTTGATCCTATGCATAAATGTCAAGGTTGGTTAAAAAATTCATATGAAAAAGATGAATCGGAAACAGGTACTACTCAAGAATCAAATTATAATATTGCTAATTGGCATTTGGCTGATGAAGCATATCATAGCACTATCCCTGTTTATTTAAGTAAAGAAACTACTGCTAATTTATATGATGGTGGAACTGAATCTAATAGATGCTGCGGTGATGATCATGTTAATATTCAAGGATCTAAAATAGATGAAGGATATATTTCAAATGATCCTAATTATATTTGTTTAAATGATTATGGAGAAGATTTTGTAGATTTTGGTAAAAGTGATAATAATAATGGAAAAGGTTTTGCATGGTTTAGATCAGGTCATCCTGATTATATTGGACAGATATTTAATGTATCATATAATAAAGCTGGATTTGATTATACTGTTATTTCAAATGATACTAATTGGATTGCTTGCGGAATTGGAAATGTAGCTGAAGGAACTGAATTTATCACTTATTGGGGTGGTCATCTCCCTGATAATGGATGGAGTGAAAATGTTGAAGGTGGAGCATATATGGATGGAAATTTTATTCTGTTACACCTTGAAGAAGAATCTGCGGAAGAATATATCAGAGATTCAAGTGGGATTGATAATAGAGGTATAGCATATGCAGGGCTTTCTTATAAACAACCAGGAAAATATGATTATGGTATAGGTTTTAATGGTGTTAATAGTTATATAGAGTTAAGAAATTACGAACAAGTAGCAAATTCATTTACATTTGGAGGTTGGTTTAAACCTACTGGTACTATTACTTGTAATGTTGGTCAAACTTCTTCAGGAACAGAAGGAACTTCAGGTCAAAGATATGCTGTATATCCAGAACAAAGAGGAAGTGATGCTGGTGTAGGTCTTTCTGTAGGTACTAATGGTGTAAGAGTTATTGAACATGGAAATAGTTATATGCCTCCAGTAGCATCTACATGTCTAAATCTAAATGATGGACAATATCATCATATAATGGTTGTATATAATTTTGGTTTACCAAGTATATATGTTGATGGAGTAAAAACAACAACAGGAGTAAAATCAGGAAAAACTGTATATTCACCTAGAAAATTAGGAGGTGAACCAGGAGGTTGGGGATGGTATAAAGGAACTATTGATGAATTTGCTGTTTGGCATAAAGTTTTTTCTGCTGAAATGATTTCAGATTTAGCAAATAGACCAACAGAACCTGAAGAAATTGTAACTTCAGTTAAAAATATAAATTTCGATTCTGACAAAGGTGTTGTTGCAAATCATGGAGATGTAATAGAAGTAATTAATAATGATCTTTATCATGATTATTTATGTACTTCAAATGATACTGTTGAATATAAAGGTATTCAAGAAGGATTGAAAATCGTTGATGATACGAAAAAGAAAGACGGGCTTTTCTTTGAATGTGCTGCAACAGATGAATTCTCTGAAGAAACAAATCCTGCATTTGATACAGTTGCAGGAGATGCATATCATAATGCACTTGGAGATGTTATGGTTGTTGGTCAAACTGTTTTTTATTGTACAAATAAAATTAGTGATATTGGTTTTGATGTAGAGTATAGATGGTTAACGGATTTGGATGATTTAACTAGTATTGATGGAAAAAAGAATTGTGAAGCAACTGGATCAACTTTAATTGGACGAAATTATAATTGGACAGGAACATTATGTTGCGGAGATGATTTGTTTGAAATAAATAAAGGTGTTGAGTTTTATAATGATGAACTAGGCGGATGTTGGTCAAATTCCATGGTTCTTAATAATAATACCTTAGCAACTTCTGGGAATTTAATAGCTAATAATGATTTTGATGAAATTCTTGGTTGGAATTTAAATGATAAAGCAGGATATGTTAAATATATTCAATGGACTTTAAATCCTTATCAAGTACCAGGTCAAAGATCTGACACAAATTTAGTTGGACTAAATGATGATGGTTGGTTAGAAACTATGGATTTAATTGCAGTAAAACCATTAACATATAATTTGTCTTTTTATTATACTAAACTTTCATCAGATACAACAGATAAATTAGTTGTAACTATTACTGAATATGATAAAGATGATTTAGATAATCATGCTAAAATAACTAATTTTCCTTCATCAGGTGGAATTAGTACAGAAGTTAAGAATTTTATTCATTATAATATTACATTTACACCTTCATATGATTTCATAAAAATCAAATTTTCTTATACAGGAGCTGTTAGATCTTTCATAGATAAAGTTTCGTTATACAGTACAAATGATATTTTAGTTTATAATGGACAATTTTATGGTTGCGGTTATAGTAATGAATTATTTGATGATTATTTAGATGATGGAGTTTCTCCAGATGGCGATGAATTTATTAGTTTAAATGATCTTTATTATACTTCAGATATAGTCAATTTCTGGAATAATTTAGATCCACTCCTAAAAATCCAAGACACACATTATGAATATGATTTACCAGAAGCAGATAATCCAGGACTGATTAAAGGAGCTGATTATTGTCAAGTATTCCAATTTGCAAATAATGATGGCGTTGTCTGTGAGAAAATTGGTATTGGTGGAGAATGGGTACATGATGACGTATTACAAGAATCAACAGATTATTCGCAAAATGAAGCAGGGGATTATGAAATTGGATTGCCTACATTTGATACAAATGAAGTAGTTCCAGTTTACTTAAGAAATTATACTTCAGATAGACCTACAGAAATTAATTCAGGTAATTCTTTTGGATGTTGTCCGCAAAACTATTGTTGGAACGGAACTGTTTGTGTTGGTGACATGACAGATGAACATGGTACTTACATGGTTATGGGAACAGGTAATGATTATGATAATCCTAATAATGATAAGAATGTATTAAGATGTATTAAAGGAGAATGGGAATGGCAGCCAATTAAATATACTTGGGATCTTAAAGAAAAAGGATTCTGTGCATTAGATAATCAATGTCTTGTAAATCCAGAACATACATATGATTTAGAAAATTATATTACTACTTATAATCCTTATAATGATTCTGCTCCTAAAGAAAATTGGATTGGCGGTCAAGGAACTATTGATATTGGTTGTATTAATGATTCATATTTTATCGGCGATCATTATTGTGAAAATGGTGATTGGACTACCAGAACTAAGTTTATCGCAAGTGAAATGTTAGATTATGCTCAAGATAAAGATGAAGATTATAGTTTACATTGCGGCGGAATAGAAGTATTGAATTTGATTGATTATACTGATAAAGATGAATATTGGATGGGTGGTGCAACTTATCCATTAGAAAAGGCAAATAGTTATTGTATTCTTGAAATGGGTGAAGATGTATTAGTTGGAACTAGTTTTAATGAAAAGATGATTAATGATGGTTTTAGAGAAGATGAAGTTTCAAAGGAAACATTTGATGTTGCTTACGAAATCAATACTGAATTATTTAATGAATCTGGCGGAATTTTCTCTGAACATATTGAAGGATGTGATTCTGCATTAATAGATTATGATGATTATGGTGAATATGCAAGATGTGATGAAAAAGGTGGAAGTGATTTGTTTGCATATTATAATAATAAAACATGGTCTATGATATTTGGATCTGTAGATGATTTTAATAGAACAAATGATATAATTGATTTTGTAACTTATTTATATCAAGAATTGATAATTGAAACATTAAGTAAATATGTTAATGATTTACCTCCAACAGTTAATCCTAATAATTTTGATATTAATGAAGAATTTAGTAAATTGTTTATAACTAAAAAAGGAGATTATGTTGCAAAAGCAGTTACATTTAGAAGTACTCAAATTGGTAGAGATGCAGATGCTGTTTTTGTTATTAATATAACAAATCCTCCATATGATATTAATAAATTTGTTTTGGAAATGGATAATTCTGTTGATGGGGATAGAAAAACTCATGGAGAAAAATGGCATTCAATTCTTGATGTAACTATTGATGGAGTACTTTCTGATAAATTTGATTTAAATGATCCTGATGTTGATTTACAAAAATTATGGAAGAGGTTAACTTCAATGTTAAGGTTGGATGGATATCAACCGGAGAGAACAAATGATTGAATTAAATAATAAAGGACAGGTAATGTTGTTTGTTTTAGTTGCAGTCATCATAGTAGTTTTAGGTGGGTTCTTTTTATATATTAATCAAACTGCGATATCAAATGTAAATGGTCAACCTAATCAAAATATCGATGTTAAATTGTTGACACAGAATTATGTTGAATCTTGTTTGAAAAATAGTTTAGAAGATGGAATTGAATTGTTGTCTAGGCAGGGCGGATTTATTTATGAAGATCAGGGTGGACCTTATGAATGTTGTCCTGTTAAGTATGAGATTAGTGGTAGTGAAAGAGTATTGAAAAGAGTTGAATATGATGGATATAATGTTACTTATTCATTGTATAAACCAGATGTAACTGCGCCTACATATCCAACTGGTTCATTTGGTAAAAAAAGAGTTCCATTAATTGATCAAGATGTTGGCACAAAATATTCCTTGGAATCACAATTGAATGAATATATTAAATCACAAATTGATGATTGTTTAAACGAAATTGAAGATACAATTATTAAAAATATAACTGACGAAATTATAATTTCAGATATTTTAAATGTTGATACTGACATATTTAATAAAAAAGTTAATTCTGAATTAACTTTACCTATTAAATTAACTATTGGAGAAAATATAATTAATCTTGATAAATTTAATACAGAGGTAAAAGTTAAATTAGGATTAATGTATAAATTATTGTTAAATTCAGATGATGATGTTGTAGCTGTTTCATTGATTGAACAAATGATAACCAATGGAACTTATTATATTAATTCTTGGAAAATTAATAATACAGAATTTGGCAATATTACTGTTTACAGACAAAATTTTGATTATTATTCTATTATTGTAATTAAAGATGAAGATACAATCTTTAAAGGGGATAAGTTGAAATTAGTAACTGTTGTTGATAATAGATTACCAGTACTTAATCATTTTTCATATAATGTCGGAACAATTGGCGGATTTACTTTCCAAGTAATTGTTAATGAAGGGAATCATTTTGTTATTGAACCAAAAGCATCTGATCCAGATAATGATGAATATCATTTTTATTTTGAAAATGAAACAGATAGGGTTATTGCAGATTCTATTGCTGTTACAGAACCGTTCTTTAAAGTTGGAACAAATCACATCAAGATAGTTGTAAATGATTCTGTTAATGCAGAAGATCATGAATATATTTATGTTTTAATTAATGATAACCCTGAATTTATTATACAATCTTCATCTACATGCATTTGTAATTGTGATGAATTAACTTGTTTAGCTATGGGTCCGACTGGTTGTAATTTAATGGGTTATAATTGCGATTACAATCCATATTTTACTTTCAGTCCACAATTTCAGGATACAAATCCATTTGGAACAATTGCTTCTTACGACTGGATTGAGGAAGGAGTATCTGTTTCAACAAATGAAGAATTTGAGATTGATATTAGGGATTATTTTCCATTACTACCAACTACATGTAGTCCAGCTACTTACAATTCAGATTTGCCTGTATCATATTCAATTGGATTAAAGGTTTGTGATAATTTAGGGGCTTGTTCAGCTCCGATTCCATACACATTTGAATTAGGTGAATGCGTGCCATGATAAAAATGAAAAATATTGGACTTGTACTTTTATTTTTATTAGTTGTAATTTCATTTGTAAATGCAGATGACGTATGTTGTAAATTTGTACATCCATACTTGGGTGTAGAATATTTCCAATATGATAATTCTTATAATACAGATGCTGATTGTGAAGATGATGGGGGTGTGGCGTTATCAGATTTAGGATTATGTAATAATTTACAATGTGTAATATTCCAAAATAGATTTGATGATGAAGGATTTAAATGTAGATATGCAAATCCAAATTATGAATCTTATTTAAAACAAACAACTTATGTAGATACAAATTATTTTGTATTTGATAGAGTAGTTGTGGATAATAGTGGAGAATGTGAAATTGCACCTGACAATTGTCAACCTACTGTATTTGAACAATTAGATTGTATAACTAATACATGTGAAATTTCTACTGGAGTATATCTTGATCCGCCTGCTACATGTGAATTTGGATTTATTAATTTACAAAATTGTACTCGAAGAATGGAATTATGTGGTGATGAAGATACAAACAATGATTTGGTAGTTGATGAATTAGATATTTGTCCTGCAGGTAAGTTTTGTGATACTGAGTTACATATATGTCGTGAGGAAACTCCTATCAATTGTAATGATGATTGTTCTTGTATTACTACAAGTAATATTTGTGATACAGATTTTACAGCTAATCCTGCCACTGGAGGAAAAGAATGTTTAGATTGGGAATATGAAGGATTATGTCCTGACCATGAATCAGATATAATTGAAACTGAAGCTTCTGGTAAAGAAATTTGTACACTTTATCCTGATTGGTATGAATCTTGTTCAATTGAACTTGGAACTTGTTATGGAATTACACCAAGAACTTGTATGCTAGATAATGATTGTGGAATTTATGATAGATGTTATTGTGAAAATGAAATAGAATATCCTACTCCAAACAATGAATATATTGATATTAATGGGTGTTTTGATTTTATTGATAATGATTGTGATGGTGATTATAATTCAGATGATATTGATTGTAAGGAATTATGCGATGTTGATGGCGACGGATTTTGGAATATAAGTAAGCCTGGTTGTGCAACTACATTATCCTGGAATGATGATTGTAATGATTTTGATCCACATTTACATCCTGCAAATGTTACAGGTGCATTAGGTGGAGGAGCATTACAAAATACTTGTTCTTGTAAAGATGGAAGAAGAAATGGTGATGAAGTTGGAGTAGATTGTAGTGGTTCATGTGCATCTATGGGAAAGAATGACGGATCTTGGCCGCATGTTGAAAGACAATCTTGTTGTTACAATGGTATTTATGATCCTTATTTTGGTGAAAGTTCTACAGATTGTGGAAGTGTGTGTCCAAATGGATGTAGTCCTGGCGGTGATAGTAGTTGTGATGACGATAGTGATTGTTTGGGTTATGGATTTGGAATTGTTTGTCATGAAAATAAATGTATGTATGATTGTTATGGAACATATTCTTTTAATCCAGACTGTAACGGAGGGATTTGGTGTAGTGGTGTTTATAATCCTGGTGAAACTACTTGCCCTTCATCTGATTGTACTGATGATCCTGAAATAGAAAGTATAACAACATTTGAGAAAGAGAAAAAGTTTGATATCGAATATGATGGTACATGTCCTGAAGTTCTAGAAGTTCATCTATACAGAAATATTTCTGGTAGACAAACTATGACAGAAATTTATACATATAAAGATAATAGCTTTACTGATGATGACAATACTTTTTCAGATGAATTTGAATATTTTGATTCAACATATTGTTACATGATTTCAATTACAAATTCTTCAGGTGTATTTGAAAGTGATGCCCTATGTGTTGAATCAGGTCCGCCTGAATGTTACATTCCAGGAATTGAAACATATTGTAACGGAAATGAAATATGGAGATGTAATACAAATAATCTTGGAGATCCTGATTCAGATTGTTCTAGTTTTGAAGTAATTTCAGGAGAAACAAGAGATGGAATATGTTCTGGACCAAATTCACTAGGTAGGGCAGAATGTATTGTATTAAGTGATTGTGCAACATGTAACGGACCATTACAAATGTTTGCAACTCTTGGTTTTAAAACAGAAATTTGGGATGATATTAATGATCAAGATGAAGAAGTTCTATGTGATGATTCTAAAGTCCAAACATGTTATGTTGATTTCTCTGATCCAATTTCAATGGCTAACGTAGATAAATATTATGGATGTGATCCTTTAATGACATGTTATGATTATAGAAGTCAAAATACATGTGAAACTAATTTTGAAAATGATAAATGTAAAATTACAGGCGAATGCGAATGGATTACATTTGATGAAGAAACAAAAATTTATGGATATGATCCTGAAAATACTGATAATTTTGGTTCAGTAGGATTAGGAATATGTCGACCTGTTAACGAAACAAAACAAGATTGTGGCAAATGTCATGATAATCCATATTTATTATGTGATAATTTAGATGTCTGCAGTAAGTATGGTGATTGTTTTTATTCTTTAAAAGATAAAGAATGTGTTGATTTTTCTGAAATTGGTTGTTATGATTATTATAGAAATAATAAATTTTGTCTTGGCGATCCTGATCATCCAATTCTAGAAATGCAAAAAAATAATATTAGTTTTGTTTTAAATAATTATACTAATGTACCAACTCAATATTCAAATGATCTTATTAATTTATCAAAATGTGATTGGTTTGACGCAGGATCCGGTGAACAATGTTTTAAAGATGCAAATGATAATAATAAAAGCGATTGTAAAGAAGATAGTGAATATACTGGTGATGCATTAAGAACTTGTGTAAAAGATAATGATCCTCCAACTACATTCTTAAACCTAGCGCCAAGAATGGGTAAAAGTTATGAACTAGTTCGAGAAGTTGTTGACCTATATTATCCTAACAGCGATACATATTATTGTGTTGCAAATGAAACAGAAGGATCATGTTATCCTAACATTGATTTAGAAAATAATGATAATTTACATTTTGGATATGAAGATGAAGGTATTAACACAATTTATTGGTATTCTGAAGATGGTGCACATAACCTTGAAGAAGTACAAAGTTATCCTTTCATAGTTGATGTACACATTAATAATGGATCGTATGATTATATCTATATGAGTTGTAAATATAATATTTCATCAAAAGATTGTTATGAAGATATTAACACAATTTTTGGTGATGAATGGAGAAGTCATGTTAATTTAACAGTTGTTATTGAAGATCCTAGCAATATTTCTTGCGGTTTCCAATTCTGGGATAATTATACAGAACCTTATAATGTTATTTATCCAAATCTAAATGATCCAAAGTTTATTTCATTTGATATGAGAGAAAAAATAGAACATACATTTACAATAAACCATTTATTAGATGGAATTTATTATTTATATGCAGAATGTGAAGATGGTGTTGGAAATGTAGGTAATAATTCAGATAATGAAAATGGTTTAATCTTTAAACGAAATGGAATTATTGATTGGGAAATTATTGTTGATGGAGATAAATCAATTACAAATCCTCTTCCAAGAGGAACTTTAAATTATAATAATCCTTTAATCATTAATATTACAACTGAGAATGAAGCAACATGCAGATATTCTAATCAAACTTTACCTTATGTGAATAGTCAATTAGAAATGTATTATCTTGATGTTCCTATCGCGGGATTGGATTATGATATGTTTAACATGGATCAATATTTTAATGGAACACATTATTTTCATTATGATACTTTAGATTTATCTGCATTTGAAAATGATTTCTTTAAATTAAGTGTTGTCTGTGAATTTAACGATTCATTAGGTGAAACGTTTTATAGGGGTAATAATGATGTTGATAATGTTAGATTTTCAATTGATGTAACGCATCCAAATACTTATATTGTAGATAATGATGGTAATGATTATGAATTTGAAGATTTCTATAATCATATTCCTAATGATATGTTCTTAGATTGTGTTGACCCAGAAATAGAAGGTGAAGGTAGTAATTTTGGTTGTAGTCATGTGATGTATTGTTTAGAAAGAAATAATGATCCAACATGTATACCTGGTAATAATCCTAATACTTATATCCCTGGCGGATTGATAAATATAGATGAATTGGTTTCAATTGATTCAAACACTGAATATGTTACAATTAGATTTAGATCAAATGATTCTGGTGGATTTTACGAGCCTGAACAAACTGAAATAATTAATTTAGATACAACCCTACCTGAAGTTAGGATTGCATTTAATCATGACAAATTTTTAAATGGTAAATCTATATTAAAAGAAGGTAAATATTCTTTCAACATAACTTCCAATGAAGAATTAAATTATACTGGAAGAGTACATTTTAAGATTATTATTTCAAGTGAATTTGGAACAATTGAAACAATTGATAGTACTGAAATATCTGTTACATATCCTGAATTGACAAGTGGAGGTTATCTTTACAAAGTACAAGATTTTGTTATTAAAGATACTTATACAAATGCTGTTGAGGGAAGAATTACTTTAATTGCAACAGACAAAGCAGGTAATAAAATTGATTATGTAGAAGGAAGAGACTTTTATATTGATATTAATGAACCTATTGAACCTGATTTTGATCCTTATTTTAATGATAGAATTGATCTTTATCGAGGAAGTGGAAATGTTTATTATACAAAAGAAAATCCTATATATTTAACAGGAAGATCTTATGAAACTGATATCCTTGTTTATACTGTTAATGTAAGTAATTCAACCAGAACATTATTTGAAAATCAAGGTTATCCAAATTTATTAGTTGATGCAGGTAAAAATGTTTATTCTGTTACAGACAATCCTCCATTAAGAGATTCATTTGCAGTAATTAAAGTAGGTGATTATACAATTAGTTCATTATATACAAAAGATGATGATTTGGATCAATTTAAATATATTAAATTTTTAAATCATGATCAACAATTTCCTTATAAAAAATATTATGAAATTGAATCTTATATAGAAGCTAGTGATATAAGTCCAGATCCAGATTATTTTACATTAACAGAAATAATTGAAGGACCTATACCACCAGACACACTTGCACTTGTATTTGAAAAACCATATAATGAAACTTATTTTGGTAATTCAACTTATTTAACTGAAACTCATAATTATATTTATTTAATTGCAGTTGATGCTGCAGGAAATCCTAGCGGAAATAATCTTACATTCGATACTTCTAATGAAAATTCAATATTTGTTTATCATGTTGTTAAAGATCAAATTGCGCCTAATTTAGGAATGGTTTATCCTGAAGCCGACAATACTGTCAATGTAAACAATTATTCAACTGATAAACCATATTTCTTTTTAATTGAAAATGATCAAGGTTCTGGATTAAATTATAGTTCGATTACAATGTTTTTTAATGGAACTGAAAAGAATTTTACTTATTATGCAGGTGATGGTAATATTACATGTGTTAGACCTGATGGTAACATCCATAAACATAAATGTTCATATAATATTACTAATGATAGTTATTTGGTTAATGGAGATTATACAGTTAATATTTCTTTTATGGATAATGTGAAAAATTATAATCATGTTGATTGGGAATTTACTGTATATAACATGTCACCTGACAAACCGGTTATTACATTTGTTGAAGCTGAACATGCAGATGATTTTAGGATTTTAGGCGAAACAAATTTATATTTTACAAATTATACTAATGTTTTGAAAATTTCTTTTAATGAAAGTGAGTTTGATAATGGAATTGGAATGAATTTTAACTTAACAGATATTGAAATATTAGATAATGAAACTGTAATTGATATCGATAGTTGTGAAAGGTATAACATTTCAACATTTGATTGTACATTTAATCATAATTTAATTGATGGATCTTATACATTAAAGGTTAGAGGTATGAAAAATGTTACTGATATCAATGATTGGAGTGCAGATGTGTGGTTTACTTATCCTGTGATAATAGATACAGTTGTGCCTGAATTTGATGTTAGTGCAAATCCTCCAAGAGCTACAAAAGGTGTAAGTGTAGGAATTGAAGCAGATAATATTATTGAAGATTATTTTGATTTCTTAATGGGGGAAGTTAAAATATTTAATCTAACAGAATATAAGGTTGCAAATTTAGATATGGATAATGATATTGATGTTTTAACAACTGCATGGGATACTGGAACTAGTAATGATGGAAATTATACTGTTAATGTTTCTGTCAGAGATCCTGCAGGTAATATTGGAGTAAGAAATTTAATAATTAATGTTGACGGAATTGGACCTGAATTTAATGTAACAGATGTAATCCCTTATACAGATGATGCAATTATATTTTATGAAGATGGTATATGGAAAACAAACGCTTCAAGTTATAACATTACTGGATTTTATAATTATTCTGATGATGGTGTTGATGATGTTGATGAAATTTATATTTATAAGAAAAATGAAAAGGATTTAGGACATGTTTTAGGAGATATTGATCATTCAACCAGAGATTTTATGTTTGATAATTTTGGATATTTTTTATCAACTAATAATTATAGCATTGAAGCTTCTGATGTTGCAGGAAATGTTAGAACTAAAGATTTGATTATAATTCGTGATCAAGATCCGCCAACTATAACTGTTGATCCAAATGATCCATTTGCAATTGCAGGTACATTTACACCTGAATTTGAAATTAGTTTAGACGAGCCTGGCGTTATATTTAATTTTTATTTATGGGGTGAAACAGGTGAAGCTAGAGATTTAAGAGTTAATATGACAAATTTAACTCCACTTACTTTAAATGATACATTTACAATTAAAGTTGATCCTATCGGAATAAATTTAGAGAATGTAATTGATCTGGAAAATTATACATTAAAAGTAAATGCGAGAGATCGATTTAACAATGAACATATATTAAGTCAAGATATTAATATTTATAATTTTAATCTACACGATGATTTTGAATCACCTTTAATTGATATTGATATTTTCAGCGGAACAGATATTATTACAAGACCATTAAACGATGATTTATATTGGGTTTATTTAAATGTTATAAATGAACAATTTATGTTAGAAGATATTGAATTATATTTTACTTATGAAGGAAGTTATAGAAGAGAAATTGAACTAATGTTGACAGGTGATAAAGGATCAGATGAATATGAATATTATGGAAGGTTAGAACTTCCAGATTATTATATTAACAATATTCAAGCTGATGCATGGTTTAATGTTACTGGAACAGATATTTCGGGAAATAAAAATACAGTTAATGTAGGACAATATTTTAGGATTGACACAAAAAATCCAGGAATACCTGATCTTGATCCTGGCCTTGATGTATTTGGATTATTTTATTATAATAATGGTTATTATTATACAAATCAAAATGAGAATTTAAACATTACAGGAAAACTTGATCCGTTTAATTTGGGAGATAATGGCAGAGTTAAAGTTGATTATCATATTGTTAATATATCATTATTTAATGATGTTTTAAATAATAGAATTGATTTCATGGAAAATCCTGATTTAATTTATGGACCTGAATTAGTTAATTTAATTGATCAAGGAACACTTCGTGAAAACTATTCTTCAAATATTATTTTGGTTAGAAATCTAATAATAAATGAAAGTATTTATCCTGACAATTATATTGAAGTTGATTATGAAAGAATGGATCCATACAGAAAATATTATCTAATAGATTCTGTTGATGATAAAATTATTTATTTAATAGATGACCTTGAACAATCTGTTAATGATGGCAATTCTTATTATTTATATGATAATTCACATCCAGAAGATTATTTTGGTAAAGCTGTATTGTTTAATTATCCAATCAATTACCTTTATTTTGTTGCAATTGATACTGCATTAAATCCAAGTGCAGATAATTTTGTTAATGATTATATTACTGGTTATTATAATATGCATAAAATATATAAAATTGCAGTTGATGAAGATGAACCAGAACCAGGAGCAAGATGGCCTTCCGATGGATTAACTATTAATAAAAATAATTTATCTGTACATAAACCTTGGATTGTTTTAACAGAAAATGATATTCAAGATATTAGAGGATCTGGATTAAATTGTTCATCTGTTAATATAAATTTAATTGAGAATAATTCTGATATTGATTGTAATTATATTGAACATTCATCTTATTCAATGATATATAATATTACATTTGATCCTGGTTATTTAGTTAATGGATTGTATAATTTAGAAATAAATGTTACAGATAATGTTAATAATTTAAATGTAATTACATCAAGTTTTGTTGTTGATAACAGTACTCCTTCAACACCAACAATTGCATTTGAAAATCTTCCTCACGCTAATGAATATTACAGTACAACAGGCAAGTATTTTATTAATCAAACTACAGGATTAATTATTAACTTTAGTTCTGATGAAATAATAGATTTAATTGATGTAGTTGTGATGAATGATTCTGATGTTGGATTATATGATGGTTGTACTAACTCTACATTATATACTTATAATTGTCCTGTTTCAAATGAAATTATTGATAGCGAATATAACATTTCAATTAAAGCTAGAAGATGGTTAGAGGATGAGAATGCATGGGGTAATCAAGGAGAATATCCTTTCAAGTTTATTTTAGATACTATCCAACCTAACTTTACTTTAAGTTCAGATGATTTTGTTGGACCTAACGATATTGTTGATATTATTGCTGAAATGATTAACAATGAAATTAATAAGGTTGCTTACATAACAATTGAAAGTGGTAGTCCTGAAACAATGGCACCAGATACAGTTGGATTTGTTAAACAATGGGATACAACTGGAAAGATTACAGGAGAATATGATGTTGTTGTAAGCGTATTTGATTATGCAGGCAATTATATGACAAAAGAAAAAATCATTTATGTTGATGCAGATGCACCAATTATTTATAATATTGAAATTGATGAAGATCCTGACGAATATTATGAGTTACAAGATTCTTTACATTGGATAACTGGGGATGAAGATGTTACAATTAAAGGATTGATTGACAGCAATGATATTGAAACAATTAGAATTAGTGGTAGTACTGGATATTATCAAGATGCAACTATTGTTGACAATGAATTTACGATTGAAGATTATTATATTAAAAATAAAGATGTTGACTTTACAATTGAAGCAATTGACGAATTTGGTAATGTTAATGAAACTTTAATTAAACTTGAACTTGATGACGAATCTCCAGTAATTACTTTGATATCACCTGATGAAGGTAAATTGCCAGGTTATCAATGGTCTTTTACATTTAAAATTGAATGTGATGAAGAATGTTATATGGAAGAAATTATTTTAATGGACATTACAGACGATGTTGAAATTGGATTAACTCAAAGTGTTGCTGATGCAAATTATTTTGAATTTACATCTGATCCAATGAATGATTTACATCAGTATGAATTAAGAGTTAATACCATTGATAAATATGGTAATAAAAATTCAGTAGGTGTTCCTAACATTATATATTCATTCTTTATGAACTATTATTTAGATGAAGAATCGCCTGAATTTGATATTGTAATTAAACAAGGTGATGAAGTAATTGACAGACCATTAAAGAAAGGTACTTATTTTGTTGGTCTTCATCATGATGAAACTCGAGGATTATTATATACGCCAAACTTAACATATAATTATTCTGTATCTTATTGGGATTATGTTCCAGTAGATTTAAGATCATCAGTTGTATTTGATTATAAAGGTTATATGACAATTGATCATGATTTTGAAAAAGATGCTGAATTTAATATTGTTGCAGAAGATTTAAGCGGAAATGATAATGTAACTATTAATAGCGGCAAATATTTTTCAATTGATACTATTCCTCCTGATCAACCTAAATTTGATCCAATATTATCATATTGGAATTTTGTTAATATTGATAATGAAGGAAGATATTTAACAAATAGAACTAATTTTATTGTATCTGTTAATTCGTCAGAACCTAACATTAACATTTATTATTATTTGAAAAATTCTCAAGAAGTTTCTGAAATTGAAATTCCTGGAAATGAATATAAAATGTATGAAGATGAAATTGAAAAATATACACAAATTTCGCCTGTCCTTGAATATGTTGGTGAAGTGCAGGAAATAAGGGAAAATAATAAATTGTTTACATCTGACAATTTAGCTAGTGTTATTAATTTAATAAATGGAAAGTATTTAGAATTTGAAGATCATTACAAGTCATCTTACGGAAATTATAAACATTATTATCAAATTTTAGATATTATTTCTGTTGAAGGCGGTTATTTAATTTCTTTAGATGGTATTGTTGAAGGTCCTGCAATTGAAGGAAATGAATTTTATGTTTATAATTTGGAAATACCTGAAAATAGATCTGAAACAGAAATTACATTTAATGAAGGTGAAAATTACGTTTATACAATTGCTGAAGATTATGCATTAAATCCTTCAATTAATTTTATATTTGATCTTAAAGATGAATGGATAATTGTTGTTTATGATAGTTCTGTCCCAGAATTATTAAATACTTATCCTGAAAATGATGAAACTTTAAATCAAAATAATTTTGAAGGTTACATCAGAGTAGCAGAATTAAAAGAAGGTTCTGGAATTGATGAAGATTCTATTTATTTAGAGTTGGACGGAGAAAGTATAAGTTATAATGTTGATTTAATTGAATTAGAAGGATTTGAACAATATAATGTTTATGATATTGAATTTGATGTTAACAAAGATAATGGCCAATATTTACTTGAATATGAAGTTAAAGATATATCTGGAAATTTATTAATTGGAGATATTAATTTTGGTATTGATAATACTATTCCTAACAAACCATTTATAGATATGGGTGTTGATAAATATCCTTATAATGGAGAGAATTATTCTTTCATTAATAATCAAGGTTCTTTCATATTAGAATTTGATTCTGGAGATAATATTGTATTAGAACATATTGAAATTGAAAATATGCCATCTATCGCAATTAGTTGTGATCAAATTAATTTATATACATTTAATTGTGAATTTGACGGAGATTTGATAGAAGCAGAATATAAAATTAATGTTCAAGCAAGGAAATACATTACAGCTACTGAACTTGGTGGATTGGGATCATGGAATTATTATTTTGTATATGATGTTACACCGCCTGAATTTACAGTTGATTATACAAATTCTGTTAAGGGAGGAGTAGAAGTTTTAATTAATGTAGAAGTGTTGAATGAAATTAGGTCAAACGGATTTATTAATATTAATGAAGAAGTTAATACAATGGATATTTTAACAAGTAGTGGTGAGTTTAAATATCAATGGTCTACAATTGGACTTGATTCAGGAGATTATAATTTTGAAGTTGAATTTATTGATTTGGCTGGTAACTCTAATGATGAAAGCGGAATGATTAATGTTGATGCAACTCCACCATCAATTGTAATTGATAATGTTTACAGTTCTGTTACATCTACTTGTATTTTAAAAATTATTGGATTTAATTCATGGAAAACTAGTTGTAGAAATATTAAGATTGATGGACATTATCTTGATAATGATGTTGCAACAATTGAATTGTATAACACAAATAATCTGAATTATCCTGTATCTGGATTAATAATTGATCCAGCCAATAAAGAATTTGAAATAAGCTTGAACATTTATGATGATAGCAGTTATTTGTTAATACCTGTTGATAATGCAGGTAACAGAGATAATGTTTATCAGTTAAGTTTTGAAATGGATGATCATATTGAACAGCCTATAATTACACCTACTGGAAAAATTGCTGGTGATTTACAGCCTGAATTTAATGTTGAATGCAGTGAAGAATGTGAATTAGTAAATTATTATATTACAGATTTAACTTCAAGTCCAAGAAAAACATATAATTTAACTGAAACTAATCCTGGATTAAAGATAAATCATATTATTCAACCTGATGAAATTTTAATTGATATACATAACTATGATTTAACAGTTTATGTTAAAGATGAATTTAATAATATAATTAATAAGAATATTTTATTTGATCTGAATTATTTTGATGATCAGGAAGATCCTAACATTACTTTTGATATTAGATATATGGATATGACACCTGTTGAAATTCCATTAAAAAGTGGGAATTATATTGTTATATTAACACACGACGAATCTGGCGGATTAAGTGCTAAACCAACAATTTCATATTCATATCCAGGTGGCAGTGGTTTGATTGCTAATGAAGATGTATTTTTAATTGATCATCCATTAATTTATGGCGGATACATGGAAATTACAGGATCTAATTATGAAGGTCAAGGTGATTTTAATGTTCAAGCATCAGATATGAGCGGTAATAATAATCCTAACATTGTTGCAGGTGAGAAATTTTTAATTGATACTAAAAAACCTTTAAGTCCTGTATTTGATCCTGGATTAGAAAATTTAATGGATTATGATGGATCTAATTATATATCAAACAGAGAAATTTTCTTTTTATCAGGAAATACAAGTGAAGCAGGTTTAAAAATATATTATTATTTGAAAGATCAAGAAGAATTTAATGAAATTTCATATTATAATCAAAAGATGTTTGATGATCCTTATTCGATATATGTTGAAAATGTTCCTACCAATTTGATTAATGGTACAGTTAATCAAGTAAGAGATAATAATATTATTTATATTATTGGATCTTTAAGTGAAGAAGAGTTAAGTAAATTTACTAATAATTATATTTCATTTGAAAATCATGTTAGAATTGATAAACAATATTATAGAATTGTAAATATTGTTCAAGAAGGAATTGGATATGAGATAATGTTGGAAGAGGAAATTGAAGATCTTGACGATGTAGATTCTGGTGATGATTTCTATGTTTATGACGGACCTGTACCTGGAACATATTTTGATAGTAATGTTGAATTTGATGAAGGACTTAATTATCTTTATTTAATTGCTGAAGATGCTGCATTAAATCCTTCAATTACATCGTTTGGAGAATTGCAAAGTGACCTTTATACAATTATTGTTGATACAGGCGAACCTATTTTAGTTGAAGTAAGTCCGCCAATGAATCAAATGTTAAATGTGAATGATTTTGATTCTTACATTAGAGTTGCTGAAGAAAAGTTAAGCAGTTCATTAGATTTAAATTCAATTGACATTTTTAATGATGGTGTTTTAATTAATCATGTAACACCTTATTTAATTGAAGTTGATGGGTATGAAGCTTATAATGTTTATCAGATTGATTATAATCTTGGATATGTAAATGATGGAGATCATACACTTGAATTCTTTGTAAGCGATATTATTGGTAACAATATATCTGAAACATGGCATATTTATGTTGATACTACAATACCTGATAGACCTGCGTTTAACATGCAAAATTTATATCCTGGTAATCCTTATGCTTACAATGGTAATAATGTATTTTTCATTAATTCACAAAGACAATTTACTTTAGAATTTGATGATGAAATTGAATCTTTAAATGTTGAATCTGATATTGAAATTGCATGCAGCGGTTCTAACAATAATTATTTATGTAATTTCCAAGGTGATTTACAGGAAGGTATGAATGAAATTAGAGTTAATGCAACTAAATATATCGATGATACTAATGTAGGTGGGGTAGGTCAATGGACATATTATGTTGTACTTGATACTATTAATCCTAATTTTACACTTGATTATGATGATTCTGTTAGGGCAAGTGTTGATGTTGATATTGAAGCCATGATTTATGATGAAATTATGGTAAATGGTCTTATCCAGATTAATAGTGAAGTTATTGGAATGGACGTTGTTAAACATCCTGATGAATTTGTGCATTTGTTTGAAACAGGATTATTAGAAACAGGTGATTATGAATTTAACATTGAATTTACAGATTGGGCAGGTAACAGTAATATTGAGAGCGGTATAATTAATGTTGATGCAACTCCACCTTCATTAAATATTGAAAATGTTATTGGTTCGAATATGCTTGATGAAAGAAAATGTGTTGTTAGTTCAACAGGTGGTAATTCGTGGATTACAAGTTGTAATGATTTAATTATATCAGGATCGTATACTGATGATGATTTGGATGCTATTGAATTTTATCATACTGGAAGTTTAAACACAGAAATTGGTAATGTAATTGTTCATAAAAATAATCAAACGTTTACGATTGATTTTGATCTTATTTTAGATGGCGGTTACATTATGATTCCTGTTGATGATTCTGGAAATAGGGATGATGAAAATTATGGGTTATACTTTGAAGTTGATACTTCAATTGAATCTCCTTTCATTAATCCCGGTGTAAATTCTGTAATTGAAGATGCAAAACCTATCTTTAATTTAATGTTTAATGAAGTTGTTGATGTGATCAGTGCAAACATTAGCAAATCTGGTTCTATTCTTAGTTATGAGATGGGCGTTTCAACAAATAATAATGTTAATTTTGAAATGACACCATCTGAATGGTTAAGGAATGCAAATTATATTTTAGATTTGGTAGTTATTGATAATTTAAATAATAGCGAGACATTTAGTTTTGGATATGAAGTTGATGCAGCTGTAATAAATATTAAAGTTTACAGACCTACTTTTGGTGTTACTGATGTTTCACCAGTTGACCTGACAATTAAAACAACTGCGCCTGGCAATTGTTTATGGTCAAGGATAAGAGGAGAAGATAGTGTTCCTGTTAATCAATTTGATAATACTGATGGAATATTCCATAATTTAACAGGATTTAGTATTATTAATGGTGATCAAATTATTGTTCAATGTCAACATCAAATAACTGGATTTATTAATACAGAAGAATTTATTTTTTATATAGATTCTTTAGATCCTTCAATAGATTCAGCTGAAGTTTTCCCAACAAGTGTTGAAGAGATTTCTAAAGTAGGAGATTTAAGACCTGGTAAAACAACTTTTAACATAACTACAAATACATTAACCATATGTAGATATCATGAAAATGAAACTCATTTTGAAAATATGACTGCTTTCGATGATCTTGAAGGTGGTAGTTTCATAAATGAAAGTAATTTATTAAGACAAGATTTTACAAAAGAACATACATATGAATTATATGTACCTGAAGATGAAAAAACATATTCTTATTATGTTGCATGTAAAAGTTTAACTGATAAATATTCTGAAACAAAGATATTAACATTTAGTGTTGATCTTGGCAGGGTTATGAGAATAAATGTTATTGATCCTGAAACAGAAATTAATCATACGGATGTTGTGTTGCGATTAACCTCTTCACAAGATGCTGATTGTGATTATTTGAAAGAAGAGTTGAGTGCTCAAGCGCCTACAGTGTTAGCATCTTCTAACGGATATGAACATGAAGAAAGTCTTGGGACTTATCCTGGAGAAGGAGAATATGATCTTACAGTTACTTGTACAAGTGATAAAGATAGAATTAGTGTTCAGCATAGTTTTATTATTGATACTAATCCGCCTGTTGTTTCAGACGTTCAATTATTTGGATTAAATCCTCAAAGTGGAGATTTAGTATTGAATGAATTGGAATCAACTAAATATTTTTATGCAAATTGGACTGGTAATGATACTGGATCTGGTATTGATTATTATAAATATAAATTTATAGATAATGATGATAATGTTATTAAAAATTGGAAGAAAATTTGGGACGATGAACTTAATAGATTTACATTTAGCGGTCTTAAAAATGAAGTTGATTATAAAATTGTTATTAAAGCATATGATGAAATTGGTCTTGAAAGTGAAGAAATTGAAAGTAATTTGATTACATTTAAATCTCAACCTAATGATCCGCCTAGACCTGATGATCATTGTAGAGATGGTGTTGAAAATCGGGACGAATCTGATACTGATTGCGGTGGAGATGATTGTGCAAGATGTTTAATTGGAGATAAATGTGAATTTGATATAGATTGTGCATCTGAAGTATGCAGTACTGTTACAAACACTTGTGTATCTCCATCATGTTTTGATAATATAATGAATAATGATGAAACAGATGTTGATTGTGGTGGTGCTTGTGCATCTAATGAAACAATAAATCAAAGTTGCGGAATTGGATTAGGTTGTAGTGCAAAATATGATTGTGATGATGAACTTTATTGTGCAAATAATTTATGTAGTTATCCAACTTGTGATGATGGTTTATGGAGTCAGAATGAAACTCATGAAGAAACAGATATTGATTGTGGTGGAATTTGTGATGCTTGTAATCGTGGTAATGATTGTGATTTAGATTCAGATTGTAAAGATCAGTATTGTAGTCCTGGTAAAAAATGTGAAGATCCTAACAAAAGGGATGATGATAATGATAATATGCCAGATTATTGGGAAATACAATATTTTGGTGATATAAGTCAAGATGCTGGCGATGATTATGATAATGATGGTTTAACTAATTATCAAGAATATCAATATGAAACTAATCCAACTGATTCTGATTCTGATGGAGATGGTTATAATGATGGAAGAGAAGTAGATGCAGATACAGATCCTAATGATTCAACTGATCATCCTCAAGGTATTAATTTATTGTTGATTTTGGCTATTATTGTATTATTGATATTAGTTGTTGGTGCTGGAGTATATTTATATTTAATGCAGAAAAATAAACCTAAGGTTGTTCCTAGAAGAGAGGTTCCTATTGCTAGAGTTCCTACAAGAGTTCAGGCTAGACCTTCACAAGAATATCAAAGAAGGATGAGAGCTCAGATGGAAGCTAGAAAACAGAGAAGGATGTCTAAATCAAAAGAAAGGAGTAAGTTGTTTGATGCGTTTGGTGGTTCTAAAGTTCCTAAAGTTGAAGTTCCTGATATCAAAATACCTGGAACAGTTAAAAAGCCGTTTGTTAAAAGAATTACAGGATATGTTCCTATCAGTAAATTGAAAGAGGTTTTGGGTATTAAACCTGTTGAGAAGAAAGTTCCTAAAGTAGAAAAAACAGTTGAAAAGGTTTCAAAAGAGAAAGATGTATTTGATAAGTTGGCAGATATTAATAAACCATTACGTGAAAGGAAAGTTATTCAAGCTGGTCGACCAAAAGGAATGGATGAGTTAAGTCAACAGTTTAGTAAGTTGAAAGATTTGACTGCTCAAATTAGTGCTCCTAAGAAACCAGTAAAACTTATTGTTGAAAAGCCTACGAAAGTGGTAGAAAAACCTGTTAAGAAAGTAGTTGAAAAGCCTGTCAAAACTCCTGCTAAGCCAGTTAAGAAAGTTATTGAGAAGAAAGATGTTTTTGCTGAACTTAAAAAAATTACTAAGAAAGAGGGTGGAACAAAATTTAAAAAAGTAATGCAGTCTGGTGATGTTTCCAAAGTCAAAGAAGATATGTTTAAAGACTTGGGTGGACATCGAGATGTAAAAGTTGTACATAAACATAAAGATATATTTGATCAATTGTCTGAAATTGGTGTGAGTAGGAAAGTTAAGAATAATGTATTAAATGGATTGAAAGGTAGTAAGAAAGAGATTGTTGCTAATATTAAACAGTTGTCAAAAGGTAAAACTAAAACAGAAACTAAAAATGTTTTTTCAATTGTATTATCTTCATTATTAAAAATGAAAAAGATTACTAAATCTGATGTAAGTCAGATAATGTTTGATTTAAAAGGTCAAAAAGTTTTGAGTGATAAAGATATTTCAGATGTGTTGTTTGATATTGAGAATAAATAATTGCCAACATCACCATGCGAAGTACTCTATTTGTACTTTTTATGGTGTGAAGACTCGTTTGTCATCTTTCAAATGAGCTGTCAACCACGAAGCGTGATGTTGGTAATTGAAATTATTGTAACATTCCAAAAAAGAGATGCTATATTCAAAATCTCTCGTAAATGAAGGAACACTCAGTTCCTTCGTGCTTAAACCGGACAGTCGTGCCGAAAGGTTAAAAACCAGGAAACCCTGAAAAATCCAGAGGATTTTTTGGGCACAAGAAAATTCCATTTGAATTTTCTCCGTGCGACTGCAAACCTCCCGTACTCGAGAGCGGTAGGACAAACGTCCCTCACTGGCCAATACTGGCGAGATTTTGAACATAGTAAAAAGAGGTGAATATTATGAAGAAAGGGCAAGCTAGTCAAATGTTTGTTTATGCTATTTCGATTATCATAGTTGGTTTAGTTTTTGTATTTGGATATATGGCCGTTAGTGCTTTACTTGATACTGGTGATAAGGCTGCGAAAAATAAATTGTTAAATGATGTTGAAAAAGATTTTGAAAATATTAAATCAGGATATGATTCTTTCATAAAAAAATATAAAGTTTACAAAGGCGTTGAAGAAATCTGTTTTGTTGATAAAGGAATAACTAGTCCTAATGGTGATTATAATGATTATGTGGAAATTTCTTCTAGTGATGATGATTCAAATGTGTTTTTTATTGTAAATGGAAGAGTTGATGAAACTTTAATAGTTGATACAAGAATTAGTAATGCGACTAAATCAAGAGCTGTTTGTTTTGATACTTCATCAGGAGTTCTGGAAATTGAGATTACTGGATTTGGAAGAAGTGTAACATTAAGTCAACCTAAAGGGTTTGAGTGTCGGATTGATGCTGATTGTAAAGCGGAATGGGGAGATAATGCAGAATGTAGAGATAAGTTCTGTTATGCATAAAAATGAAATATTGGATATTAATTTTATTATTAATTGTAGGATGTGGGCAAACAGTTGTGGTTCAGGATAATGATAATATTAATCCAGCAATTGAACAGAAGTTCATGAACGATTTAAATTATGATCTGGAAAAAGTTGCATTAACATTTGATTATAAAATTATTAATTATAATGTCCCTAAATCGATTGAAAAAGTTTGTTTTATTGATCTTGATAAAGCAAATGATGAATATCCAATATTTAATGATAAACATAATTTGGAACAAGGGTATAATGTTTATATTCAACGTAATGGTGCAATTTTACCTTATTTGAATATAAATACGAAAATTGTTAATGAAAAGGAATTTGTAAATTGTATTTTTGTTATTGATAGGCAGTTGAAATTAGAATTAGAAGGTAGAGGTAATAAGGTTTATGTCAAAGGGACAGATTAACATGGGTTTAAATTGGGTGTATGTCGCTATTGTAGGCGGTTTAATTATTCTATTGGCGATAATTATTGTTAGTAATATACAATCTGAATCTGAAAAAGATATAATTAATAATATAAAGAATGAGTTACGGAATTTTTTTACTACAGCAGGTACAACTGAAAAAACTTTGTTTAAGATGACAATGCCTTCTAAACCATTATATTATACTGATTGTTCTACGGGAATTACAGTAGGTTCGTTTGGAGGGCCGGCAGTAGATGAAAATATGAAGAATGTTTTTCTTCCTAATATTGTAAAGAGTGAGATTGGACATATTTGGTTATGGACAATTGATTGGGATGTTCCTTATCATACTGAGAATTTTGTTTTCATGGCAAGTCCTGAAGTTGTTTACATTATTGTTGATGATGGGAATTATGCATATGATTTACTCGATGATCCTGTTCATAAAATTCCTGATAATATTACTAGGATTAAAACAGATAACCTTTTTAATTTAAATTTTAATGAAATGCAAATGATTGAAGGCGCTTATCAAGTTAATATAATTAGTTTTGATAATGATTTTTCTGTTCCTTTAGATATAAATAAAGCTGTTGAAAAAGTGTATAAAACAAGATTTTATGAAATTAATCATGGATTGGATGGTTATGGTAAGGTAGAATTTGGTGAATGGAGCGGTAGTTCTTGGATAAATGAAGGTGTTTCTGATTTTTTTGGTAGAGCTATGGCTTACGGAGCGATATTTTCCGACGATTTAGAACATTATGAATGTGGATTAAAATATGGGTTAGAGAAATTGAAAGGTGTTACTGAAGTTTATCAAAAAAGAATGGAAAAGATTTATGAAGATTTAGGTGATGATGAATGTATTTGGTACATTGCATTAAGAACAACTGGTGGAAATGCACTTGAAGATTTAGACAATTATTTATCTCAATTAGAAACAGGAGATGTTGAAGATTATTATACATATTCAACATCTGTAAGTCAAACTAATGATGAATTAGAATTACAAGGTTGTCCAAAAATATATTAAAATGAAATCTAAATGAATGAAAGTAAAGAATCGAAGTAAAAATGGTTGAAAAGAAAAAAGGTCAACTAAAATTAATTGAAACCAGGCTTTTTACAAAAAAGACCTGAGGAAAAAGAGAGCGAATTACTCACTATGTTCGTAATCCACTGAATTGATGTAAAATGAAAATAAATAAAAAAGGTCAGTTGAAATTAATGGAAACCATTGCAGTACTGATGGTTCTAATAATTATGCTTGGATTTGGATTAATCATATTTTCACAGTTAACTAAAGGACAAGCAGCTGATAAAGAAGATATAAACGTTGGAATGTTAATTGAAGAGTTGGTTGAAAGAACATTAATCATGGCAGAGTTAGAATGTCCACCTTCAATTGATGTAGTTAGTTCAAATTGTCTTGATTTATATAAAATTAAAGTTATGAATGAAGTTTATACTGATTCAGATCATATTCGAAAGTATAGGCATATTTGGAGTAGAAGTGAGATTATTGTTCACGTAATTTATCCTTATGAAGAATATTTTGTTAATACTGTTTTAGGTGGACAAGATAATTGGACTATTTATGATAATGCAATTGGTGATTATACAAGAACCAAAAGTAGAATTATGCCGATTTCAATTTATGATGGTATCACTGAAGATTATTATTTTGGTGAGATTTATGTGAGGTATTTATCATGAGGAAAGGTCAACAAGAAGTGATGGGACTTGCAATTGTTGTAGTTATAATAATTGCAGCTGTAGGAGTTTGGTATGGTTTAACTCAATATGATCAGGGTTCTAAAGAAGTTGAACAGGAGATTAATAGGTTGGCTGCATATACTTATTATGCAATTATTGATACTGTTACTGAATGTAAAGATAAAACAGTTGAAGAATTGGTTGAAGATTGTATTGATGGCGAATATATTAGATGTAGTGGTTATGGTGTGCCATTAGATAAGTCTTGCGGACATGTTAATGATACTATTTCAAGAATGTTAGATGCGACGCTTGGTAAGGGTGGAGATTCTGAAGTTGAAGGAATACGTGGTAGGAATTTGAGGTATTTGTTTATGTTGTGTGATGAACCGCAATGTAGAGATCCTGAAAAAGGTGAAGGTAGTATTTATATTAATACAATAGGAAGGGAGAGGTGTCCATCTGGTAACTTTGCACAGAGTACTCCTTTAATTATTAATTCGCCGTCACAAGGTTTAAAATATTTAATAATGATTATATGTATGTAGGAGGTAGAAAATGAAAGGTCAAGGTTTATCATTGAATACGATTGTAATTGCTGCGTTAGTTTTGATTGTTTTAGTTGTATTAGGTATTATGTTAGGATCGCAATTAGGAATGTTTGGAACTGGTGTGAATGATGCTACAGGTGGTGGTACTTGTAAGGATACAGTTGTTGAAAAAATACCACGAGGTGAAACATTTGCTAATGTTTGTGGAGATGAGTGTCAGATTAAAGCTTTTGATTGTGTTGATGTAGATGGTTATAATATTGAATACAATAAACAAGTTGAGAAGAACGGTTATGCTTGTTGTGTTAAGATTAGTTAGTTTTAGAGAGTGATAACATTGAAATTATGGTAAGATTTATATATTAAAAAGAATATTTTTTTAGTTATTATATTTAAAAGAGGTAAACAAAATTTTGTTATACAAAATTTTCTAACCTCTTCGTAAAAAACTCAGAGGTGTAAATTATGAAAAAAGGTCAAGGTTTAACTTTAAACACTATAGTTATTGCAGCGCTTGTAATAATTGTGTTGGTTGTTCTTACAATTTTAATTGGATCAACATTAGGTTGGTTTGCAGGAGAAGTAGGGCCAGATGTTCAAAAATGTGATGGGACTATCGGTGGAAAAACTTATGAAGTAAAAAATTCTTTAACAGAATGTGCTGAAGCAGGTGGAATACAGGATGTAAATAAGAATTATAATGCTGCTGGAGAAAAAATTGATTTTGGACAAATTTGTTGTGAAATGCCATGAGGTTATAAAATGAAAAAAGGTCAAGGTCTAACATTAAATACAATCGTAATTGCAGCTCTGGTTATTATTGTACTTGTAGTTTTAACAATAATTGTCGGCTCATCTTTAGGATTGTTTGGGAGAGAAGTTCAACAAGATTCGAAAGCAAAAGCATGTTCTTATTCAGTAAACAATGTAGTAAAATATCCTCAATTAAATGATTGTTTAAAAAGTCAAGGAAATGAAGTTGCTTGTATTAAGAAACTAGAAGAATGTAATAGTTTGGATTTAAAAGTTGTACTTAAAAATTTATATGGTAATGACGAAGACAATCCTACTGGTTTCAATAATATACCAACTGGACTTGTTTGCTGTACAAAATAAAAATATTTTTCTTTTTCTTTCTTTTTTAATTAAAAACCTTTATATATCTTTTAATAATATTCTTCTATATGAAAAGAGGTTTTGTAAACATCGCTGTAAATAGACTTATATTGTCTTTAATACTACTTGTTTTAGGATTTTTCTTCGTTTCTTTAATTATTCAAAACATAATTCAACACGAAGATGTTTCTTTTGAAAGAGCTTCAAAATTTACTTTTAACAGAATTTATGAAGAATTAAACCGACTTGAACCAGAGGAAACAGTTGAATTACCATTATACACTTATGGAAGTGATGCGATTATGTTGTTTCTAGTTACTGAAGAAAAAGGTAAACCTAAAATTTGTGGTAATCAAGCTTGCATTTGTATTTTTGCTTTAAAGGTTTATAACGAAGATTGTGATAATACTGGCGAATGTAAATGTGAACCTTTTGAAGATATTGATTTTGATATTGTAGGTAGTGATGATACAATATTAACTTTAAATACAGGATTAAGGCAAAATTTAAAAGTAAGAAGAAATTTAGATAATAAAGTAACAGTTGAATTGGTAGTGGTAACATGAAAAAAAGAGGTATAACTAGTTATATGCTTACAATCATTATGTTAGCGGTAGTTGCGTTAATTCTTCTTCCTATTGCATATTATTTTGTATCGACTTTTGGAGATATTTCTGATGATGAATTGTGTAGAGCGAGTGCTATTGCGAGTGCTGCTTTGAAGTTAGGTACAGGTGTTGAAACTATTTATGTTGATTGTGCAACTCATTATAGGGATGTTAAGTTGGGTGATATTAATATGCCTCTTGCTTCTGCAGAAGTTGATAAATTTGAAAAGGTTTTTGGGAAGAGTACTGCACCAAAAGATAAAGAATTATATGAATATAGATTGAATCAATTAGTTTCAGAAGAATTGCGGAAATGTTGGTATAATTTGGGTGAAGGTAATCTTAATTTGTTTGGTGAATGGTATAATCCAGAAGAAAAAACTGACAGTGGTTGGCTAGGTACTTTAACCCATTGGAAAAATTATATTAAAGTTAATGTTTTTAGTAAAGCAGATAAAGATATACCTTTGACTTGTGTAATATGTGCAAGAATGAAATTTGGTGAGGAAGTTAAAGATAAGTTCACTACTGATGAAATTTCTCTTACTACATGGATGAAAATTCATTCATTACCAAATAAAGCAATTTCATATTATGATTATACTATAGATGAATTACATGATCCTATGGCTTTTACACCAAATTATAAATATAAATTAGACGAACCTTATGCTGTTGTATTTGCACGATATGCAGATCCTTGGTTGAAAAAACGAGCAAGGGATTTTTTCCAACTTGTTTTTGGTGTTCAGGATAAAACTTCAAAACAAGAAGCTTATGATCTTTTAATGTTGATACCGTACAGTGAAGTAACAAAAGTATGCGATATTATTGCAAATTAAAATGAATAAAAAAGGGTTTGATATTACATGGAAATGGGTGGTGGCAATTATTCTGTTCTTAATAGTATTAGCTTTATTATTATTTATTGCTCTAGGTGGGAAAGTTAAACTTGATGAAATATTAGGACAAATTGGGAGATTGTTTGGAGTAGGAAGATGAACTTAAATCAATTTAAGAAAAAGAGAAAAAAAGGATTAATTTGGAGTAATATTGTTTATATTGTAATTGGTTTAGTTGTTCTAGCAATGGTTGCTACTGCTGTATATGAACCAATCATTGTTCCTGCATTAAAAATTCTAGGATTTAATGTTAGTATTGGTAGTGATGGAGGCGATATAATTTACTATCAAGAATTAGATACGATTTTGTGTTCTATGACAGCTTTACAGTATGGTACAAATGCAATTTATGAAGGTGCAGTTACGAATCAAAAAATTATAGATGATTCTGTAATTGAATGTTATTGTAAACCCGATTCACGTCCTTGTAGAATACCTGTGACTCCAAACATTGGTGAATGTAAAGGGGGTTGGTTTGGAGATACTTGTGTTGAAGTTTTTGAAGAAACTGTTACATTTGATTTTAAACGTAATAAGGTATCTGATATAAGAGCAGAAAAAGGAAATATTAGAATTAGAAATTTTCATATTCCACAATATGATTCAGAAGATGCTTATTTTTCTTTATTGCCAAGAGAATTTAGAGATGTAGCAGCAGGACCAGCTTATCTTGTTTATTATCAAGCTTTTCCTAAAGGAGAGACTATATGGAGAAATCCTAAGGCTCAGATAGGTACAAAAACATTAATTTATATGGCAGCACTCAATATGGTATGGGGTGTGTGGAAACTTCCAGGAAATGTTGGGAAATATATGTCTTTAACCACAAAAAATCTTTTAAAAGCTGGTTTTAAAACAGTTTTTAGCACAACTACTTTAAAATCAGTTGTTAATCCTTTAAAATGGATACAACTTGGAGGCCGTTTTTTTAAAAGTTTATCAATTACTAACATTAAAACTTTTATTAAAAATGTAGCAGAACTTTTTAGAGATTTAGGAACTGCTATGATTAATAAAATTAGTGTTGCTAAAGATACATTTATTAATTATCCTGCAAAAATTAGAAATAAATTATTAATCTTATTTGATAAAACTCTTCTTGAAGAAGTTTTTGACGTTATTCCTGATGAAGATTGGTTAATTAGATCTATTCAAAAATATTCTGATAAAGATGAATTAATATTTGCTTTTAGAAGTGCTTTGCTTGAAAAGGAAGCAATTTTAGTTACTGAAAAAAAACAGATGAAATTATTATTAGATAGCGGATTAATGAGTGATGATCAATTGGCTACTAGATTAGCGAGATTAGCTAAAAGAGCAGGTGATATTGAACCTAGTTTTGAAGCAGGGTATGCCCGTCAAATTAAAGAGGTACTGGAATCAGCTACAGATCCAAATGTTTATGATGGTCTTGTTGATGGTTTTCTTGATGATTTTGTAGTTTTTGATAATGTTGTAAATTTAAAGAAACAATTAATTGATGTTGCAATTCCTGCTGTAAAATTAAGACCATTAGAATTATTAGATTTATATGCTTATAAAAATTTTGTTGGAACTTCTTTTAAGGTAATTAGAAAGAATGGGGTAACATCAATAGTTCCTGATACAGAAATTATTGAAGGTACTTTTAAAAAAATTGAACCTATCCTTAACACTTTAGATACAAAAAATCCAGCAAAATTTAATCAATATATGAATGATAAAATTACAAAATATTCGGATTTTATGTTTGATCCAGAAAAAGGATTTAAAATGGAATTTTTTGTCCAACAAAAAATTACTAGACAACAATATGAATTATTAGAAGATGCTTTTGTTGAAGCTTGTGAAAAATCACCTCGTTTTGCAAATATATTAACTCGTTTGGATAATATTGGTTTATTAAAAGATACTCCAAAAGCTCTTGGTCAAATGGGTCTTGCAGGAATGAGATTTGCTGGTGAAAGTGGATTAGCTCTTGCAAAACGGATTCGGATTAGACATGGAATTGCAGCAGCGTTTTTCCTTGGTTATCATATTTATTTTGAAAGTCAAAAGATTGAAACTCCCACAACAAATAATAGTCTTGTATTTTTTACAACACTACCAATTAAAGAAGTATTTCGAGAATTAGATATTGCTGATAATAAAATAGAATTTAAAGTGAATCCTTCAATAAATTTTATGCAAATAAATAAAATTAAAGATGGAACTGAGAATAAAGATACTAGATTTTATCTTGCATCTCCTTGTAAAACTGATCTAGTAATATCAACAGATAAAGCCAAATGTCAATATGTTAAAAATCTTAATCAATATAAAAGATTTGTAGATAGTAATGGGAACGTTAAACGATATTTGACTAATCTTCAATATGATATGACTCTTGGAACTGATAATCATCTAATGGAAAATGAACAAGAAGAAAATATTTTAATACCTGATGAAAATGGAAATCCAGAATTGGAAGCAGTATTGGTAGAATTAGAAGAGATTAAAATAAATTATAATGATCCTATAAATATTAATAATCCTACGCTTATTGATCCCATGAATCCTATCAAAATATTACAGGTTTGGATTAAACTTACAAAAATTGCAGAAGGAAGTGATAGTTTTGAAGCTACTGAAGCAAGAGAAGCAATTAAAGAAATAATGCATTCTATCTTTGATTGGGAAGAATTAAGACCTAAATATATCACACATGGTATATATCATAAAGAAGCAGAAAAATATGATTTTATTAATTATGAAAAAAAGAAAAGAGCAGATGATTTTGCAAATAATCTTGCTAAACGATTTCCTGATTTATTTTATATTCCTTTAATGGATTATAATCAAAGGTTAGCATTATGTAATCATTTTGTTCAAGGACGTGGTCGTCTTTTTAAAAATGATTATCTCTTTCAGGATTTTACATATATAAGAGATGATGATTATTTAAAAGTTCCATTATATGAAAGATTAATTAAAAAAGATAATGTATTTTCTTGTAACAAAGTAATTTATGTTAAAAAAGGAGTATTATCAGGAACTGATGAAAAATTTACAGTTAGTGGTTATGATTATTTTAAATATTTATTACATGAATATCCAGAATTGCCCTCAGTTTCTCAAAGTACTAGGAATGAAATTATTGATAGGTTTTTTAATCGAGATAGGTCTTTTATGGGGGTAAAACCATTAACTTGGACAGAAGAACAATATGAACTATACTTAGATTATTATGATGGTTCATTAAATTATATTTATGATCAATATATTGAAGATATCCCAGTAACTATAGAATTATCTAGGACTATTGATGTTGGAAATTATTTTGATGGGGATTATGCTGATTCAGGTGATTATGGTAATGAAGATTCTGTAACAGATAAAGGTCGTTTTAAAGCTGCTTTTATTTTAGGTATGGTTGCTATTCCTAAAAGTGTAAAAGGTGAAACATTTTATTATTATGGTAAGAAAATGCCTTTAATATTAAATATGAATGAGTTTGAAGATTCTGGAATTTTTGATCATATTAAACAAATATCTGGTAGAATGGATGAATCTGTTGAATTATTGCCCAAAGTAAGAACACATATTTTATATGATGTTTTTCCAGGATTAAGTAAAACAGGTCATTGGGCTCGTGCAATGCAATTTTATAAAAATGCTGCTTTTGATTTGATTTTTGATTGGGAAGGTGGGTACGATCATAAATTAGAAGGAGAATTAGAATATTATTATAATACTTATCACAAAGATGATACATACGTTGATGATGTAACTGATGATACAACTAGTCAATTATTAATGAGAGAAAAGTACTTAAAAGATATGTATATGAAAATTATTGATATGAGATTTGAATTGGCATGGGATCTATTTTGTATTACTGTTGATGATGAAATGATTCCTGGAAAAGATTGGAGTCCTAAGGCTGTTTTTTATAATAAGGCAACAAAAGCTTTATTTGGAAAACCTAGGACAGAGTCTCATGCATGTACAGTTTATAGAGTACTTGAGATGGTAAAATTAAAAAAGTTATATTATAGGTTGGTTGAAGTTGAAAGGGAATTGGAAAAGAGAGCAAATTTAACAGAATCTGTTGTAGAATGTCCTAATTTTAATTTGCCAACTAGTTGGTGGAAAGAAGGTCTTTTAAATTTTATTTCTGGTGGTACGTTCAAAGGCAATAGAATGAAATTTGAAATACCTAAATCTGTTATTATTACTCCATTAATGGACCCAGAATATAAATTTAATTATTGTTTAGATCAACAAAATGTTGATGCTGATTTCAAAAAGAATGTAATATTTGTAGCTTCAATTGTGGGTGATATGATTTTAGAATTTGCAGGAGCTGCTTTGGCACCATACACTGCTGGATTTTCTCTTTTAGCTTCAACTTTTGCACAAGGTGCTCTTGCTGCGTACTTATATTATAAAGAAGTTGATGTTGATAATAAAATTGCTTGGCCTGTAGGAATTTTTAATGATGGATATAAAAATACATATTCAGATGACATAAATGAACTTGAAAAGTATACTAGATATGATTTGGATCAATCACCTAAAATAGCTATTACATAAATTATATCCAAATAAACATTAATATTGATTCAGAAAGATCATCTAGTAAAGGATTATTATTTGCTAACAATAATTCTTTATATTCTTTGAAAACATTAAAATCAAATTCTAATTTGTCCATATATATTCCTTCACTAACAACATTATAATCATAAGTTTTATTATGTTCATATGATTCGCCCCAAAATATGTAACTGTCTCCAACATAATCTTTCCATTGTTGATCTGTAAATATATAAAATGTGATTGTTTCACCATCTATTTTAGGAGCAATGAATCCTTCGATTACTTGGTTATTTGGATCTAATTTTGATCTAATTATCATTTTACAGTTTTTTATATAAATATTATCTCTTTCGATAGAACTTAATGTATTAGGATTATTTTCTATTTCATCTTTATAAGTGGTTGAATTACAAAAATAATATTCAAAAACATTACCCAAATAAAAACCTGAATGAAAAAAGAAATCGTTATAATCTTCATTTTTATATCTGATCCAAGAATTTCTAAGATATGCATCTCCGTCAGTTACCTCGTCGATGTCAATCTTATTAATATCACCATCAACATCAATCCAATCTTTTGGATCATCCGAATAAGTTGGTCCTTTTGGAAGTAAGATAGCAATTATGAAAATAATTGCACCAATTAAAATTAATCCTGCAATAACACCTAGAATTATTTCCTTATTAGAATTTTTTAATTTCGGTTTTTTTATCAAACCCTGGTCAATCATTGAAGGATTATATCCATATTTCATTAAATCTCTCTTTATCTCATAATCTGTCCAACCTAAAGCTCGCCTCTTTTTAATTTCATCTGACAATGTCATTACAAAGAGAGAATTTGTTTTTATTTATAAATGTTATTTAAGAGATGTCTAAAAGGTTCTCAATTTGAATACATTTGTGATAATTTTTATTCGTCTATCCCAAATGCTTCCAATTTGAATATTTGTGATAGACTCATAAAGAAAACTTTAAATAACGATAAAATTTAATACTTTTAAAAGAGGTGAAATTATGAAAAAAGGTCAAGGTTTAACTATGAACACAGTTGTAATAGCTGCCTTATCAGTTATTGTAATTACAGTTATCGTAATCATATTCTATTCATTTATTTCAGAAGGTTCAAGAGGTGGAAAAGATATTATTTCTTCTGCAGAAAGATATTGTGCAAGTTTTACTGAATATCCTAATCATAGATGTTATTTAGCATGTCCTGAAGGATGGGATGATGATACAACTTCTAGAGTTGGTAATTTCTGTGGTAAGAGCAATGATCCAACAGAATGTTATAAGAAGTTTAATATTTGTACGCCTGATGATACATCAACTCCAAAAGTTGTATGTGAAAATAATAAATATGCAAATTTTTTTAATGATTGCGGAGCAAAAGATTTTTGCTGCCAAAGAACAAGTTTAACAAGATGAAAAAAGCACAAGGATTAACAATGAATACAGTTGTACTTGCAGCATTAGCTGTAATAGTAATTGCAGTAGTTGTTATAATATTTTATTCGTTCATAACTGAAGGTTCTGGAGGAGGGAGAGATGTTGTAAAATCATTAGATCAATATTGTGCGAGTTTAGATTATCCAAATTATAAATGTTATCAAAGTTGTCCTGGAGATCATAAAGATAAGACAACTGATAGAGAAATAGCTTATTGTAAAATTCATCCAGATGATTGTACTGGAAATACAAAACCGTTTAAAGATTGTGCAAAAGATGAAAAATGTTGTGAATTAATAATTGATAGACATTTTGATTGAAAATGAAAAAAAAAGGAGCTACAGTAGTATTAGAAGAAATTATTAAGATTTCATTGACTTTATTAATCGTAGCTTTATTATTTATACCAATTATTGCAGGTATTTATAGAGCTGTTATTAAAGCTCCAAATCCTTACATTGTGAATGGATTTGATAGATTATCTGAAGAATTAAATAGAATTGAAAGTGGTGAAGAAATTACGTTTCCATTTGTGATTCATGGGACTATTAGAAACTATATAGTGATTTTTGAAGGTGATAATGCTAAAAAAGCTTGTGGAAGTCGTTATTGTGTTTGTATGATTAAAGATGGTAGTGTTGGAACAGAAGAATTGAATAGGTGTAAAAAAGTGAACAAAAAAATTACTGGTGACAAGAATTTAGGTTCTATTCAAAATTTTAATAATATTAAATTAACGGGTAAATCAGATAGTATTAATTTGGAAACTGTAAAAATCCAATGATTCTCCTCTAAAGTAATAACTTATTCTGAGTAAAACTTATAAAGTCGAATCATTTAAAAACAAAAATATGAACATTAAGAGGTGTAAAAGGGGTACTGTAGCTGAAACTCTATTAGAACCAATCATCCAAATAATTATTGTTTTCATTCTCATCTTCATACCAATGCTTCTATACATAAACATAATATTCTCAGATGATAGAATGGAACGAGAATTCCTCGCAAAAGATCTATCATTAATGATGGACGCAATTTATGTTTCACCTGGCGGAATTTCATATGATTTTAGCCAAGAACTATTAAGCCATTATGGATATGAATTTAAAGAAGGTGTTGTTTACGTAAAAAAATTATTATCTAAAAAAGATGATGTTTACAAATATTCTAGAATTAGAACGACACAATCATTTTTACCAGATACAAGTGTACCTTTCATAGGATCTGACATTGATTTACCTTACGCATTAAATTTTGTTAAAGGTTATGCAATTGGAGTTAACATAGCTACAGATTTAGATAAAGAACTAGATTATGTTGCTAAATCTGGATTTGTACCTGATATTAAAGTAAATCAAGTTACTTTAGGATTGATTTATGATAATGATAATATAATAATTACAGCTATTGCAGGAAATATTAAAGGAGATTCTAATTTGAAAAGCGTTATTTTAAATGCAAAAGAGTCTGATGATTTAAACATATTAATTAATATTAAACAAGGTGATTCTAACACAATACATTTTGCTGAGGATAATTTTGGTAGTCATGATTTGGCAGTTATAATTTTTAGAGAGTTAAACACTAGAGATATTTCTTTTGAATTGGAAAGAGGTGGTTCAACAAAGATTGATGGACCAACTATCATAATTGAATTAGATGAAACTACTGCAAGTAGAGATTTTAATGAAGATAAGGATTCAAGTTTATGGAATGTAAGAATAATCCCAGATATAATTAAGGGGGCTATAAATGAGTTATATGGATAAAAAAGGGATAAATGAAAGGTGGATATGGTGGTTTGTTAGAGTTTTAGTTTTAGTTATGTTCCTAGGTTTTGTTAACGGAATTTATAACTTAGCTTTAGAATTGCCTAACCAAGATACTGATTTGAAAGCTAGCATGATTGCTAGCAGAGTTGTACATTCACCTGCAATTTATATTTATCTTGATCCTAGCATTTCAAGAAGTTATTCTGGTATAATTGATCATACTAAATTTCAAAAAGAAGTTGCAGATAAAAATTTTGGTGTTGGTCAAACAAAAGAAGAAAGTGTTAACGCAATAGCTTTCAGAGCTAAATTAGAATATATTGAAAAAGATAAAGTTGAGAATGAAATTCAATATTATCATGAAGAATTATTTAAAACTTTTTCATTAGCAACTGATCCTACACAACATATGTTTGAAAAGAAAATGTTTGTTTTAGTTAGAAAAGATGATAAATTGCTGCCTGGAACATTAAATTTAACAATATATGATTATTCAAAATGAGACGAAATAAAAAAGGGATATTTGGAACTATGACTTTAATAGTTTTATCTACTTTAGTTATATTTTTCTTATTAACAATGGCTTATGTTGTTATAAAAGTTGGAAAAGATAATAGAGAGATTTATCTTGAATTTGCTGAAGCTGAACTTGATACTGAAGTATTTATGGTTAATTTTTTAAGAACGCCTGTAGGTGATTATATGGATGTTGGTGAGTTTTTGTTAAGGAGATGTGCTTTAAATGATAAAACAGAATTGGAAAGTTATAAAGATATTATTGATAACATCATGGATTCTTACACGAGTTTAAATGAATTTGAATATGAATGTACTACTAAAAAAGATTTTACTACATCTACAACAACGATGAATCCAGATACTGCATCAAGTTCAACAAAAACTACAACAAAATCATATGGAAAATATACTCATAGTGGAGATAAATGTGATGATGATAAGAAAATAAGGAAATCAATTGATGTACCTTATTTTGATGGTACTAAAATGACAATGTCTTTTGTATTTTGTGAAAGTACAGGAGAGATTGATTTGATTAAATTTAATGATGCAATAAAAGAGGCGGTTGTAAAATTAGAAAGTTAAAGAAAAAAGGATTTTGGTATGAAGCATCTTTCACAGTTGCTGCAGTTATTTTAATAGTTACACTTATGTACCATGTTACTTCTGAACATGCTAAGTTAGGAAGTCGAATTGGTGATAATCAGATTGAAGTTATTGAATCTTATTCAGAAGGTGAAAAAAGTTTAAATTATATTGATAAATCTGCAGAATTTGTACTTGATCAAATATATTTTGATTTGGCTAAAAATAGTGGTATGAATGAAGTCAAATGTGGAAAGTTTGCAGGAGTTAAATTATGGACAGATGGTATTAAAGAATGTTATCCTGATCCAATAAAGGAAATTGAAAAAAAATTTTTAAAAGAAATTGAAAAGTATATTTTTGGTTTTGTTAATAGTAATGTTGCGTTAGATTATTCTAAATACGAACTTGATTATAAAGTTGTTAATGGTAGGACTATTGTTCAAGGTGATTCAACTAATAGGTTAAGGATTGATATTTTAAAGAAAGGTATTTTATCAAGTGGTTCTCAATTGTCAGGAACTAATTATCAAGATATTTATGGGTCAACAACAGTACATACTCCTGTTTCAATTACTCCTGATCCAACAAGTCCTGGGGTAACTGATCCTACAACTCCTGGAACAACTGATCCAGGAATACCTGATCCTGGTACAACCAATCCAGGTGGAAGCGCTTCTTATGCAGATACTACTGTTTTTATTGATACTAGTAATATGATTGGGAATCCTGTAACTCAGGTTGAGTTGGTTGAAGAATCAGAGAAATATATTGATCATGTATATAGTCATTCAAATACTTGTTATGGGGGTTCGTCAACTTCAGAATATTTTGACGGGTGTAACATAGATTGTTTTGGTTTGGTAAAAGCCATATATAGGGATGCAACCAACACTAGGATGGATGGAACAATTAATGATAGAGGAAGTAAATGGTTTGATAACGGTGTTGTTGAACAAGTTGCGCATTACGATTACGATAATGGGGAATATGAAAATTATGAAAATATTAGACCAGGAGATTTTGTTTGTCAAGGTTTTACTTATGCTGCAACTATTTCGAATACAGCTTGTTGGCATACTGCGATAGTATATCAAACCGAACCTGAATTATTGATTATGCATTCTGGAAGATCTTCAGATGGATATTCAAAAGTAAATATTGTAACTGAAGTAGAACTTATGCAATTATATAGTGGAGAAGCAGCCAGGTATAATGAATATAGTCATTGGGATGAAATGAATGAGTTATTTTTTGGAAGATGGGTTAATGAATGGGAGATATCATGAATAAAATAAATTTTTTCATTTAATTTTCCTCATAATTTTTTCAACATATTTTCTTGTCCAACCTGATTGAATTAATTTATCTTTAATATGATCAAGATGATATCCTAATTTAGTTAATTTTTTTACGTATGACATAACTCTTTCATCACTTTTATGATAATATCCGAAATAAACCAATATTACGACAATAATGATTAAAAATAAAGCTAGGAAATATATTGGTCTGATAAATGTGTTTTGTTCTTGATCTGGCTCTTCTTCAATTGGTTTATCAATATAATTTTCATCAATAATTTCATCACATCCGATAATATTTAAACATTCTTGAATATTTTTTTCATAAATTAATTCGTTTTGATAATATAATTGCAATATTTTAGGTTCTTGAACTTCTACTATATCTGTGATAATATAATCGTCAACAGTAGCAGGCAAATATAAATTTGAAAAAACTTCTTCATCATTATTATTTAATATCATAACTTTATGTTCACCAATATCATTTGAAGATGGAAATAATTCATCAGTATCATAAATGATTGAATGTACAACTCTATCTTGATCATCAGATAAAATAAAATTAAAAAATAAAAAATCTGAAAATACAAAACTAGACGAAAAACATACCAATATTATTAATATTATTATTTTTTTATTCATGATATCTC
>JBHPGL010000002.1:0-47883 GCA_042570655.1 Nanobdellota archaeon | reverse complement strand
TTTATTATTATATTATTATTATTTTAGAAATTGTTATAGATATTTGATTTATTCGTAAGGATTTTTACCTTGCATTGGATCTCCTCTTGCTAAAGGACTGTCAGGAGGAACATCTGACATTTGAGCATGTCTATAGAGAGATTTGTTTGGGTTGAATTTTTTTTCCTTAGGTTTTCTAGGGATGAAATCATGGTAAATATCTTGAATTACATAACAAGTGAATAGAAGTTCTCTACAAATCTTATAAAATAAACCTTTTTTATGAAGTCTACACATGAGTGGTAGTTTATAATCTGTTGTCTGTTCAACAGTTGTTTCAAGATTTTCTTCCATGAGAATATGATTATTTATTGAGTTTATATTGATTTGTTTATTTGAGAATATATTTATTCAACTATTATCGCAGGTTTTCCTGGCATTGCTTGTGAGGCTTTTTGTTCCGTACTATCTTTTTCTTTTTCGATAATGATTTTGCAATCAAACTGTTCTTTTAAGAAATCTTTTTTGTTTTCAAGTGCTTTAATCTCTTCAGATTGGGATAATATTACTTTTGGAATCATAGCTTGCTTTTTCAGAAGCCGAGGGATAATTTTCTGAATGTCTTTGCCATGTTTTTTAAGTTTGTCATCTTTCATAACAGCTTTCATTACATCGCCAACATTAAACGATTTTTTAATTTGTTTCTTAACAATTTCCATCATTTTTATTTTCCATGGATCTGTAACTATTAAAGTAATTTGTTTTAATTTATCTTTTTTCAAGATCCCCATAATGTCGTTAATGTTAGCTGAAATGTCGTAAGCAATATCTTCCATTGCTTCGGATTTCTCGTCTATCTTAGATTCGTCAAACTTTGGCCATTTTTGCTGTGATATGAATTCTTTATTTCCTAATTTTTCCCATAGTTCTTCACAAACATGCGGACAGAACGGACTCAATATTAATAATAATTTTTCTAAACAATCTTTTGTTAAAGTTTCTTGTGTTTCTAAGAATTTGATGAATTCCATTAGATCAATTATTGCAAGATTATATTGCATGTTGTCTATCTTATCTTTAACTTGTTTAATTGTTTTATTAATTTTTGTATCAAGTAATTTTGAAGATTTTGTAGTTATTTTCTTTTCAAACATTGCAATTACTTTATTCATGAATTTAGCTGTTCCTTGAACACCTTTATCAGACCATTCCATATCTTTTTCAGGCGAAGCTACAAACATTAAAAATAATCTTGCAGTATCAATACCATATTGTTTTGATATTTTTTCTGGGAGAACAATATTCCCTCTTGACTTTGACATAACTGCACCATCTGGACCGTGCAACATACCTTGATTAAATTGGTATGTAGTTGGTTCGTCAAAATCTAACATGCCAATGTCACGCAAGAATTTTGTATAAAATCTAAAGTAGATTAAATGCATGCATGCATGTTCTTTTCCGCCAATGTATATGTCAATCGGCATCCAATATTTTACTTTTTTCTTATCAAAGATCGCATCATTATTTTTTGGATCGCAATATCTTAAAAAGTACCATGATGAATTTACAAATGTATCCATTGTATCTGTTTCACGTTTTGCTTTACCTTTACATTTTGGACATTCTGCATTTACAAAATCTTTATTTGTTTTTAGAGGATTACCATCTCCGAATTTAACATCTTCAGGTAGTTCTATTGGAAGTTCTTTTTCAGGAACTGGTTGAATTCCGCATTTATCGCAGTAGATTACAGGAATTGGTGTTCCCCAATAACGTTGTCTTGAAACTAACCAATCTCTTAATTTGAATTGAATTGTTTTTTTACCTAACTTTTTCTTTTTCAATGCTTTTGTAATTTCTTCAATTGCATCACGATTATTTGATCCATCAAACTCTTCTGAATTGATTAAATTTCCATCTGAAGTATAAGCTCTTGCCATTTTATCTGGATTAAGTTCATAAGATGTTGGTTGAATTACAATTTTAATTGGAATTTCATATTTTTTTGCAAATTCAAAATCTCTTTGGTCATGGGCCGGGACGGCCATTACCATACCTGAACCATATTCTGCAAGGACAAAATTTCCCGTATAAACAGGGATTTTATCTCCTGTCATAGGATTTATTGCAAATGCACCTGTAAATGCACCTTCTTTTTCAAGATCTTCCATATCTTTTTCTGAAGTTGATTTGATTTTTTTTAGGAATTTTTCTACTTCTGGTTTTTGTTTTTTTGTAACTAAATCCATTAATTTTGGATGTTGAGCTGATATAACCATAAAAGTAACTCCAAATAAAGTATCTGGACGGGTTGTAAATACTGGCCAATCCTCTTTATTGATTTTAAAAATAATTTCTGTACCATGACTTTTTCCTATCCAATGTCTTTGCATTGCTTTTACATCATCTGCCCAACCAGTAAGATCATCTATCTTTTCATTAAGTTCATCTGCATAATCTGTGATTTTTAAGAACCATTGTTCAAGATGTTTAATTGATACATCTGTATCTTTATGACGCCAACATTTTCCGCTATGAACTTGTTCATTTGCAAGAACTGTATTACATTCTGGACACCAATTTACAGGTGCTTTTTTTCTAAACGCAATACCTTTTTCAAACATTTTTAAGAAAATCCATTGGTCCCATTTATAGAAAGAGGGATCATGAGATTTTATCATTCTTTCCCAATCATAACTTAAACCTAATTCTTTTTGTTGTTTGATGAAATTTTTAATTGAATCGTCTGTATATTTTTTTGGATGTACACCCGCTTTTATTGCTGCATTTTCTGCAGGTAATCCTAAAGAATCATAACCCATTGGGTAAAGAACGTTTAAACCTTGCATTCTTTTAAATCTTGCATAAACATCTCCCATAACATAATTTCTAGCATGACCCATATGTAATCCTGAACCAGACGGATATGGGAACATTTCCATTACATAAAACTTTTTTTTCTTTGAATCAAGTTTAGATTTAAATATATTAGATTCTTCCCATTTCTTCTGCCATTTCTTTTCGATTTCGTTATATTTTAACATTTTTGTTATCCTTACTACTTATAGTGATTGCTAAAAAGGTTTTATTTATAAAAGTTATTATTCTTATTTAGCAACTTTCAAAATCTCTCTTATTCATAATCATCAATATCTCTCATTCCATCAGTTAATATTTGTCTTCCATATTCTATATTTCTCATATTTTCTTCATAATCAGGTAAAACAATTATTTTTGCATATTCTGGAATTTCATTAAAACCACTTGTAAAAAATCTAACTTCACCTGATTTTAATCTGTAACTTTTTGCTCCAGTTGGTATTGCTATGGCTTTATTTTGTTTTATCTTTTCACTACAAATAAATTTTGGTGTACATATTTCATCTATTGTTGCGCTCATTTTTCCTCTCCTGATTCTGTCTGTTATTAAATATTTATATAGAACTCTCATGCCCTTCATTTGCTTTTGCAGAATTTTGAGCACGAGAATTTTATTATAATAATAAAACCACTAAGACTAACAGAATCATAATGTTTAATATTTTATGTGTGGTCATACATAGGCATACGCGCTTTTAATATTTAAATCTTTTGTTTTCTAGAATAATTGTATTAGTATTAATTATTTTAAACAACAAAATAAGTAGAAACAAAAATACCTACCAAATAGGTTGCTGCAATTACAATAATTGTAATGAGAAGGTGTTCTCCAATTACTTTTATCGGATTTGTCTGTTTTTCTCTTGCAATAAAATAACTTAAAGTAGATATTGCTAACAAACCCCAAATTATACTTATTATTACTGCAGTTGTAAGATTTAACAATATAACGGGAATGATAAATGTTAATGCAAATAAAAATTTAGCTAAAAATGTTGAAATTGTTGATTCCCAAATTGATTTTTGAGATTTTTTACTCGCTTCCTCAGAAATGTGCATTCCTAATGAATCTGATAATGCATCTGCTATTGCAATTGTTAAAATTCCCCCAAGTACAACTAATTTTGAATGTGTTGAAAAATTTAATCCCACTATAAGGCCTAGAGTTGTAATTATTCCTGAAGTTAAACCAAAACTAAATCCTTTTTTATATGATAATTTTATTTTCATGGAATTCGCCTTAATTGTTTTAATAAATAATTAACTTTATCAGATTTTTCTTTAATTACATCTGTTTTTTGTTCAACTGCTTCTTTTGGAGCTGATTCAGTTGCTGCACCTGCAATAGGTAATTTATCAATAATTTTTGCAATAGGTTCTTTAATTAAGTTTTCTTCCAACTTTTGCGGTTCCCACATAAAGTTGAATCCGTCTTCTTGAAATCTTGGAAATACGTCAATTGTAAAATGGTTACCAGTAAATCTACCTTGGTTTGAAACAATATTTGTTCCATGCGCCTGCAAGAATTCAAAGACAGCTGTTGCAGCATAAGATGCAAGATAAAATAGATTAACAACATCGTCATCTTCAAGTTCATCAATACTAATTATATGTTTTTTTGTAACAACTTCTATATGTCCTGGCATTGATTTGTTTGAAAGTATTGCTACAGTTGTTTCATCTTCGTATAAGATGTTTTCTTTATTCTCTATTTGTTTACATATTTCGCATTCTGTCATTTTATTAATTTTTTATTTGAATAAGTTTGCAATATCGTCCATATTTACATTTTCATCTTCTTCAGTTTCATCTGATTCGTTTTCTTGTTCAGTTTTTTCTTCTTCACTTTCTTCTTCGTCTTTGTCTTCGTCTGATTCACCTGATAATTCATTTTTTACTGCTTCTTCATCTGATTCTTTTTCGTCTTGATCTTCTGATTTTTCTTCCTTTTCTTCTTCTTTAGCTTCTTCTTTTGTCTCTTCTTTTTTCTCGTATTTTTCTCCTCTAACTAATGCAATGATTTCATTTACATCAACATCTTTAAACAGTTGCTGCAGCTGCGGTGTAGAAGGAATTGCTTTTTTAAATTCTTCAGGTTTTTCAAGGATGAATTGTTTTAACTGTGGATTAGCTTCAATGATTTTTAATATCTGATCTTTTGTTATTGTTTGAGGCATTTGGCCTTCAGCTGGTTGTGCTGCTGCTCCACCACCCATTCTTGCCTGATGGTTTTGCATCATTATTTTAAGGTTATTTGATAATGAAGGATAAACTTTTTCCATTTCTTCTTTTGTAACAGGATTATCTGGAATATTAAAGTTATTAAGACCGTCACCTTCGTCCCTTGGAACTATATGGATCATAAAATGTGTACTTTGCTGGCCTGCTGGACCGCCATTTGCAATGAATATTGTTGAACCAAATGCAAGAAGACCTTCTGACATTGATTTACTTAACATCTTTGCTTTCTTAAAAAGTTCAATAAATGTATCTTGAGGTATTAACGGCATAATCGGATAATGTTCTTTTGGTAATAATAGAATATGGCCTGGCCGGGAAGGGTAGATGTCTGCGATAGCAATTAATAAATCGTCTTCATAAACTTTATTAGAAGGAATTTCACCTTTAACAATTTTACAAAAAGGACATTGTTCTTTTTGTTGTGCAAGAATTTCTTCTTGTGATGGTTCTGCCATGGTATCTCTCTTTTTTTTAATTTTATTGTATTATATTATAACTATAATGTTCCGAGAAAGGCTGTGCAAAGCTGAGTGAGCAGCTGTTTTTAAGGCAAAGTGAGCTCTTTTTTTAAAACTGAATGAGCACTATTTTGCATAATCTTGCTCGGGTAATTGGTGTTGTAAATAAACTATACTTGGTTTAAAACGTAATATTAAAAGTAGGAAGGCACACCTGAAAATGAGTACAAACCTTAACTACTGGTTTAACCCTGATCTTTCCTCAAATCCGCTACCCTAAGAGCACCAATATTAAAGATTAACGCTGCTTCCTTCCAGATCTGACGTGATTTTCTAAAACATCGATCCCAAAGGACAGATAATCATTGTCCAGACCAAGACCAATAATCAAGACAAGTACCGCTTCTCAAGCTTCGACTCCTCCATATAGCCCGTTTGAGGTAACAGCGCAGGACTAACGCACCAGTCTAGCCTTCCTAGAATAGAAGATAGATTATTCGTATAAAAATGTTGCGGTTTTTTTAGGGGAATTTTAAAATTCTAATAATTATAAATTAAACACTATTACCAAGCATTAACTACCTCTCAACTGACTCAAGGTTGAATAACCTTTCGTCAGGTCGAATAGTTTATTCTGCGAAGCACGTTGATTATGCAATACAGGCAATAGTGTTTAATATTATTATATTATATAATTAAACGAAGCATTTATATATAAATATTCAAAAATTAAGGATATGTCAATAAAAAATCTTACAATAATTGGATCAAGCCATATAGCTAAACAGAGTTATGAAAATGTTGAAAGACATGTTTTAGATGGTAATCCAGATATAATTGCTGTTGAATTAGATCAAGGTAGATTATATTCTTTACTAAATCAAAAAAAGAAAGGTAGCGCAATTGAAGCTATAAGACAAATTGGAGTTACTGGTTATTTCTTCACTTTAATTGCTGGTTGGGTTCAGAAAAAACTGGGTAATTTAGTTGGAATGCAGCCTGGTTCTGAAATGTTACTCGCAGTTAATCTTGCAAAAAAACAAAAGAAAAAGTTAGCTTTAATTGATCAAGATATTAGAATTACTATGAAAAGATTCACAAAAACATTAACTTGGCGGGAAAAGTTTAGATTTATCGGTGATTTGTTCAGAGGAATATTTTTTAGAAAGAGAGAAATGAAAAAAATGGGTTTTGATCCTAAAAAGTTAGATTTGTCAAAAGTTCCGCCTAAAAAGATTATTAAATTAATGATTAAACAAATCAAAGTGAGGTATCCTAACTTACACAATGTTTTGATTAAGGAAAGGAATGAAGTTATGGCTAATAATTTGGTTAAGATTATGGAGAAAAATCCTAATGATAAAATTCTAGCTATTATGGGTGCGGGTCATGAAGATGAGGTTAGAAGGTTGGTTCATTTGAATATGTTGATTGATAAGAAAAGTTTGGGGAAATAATAATTTATTTCTAAAATATTTTTACACTACTACCAGGCATTAACTACTTCTCAACTTCGGATAACCTAAAGTTTATCCTCAGGTCGATTCGCTGATTCTATGAAATAAGTCAATTATGCAAATTGGCAGTAGTGTAAAAATTAATACTATTGGTATTGGTAAAAAGTAAATATTTAAAAGTGTGAAGAATTTCTATTTTATTATGTATGGATCATATAATTGGTACGATAAAGTAAAAAGATATTTTACATTTAGTAAAAGTGAAATTCAAGGATTAATTGTTGCAATACTCGTAATTGGATTTATGTTTGGTATCGACGATGGTAGAGCTACCATCCATGTTATTGATAGTATTTGGGTTCAACATTTAATTGGGATGATACTTATTGTTGCACTTGCATTTATTGTACATGTTGTCATACAAAAGGTTTATGCATTAAAATTAGGTTTCAAAGCTCAATTTAAACCATGGTATTATGGTATAATGCTGGCATTATTGGTTGTTCTTGTTTCTAGAGGTAGTTTAATTTTAATTTTGCCTGGAGGTGTTGTTTTATCAATGATGGCATTTCACAGGATAGGTTATTTTCGTTACGGAAAAAATGTTTGGACCTATGGTTTTGTAGGTATGGCAGGACCAATTGCTAATTTGGTTTTAGCGTTTATTTTTAAATTGATTAGTTTAACAGCATTGAATAATATATTTATTGAGAAAGCAATTATAATAAATATTTTAATGGCAATATTCACTGCATTACCGATTCCGCCATTAGACGGATCAAGAATGTTTTTTGCATATCCTTTGGCATATTTTATGTTTTTTGGAAGTGTTTTAGTTGCATCAATATTAATGTTATTAGGCCTTACTAGTTTTTTTAGTTTAATATTTTATTCTTTAATTTCAGGAGTTGTGTTAATGTTAGTATTAAATTTATTATTCATGAAATTATGGGATAATAAATAATGAATATTGGAATAGTACATTTGGGACATAGAATATTAAGAAAATAAACTAAGATAAGTTTTTTCTAGAAAATATACAAAGATAATGTATCCTAATATAGAATGAAATCCAAATAAAAGTAAGATATGATAAACACCAATTGCGCCATCTAACATACTTGAAATGTCTCCTTTAAACATATATGCTTTTCCAAATAGATATAATGCTGCTGCAATTGTTAAATTCCAAGGTAAATTAAGTCCAATTTCAAGTAAAAGGATGATAATTGCCGAACAAAGATCTAGGAGTCCTAGAATTTTTACTAATACCATGGATTGATTTATTTTAATATATTTATAAAATTAATTAAAATGAAAGAAATATAATGAAATATGCTAATTACACATTTAATTTAATGAAGCTGTATCTGATATTTGTATTTCGCCACCTTGATTAACATAGATATATTGGTTTGTACTTGAGAAGTTTAATCTAGTTGTACCGTTTAATACTAAGGTTGTACCTGCATTAACTATAATATCTCCGTCAACATCATATGTTTGATCTTGAACAATACAAGATATATCTGTAATGTTCCAATCACCTGATCCTGGAGGTTCACATCCTGTAGATACTGCTTCATACGTAACTGTTACATTATAAAGTTCTGGGAAGATTTGTGAAGTGCTATTTTCAAAATAAAATTTATATTGGAAATATTGGTTGTCGTCAAGAGATAAAGATTTTGCTTGGTAACCTTGGTCGTCAATATCCACCCATGCTTCTCCGCTACATGAAGCATCATCACAAGTTCTTGCTTTTAGGTCAAGATTGATTGATCCTCTTTTATATAAATTTGATACATCTGTTGCAGTTAAAGCTGTATCCCATAGTGCGAATTCGTCCAATGTAGAGTTTGGTCCTTGATTACCTCCTGAATATCCAAATCTAAATGGTTCTGTTCCATCATCAGATAGTTGTGTTGGAGGTGTAGATCCTGAGGAAGGTACTTCTGTTCCATTTATATAAAATTTAAATCTATCAGCTGTGACTGTTTTAGAACCATTATAAACAATTGCAACATGAGCCCATACATTTGGTAGTAACTCTACATTAGCTTGTTCAAGTGTGACTGGATCCCAACCAACCCGTACATTACCTGAATTAATATCTAACCAATAAGCAGTATTAGTACTCCATTTTGCCCCAATAACACTATAACCATCTCCTGACCAATTTATCCAATATGTAGAGGTTAATTCTGTTGCACCGTCAATTTCGTCAATATCTCCACATTCATAAACATCATTTTCATCTAATTTTAATGCTCTAGTAAATTTACTATTATCTGTGTATTCAGCTTTATTTGAACCTGTGCTTTGATTACAATTGTATCCACTTCCACTAAAATCTTTTAGATAAGAAGTGTTTTCATTAAATGCCGGATTGTTATTTAGATGCAACAAGAAAATATTGTTTGACATATCAATATTTTCAGATACTGATCTTGATTCTGTTTGTTGGTTATTAGGAAGTTCTCCTTCAAATTCTGTCCAGGTTATGTTTTTGAAATCTTGTGTTCCATTTGTATCGAATACTTGTGAAGTAAATATGCCTTTATCACAATTAGGTACATATGTGATACTTAGTATTGGTCTTGATCCTCCTGCGTCTGATGAATTATATTGATGCCAACCAAATCCTCCTGTTTGATCTTTTTGAAGTAATAAACCATAATTAGGATATGTTTCATTTACCCATTCTTGAACAAGATTTGTTATTGTCCAATTATACCATTTAAGAGTTGATATTACTGAAATGCTATCATAAGAAATTGAATCATTACTAGGATAATTAGTACCTTTTATAATTGATTCATCCCATGATTCAGTAACTCTATAAATGCCAGTACTATATGTTGGTGGAGTACCTGAATTTAAACCTTTATATAAATCTAATTTTGCGTTTATAATATTTTCTGTATCAAGTATATCTATTTCAAATTCAATATATGATCTTTCAACATATGTGGAAGTTGAGACCATTCTTGTCCTTAACCTTTCATCATTACCATAATTTAAATTTTGACTAAAATGATCATCTCCGATTGCAATAACTGCATCTTTACCATAAGTTCCATTTGGCTGGAATATAGTTGTCCAAGTGCCATCACCATTATCAACTGTTGAATAATGGTTTTCTACATCTGGAATAAAAGCTGAAGGTGTACAGGTAAATTCTGATGCATCAACTTCTAATGCAGCAATATTATAATTAAAGTCAAGGCCATAAAGAGTGGAACTTACATTTAAAAAACTAAATCTTTGGCTAATAGTTGAATTAGTTAAATATGTTCCAGATGGACCTTCAGTTGATGCTAATACATTTAAGGTATTACTGCATAGTTCTGTTCCATCTTCAAAACCATCATTAGGAGTTACACATGCTTGCCAAACATCACCAACAGTAGTATCTTGGCTAGCTATCATATCTGTTCTATTTTGAGCTAATAATGTTATTTGTTGATCAGACAATGAAACATTATATATTCTTACATCGTCTATAGAGCCGTTAAAAGCTCCTTGAAAAAATGCTCCTCTACCTGCACCTATGGTATAAGTATTTGTTGTTGTTGCAAAATTATCAAACCAAGAATTGTCAGTTAAACTAAAGAGCTTATGATAAACATTAGTATCCTTTACTCCATTAATGTACGTATTTGAACCAGTTGAATTGACTGAAAATGCAATGTGTGTCCATGTATTTAATGGAATAGTAATTGAACCATAAGTAGTCCTTGTACCTAGACCACCAACATACCTCCCAACATGCAAACAATATACAGATCCAGAAGCGCAATTTGCTGAGTCATTTCTTATCTGAAAATGAAAGATATTAGAACCTGAGACTGAATTAGCTAATGCAAAAGGATATCCGCTATATTCTTTTGGATTTACCCACATACTGATGACACCTTCTGTATGGGTATCATAAATATTATCTGGCAGAGCTATATAATCATTTATACCATTAAATAAATATGCTCCTTTTGCATCATAACCGCCATTACTTTGCCATGATGTATAGTTTACTGTTACTGGAATATTATATCCACTATAATCTTTTGTATATGTAGTATTTGAACCGCCTTCAAAAGGAATATTTAGAATTTCTATAGGATTAGTATCTTTTTTCCAACTAATTATCTTTTTAACATCATGACCGTTTGGATCAACTAGATTTTGAGGGTATACTGTTATATTTTCATCTGATTTATTTGTATTTGATGATGATTGCAATAATGGAGTTGTATGTGTTGGAGGTCCTTGAATTGTTAAAGTATTACTGCATTTTGTTTGACCATCTTGTGTTCCATCATTTGGAGTTATGCAAGCTTGCCATGAATCACTTTTCGAAGTTTCTTGACTAACTATTAAATCTGTTCTGTTGTTATATAATGCAGCAATTTGTTCTGATGATAAAGTAATGTTTGTAAAAATAAATTCGTCAATGTAACCTTTCATATATAAAGGAGCTCCTCCGGTATCATATCCTATTCTTAAAGGTACTGAGGTTTGTGCATGCAAATCACCCACTATTAATCCAGAAGATTCATTCTGACCATCTATATATACTGTTCCTAATCCATCGCCAACAGTAAATGCGACATGGTGCCATTGGTTTGGTGTAACTGTACTTGTTGATGTTATGCTTGAGTAAGCATCAAAAGAGGAATTATAACCTTGCAATGTTAACTTACCTGATGTTTGAATCACATAAAATCGGATTGGATAATTAGAGGCTTGATAAATATTTGCAACAGGTCTATGAAGAGTGTAATCAGATATATTTATCCAAGCTGCTACTGTCATTCTATCTGTATAAGATGCAGTTGAAGTTGATACAGGGACTTTTAATCCACAAGTACCTGGGAAGTAATAAGCTCCTTTTCCATCAATTCCACCATTACTTAAATATGTACACATACTTGTATCTGGTTGAATATTATTTCCATAACCAGAATAATCTTTTGAATATGAACTTGTTGAACCTGCTTCAAATGGAGTGTTAATTATATATCTTGATTGTGAATTCTTTTTCCAATTAATAATATTTTTAACTGGATCTCCATTTTTATCACTAGTGGATTGGTTGTAAACAGTTAAATTATCTGACGTTAGATTATTAATTGAACTGGCACTTAATGCAGGAGTATCATGGGTTGGTGGAGATTCATGTGCTAAAGGTAAGTAATCTGTATTATTGGTGTTTAATACTAAAGGAGAATCACAAAAATTATCTAAGTCAGCATCAGTACAAGTATCTGAAAATCCTGTACTATTATAAAAACCCCAATAATTTCCACCAATATTATTATCTCCCATAACATTTGTAGCAGTAGTATTTGTAATGTTTAAATCATTATAATACGAAGTTCCTGTGAAAGTAGCATATGCATTTCTTACTCTGAAATAATTGTTATATAATAAATTATTGTAACCGTTAGTTGTAATTGAAAATCCGTATCTAAAGTCTTTTATAATATTGCCAGTAACATTATTATCATTTGAATAAGTTGCGAAATAAATACCATAACAATTATTTGTACTTAAACATGTAATATTATTATTTAATATTTTACCATAATCAAATTGATTCCTTGAATAAATTCCCCCACATTCAGCTGCTGTTGTTCCAGAGTTTAATTCATTATTTTCAATTGTAAAATTATTTGTGAATTTATCAAGAAATATAGCTGATGAATTTGATTTAATATCACTATTTTTAATTGTTACATTTTCTGATTGCGCAATAAATATTCCTGCTTTATCTAACGATACATTATCAATAAAAGCATGACTTGAACCACATAAAATAATTGCACCAATATTATCTGTATCTTCTAATTTATAATAATCAGTTTTATTAAAATAAATAGGGGTGTCATAATAAGTATTTGTTGTATCAATATTATGGTTACAATGAGCTTCACCATTAGTTTCAAATGTAATTGGAAAATAATCGCTATTAATTTTATTATATTTTAATGTTTCACCCGAATGTACGAATATATGTATACCTTTAGTTTTGGAATAAATAGTATTATTAAATATATTACCTCCTGACGATGCATATAAATTTATTCCGTATTGATCATAAAAAGCATATGAATTATTAATAATATTATTTATTATATTTCCTGAACTTGCAAAATAAATTGAAGTTGAATCTAAATTAGTAATATTGTTTCTTAATACATAATTATTATTTCCACTTAAATAAATTGTATAAGATCCTGGAGTTTTATATTGTCTAATATTACAATTTTGAATTGTTACATTATCATTACCTAAAGTATAGATGCCATTTCCTGAACTTGTATTTGCATATGTAATAGTATAACCTTTACAATCAATAAGAATATCGTCGTTAGATACAGTTAAACAAGTAGCGGTTGCACTTATGTCATTTATTAATTCATAAGTGCCAGGTGTACTAATTGTTTGACAATTTGATATTGTTGCTGCCATTACTGTTGTCACTAACAAAATGAATAATGCAAATATTGTTATTATTTTTGGTAATTTCATTTTACCTGTATCTCTCATTTTAACTTACCTTTATTACCAGTTGATTGGAAGTGTCGTTCCAATATATTTCTCCTCCACCTATATACAACGTGTTTGTATCTGTTATGTTTACTTCTCCATCAATTGTTAAGTCTTGGGTTGGTGAATTTGTTCCAATTCCAATATCGCCATCAGCTTGAATGGTCATAGCTGCAGCATTATTTGTTGTAATTCTTAAATCATGGTTTGATTTTGTTCCCATATAGGCCCTATCATTATCTGCAAGGATTCTTGCCTCAACACCGCTTGTTGAATCTTCAACTATTAATTGTGGTTGTGTTGAATCATTGATATGAAATTGATATGCAGGGTTAGATGTTCCCATTGCATCTCCTATTCCTACATTACCACTACCTAATATCTTTAATTTCTCGTCATTTGCAACTTCAATCCTAAATGGTGCTATAGAAGAATCAATATAACCTCCACTTGAATCACCACCAAGAATAGCATAAGAAGCTGAATAACCTGCTTTAATATAACCATCTGCATCAGATGAAGTAAATATTGCCAATTCATCATCTGCATCTAGTAATGTTAAAGGTGCTGTAGGTGAAGCTGTTCCCATACCAATATCTCCAGATTTTTCAATATACATTGCTTGCTTTACTCCACCACCAGTTGTCATATCTCTTACATAGAAAGCTAATTCACCATCCACTCCAATAGTTGTTTTATTTGTAAATATACTCATGATTGTTGGGCCTGCACGTCTTCCACCAGCTGTATCTGAGGATGAAAATTCAATACCAGCATAAACATCTTCTGAAATATTTTCATTGTGAATTAAAATTGTTGGAAAATTTAAACTACCGGGGGAAGTATCATCTTCATCATATACTATTTCTAATGGTCTTGTAGGATTTGATGTACCTATTCCAACATTACCACCATCTTTTTGTAATAATAAATCTGAGCCTTGAGAACTTCTAATATCTACTGTACCTGAATATGAGATCAATTGTAATGCACTTGTTCCAAAAGATTGTAGAGTGGTTCCAACCGCCGTACTACCTGGTGAATTAACGGATAAAACAGCTTTTTCATCACCTGTATCTGCAATCGATTTTATTGCTGCATCTGTAATTAAAATATCGTTACCGACTGTCATATTAAGGTCACCAGACATAGAATCTCCTGCTGTATCTACCCATTCTTCTAAAATGCCATCTGCAGGAATATCTGTCAAACCTGAACCATTTCCATAAAATATTCCGTCAGCTCTAACATCGCCTGCATTAAACTGTACTCCTGAAATGTTTATATCATTAAGATAAGTAGCTCCTGTTACATTTAGATCTCCAATTACATTTAATTTATTTTGTGGTGTGGATGTTCCTATTCCAACATTACCGTCTGTGTTAAGATATAATTGAGGATCATTGTAAGCAACCGCACTTAATTGTATTGGTCTTAAACTTCCAGTTCCACCCTTCGAAGAATAAATTGCGTAATTAGTACCCATAGCTCTAACAATAAATAATTCGTAGTTTGTAGAATCATTTAAAATATCAGTGTTATACATGTTAATCCCTGCTTTATTTGTAGAAGAATATCCAGTACCTGTTGGTGTAATAGAAAATAATTGCATTGTATTTTCTGATAGATTTGTATTATACATAAGTATTTCACCGATTCTATTATTATCGCCAGTTGCTTTAAATATTGCACCCCTATCAACATCAGAATTTAATATACTTAAATTTCCTCCTACGGAAATATCTTCGGTTGCTATAATATTTTCAGCAGTAATATCACCTGCATTAAATTGAACACCTGAGATGTTTATATCATTAAGATAAGTAGCTCCTGTTACATTAAGATCTCCAATAACATTTAATGTATTTTGTGGTGTATGTGTTCCAATTCCTACATTACCGGTAGCATCGTCAATAACCATTTTTACTGAATTACCTGCTGTTATTTTAAAAGGATGATCTGATCTTGTTCCAACCATCCCTTCATTCTCATTCGAATAAACCCTTGTCTGTACACCACTTGTTGAGTCTTCTACTATTAATTGTGGTGATGTTGAATCATTGATGTGGAATATGTATGCTGGTGAAGATGTTCCCATTGCATCTCCAATCCCTACATTACCACTATTTAATATCCTTAATTTTTCATCATTTGCAACTTCAATCCTAAATGGTCCTATTGATGCATCTAAATATGCTCCACCAGAATCACCACCTAATATAGCATAAGAAGCTGAATAACCTGCTTTAATATAACCGTCATTATCTGTTGAATTAAATATTGCTAATTCTTCACCTGAGTCCATAACTGTTAAAGGTGCAGATGGTGTAGTTGTTCCTATTCCAACATTACCATCTGTTGTAAAAGTTACAAAATCACTAGAACCTCCAGCACTAATTTTAATTCCTTCTGGGACTGAACTATGGTCGTATTTTATCACTCCCCTATCATCTCCAAGATTATCACGGAAAGTGATTTTTCCTGTTGAAGCAGATGCAGAGTCTATCACTAATTCTGGTGTTCCTGTTCCATCCCCTAATTGTAATATTCCTTCTGGACTAGTTGTTCCAATACCAACATTTCCTCCATTCTCCACAAGAAATTTAGAAGTTAAAGTTGCAGCTGAATTATTAAGACCTGAAGAAGCTGTTCTTAAATCGAATTTTCCATTTGATAATTCAATATGTAACCCTGCTCCATCTCTTCTATATTTGTATCCAGTTAAGTAATAAATATTCTGAGTAATACCTGATCCACCTGTATCACCAAACTCATGCAACCAAGATGTAAAAGTTTGTTTTGATGCAGGGGTTATTCCTATTTCTAATCTGCTTGAACCAGTTGAGAGATTTATATTATTTGCATATAAATTTCCTACTCCGTTAATATCGTTAGTACCCATATTAAGATCTCCAGACATTGTATCGCCTGCAACATCAACCCATTCTTCTAAAATACCACTAGCTGGAATGTCAAACAAACCTGAACCATTTCCATAAAATATTCCATCTGCTCTTACATCACCAGCATTAAACTGAACACCTGAAATATTAATGTTAGCAAGATAAGTATTTCCAGTTACATTAAGGTCACCAACTACATTTAATGTGTTTTGAGGTGTAGTAGTACCAATACCAACATTACCACTACCTAATATCCTTAATTTTTCATCGTTAGCAATTTCAATCCTAAATGGAGCAATAGAACTGTCTATATAACCGCCACCAGAATCACCACCTAAAATTGCATAAGAAGCTGAATAACCTGCTTTAATATAACCGTCATTATCTGTTGAATTAAATATTGCTAATTCTTCACCAGAATCCATAACTGTTAAAGGTGCAGATGGTGAAGCTGTTCCAATTCCTACATCACCATCTTGTTGAATTATTAATTTTTCTGAATATCCTGCACCTGAATCGGCAATAGTACCTATTCCAAGATCACCAGAATCAACCTGAATTCTAAAATTTTCGTCTGTAGTATCTATTTCCATTAAATGAATTCTTGGTTGTGAATTGTTAATATCGAAAGGTCCGGTTGGTGCAAATGATCCTATTCCAACATTACCACCTGTTTTTTGTAATAAAATGTCTCCACCATTTGAACTTCTAATTTCAATATCACCTGAGTAAGACAACAATGATAAAATAGCATTACCAAAAGCTTGAATAGTTGTTCCGACTGCAGAACCACCTGGTGAACTTGTTGTCAATATAGCTTTTTCAGTTCCATCAGCATTAATTGCTTGGATAGAAGCATCTCTAAGGATAATATCATTTCCTGTGGTCATATTAAGGTCACCAAACATTGAATCGCCTGATTCGTCTACCCATTCTTCACTGATTTTATTTGGATCTATAGCTGCTGATTCGTCAATATCTTCATTACTAATATTCCCTACACCACTTTGGAAGATCTGCCTATCATTACCTGAAAAATTTAAATTCTGACCTTCTATTGCCATATCTAAATAATAATATTTACCATATTCTAGTATAAGTTCATTTGATCCTGAACCTAACATAACATCAAATTGACCATTTACAATATTACCATTAAAATCAGTTGTACTATCATATACAGTTGCTCCACCTGTATCTGCATCATAGATATATACTCTTAAATCTCCTGATTGTAATGCTAAACCATTTTCCTGAACATTACCTTGTAAAGCCATTAAGTTATCAACAGCTAAAACATAGCTAACGCTACAGAGAGTTAATAGGATTATTAATGAAAGGACCATTATCATTTTGTTTTTCATAACACCAGCTAAGCTGCTTGATGTTGTTCTTTGGTTTTTATTTATTTTTCCTCTCATTTTATTCCACCTCATGAATATATTTTTTCATTTTTGTTTTTTTATTTTTTCACTCTGTTGAAAAAGTCTCGTTCGGAACAGTCGTGTTGATTGGCAAATGCCTTTTAACGACTGTAACCTTCCCGTACTAGAGGCCTGTATGACAAACGGTCCTCACTGACCCAATAAAAGGTGCACTTTGTGCATAAACCGGGTGACTTTTTCATCAAAGCTTATCTTCTTATCTTTGAATTTGATATTTTTGCTTTTAATTCTTCTAACTTTTTATTGATTTCAGATTCTTGTACATTTAATTTATCAATCTCTTTATCAATATCTTTATGTTTAACTTCTTTATATTCTTGAATCTTATCTACTTTTTTTGCAGGTGTTACAATTTTCTGGTGTTTTTCTTTTTTAATCTCATGCAATTTCTTCCTGATTTTATATTTGTCAACCTGTTCGATTCTTGAATCTATTCTTCTTTCTTTCCTTGATTTTAATTTGTCATAAATATAGATTTCTCGGTCAACATGTTTAGCTGTATATCCTTTATCTAGTAATTTATGTCTAATTTCAATTATGTCCATTCCTCCGAAATCTTCCCTTGCAATATAATTAAATATTCTACTATGAACAATCATTTTACTTATTGAAAATATTAACATTAATATTATGATTAAAGTTGCTGCAACTAAGAAAATTAAATTTTGAATATTTAATTCTAGAGGTATTGGACCTGGGATTGAAATAATTTTCTTTTCAACCATAAATGATTCAGTTTTAACCACATGATCCTGAACTTGAACAGTTAATGAAACAGATCCTATTTGTTCTTGTTGGAATGTAAATAATCCATTTTCATCTGTTGTTGATGTAATTATTGAACCATCTGGTAATAAAATTGTGATTTGTGCATTTTCAATTGCAAATCCTTTTTCATTTTTAACAGTTATATCATAAATTTCATTCTCAATTATTTTTGTTTCTAATCCAGTAATAAGGACTGTACAAGTTGAACAAGAACCACCACAATCTATTGTTGTTTCATCTTGATTTAATATTTCATCATTACATGTTTCAGCTATTAATGGCTTGCAAATATTATCAAGGCAATTTCCAGATGTACAATCTTGATCTATTGAACAAATTTTATCAAGATCACATTTACCACACATACCACCACAGTCAATATCAGTTTCATCTTGATTCTTTTTCTGATCATGACATGATTCGCTTATGTAAGGAGTACATTCTCTTGTCTCTATCATTGTTAGTATTTCTTTTTCTGTAAAGAAAACATCGCCTTCACCTGTATATGTTACTTGATAATTAGTTCTTGAACAACCATTTGCATCAATACAAGTTCTAATTTGTTCTCCTACAGCTGAACAGTCTCCCCAATCTTCACATTCCCAAGTAGGTTGACATGTAACAAATCCTCCGCCACTTCCTCCTCTTTTTGAAGGACATGGACCGAAATCTGCAGGACATGAATTACAATCTCCTATCTGTCCTTCTATTGGATATGATGTTATACCATCACCGCAATATACTTGTTGTAATGTACTTAGACTTGTATAATTTGTTCCATTATATTCAACAATACCTGATACAATATCCCAGGTATCAATTGTTGCACTGTATAATGTTAATTTATAGAGATATCCATCTGTTACAGTTGAATCATATAAAATTGTGTCAATTACAGTACTAGGATCAACTGTTGAATTATAACATTGACTTTGATTAAAGAATGTATCATTAACATTACATAAATTTAAGTAGCTGTTATAGATATCATCATTGTAAGTTGTACTATTAATTATTGTTGAATTGCTCATATACGTATCAAAACATCCACTATTTGTCATATGAACTACATTTTGTAATTCACAATTTTCTGCTTCTGAATTATTAACCAAGCCGCCAGCTGTATTAATTTTTACTTTATTAGATGTAGTAATATTTTCTTGATTATACACATGATCAACACTGTAATAATTAATATATTGTTGACAAGCTGAATTTGGTATGCAAGTAATATTTACCCAATTTCCAAATGTTCCACTTGTAATTGGATCACAAGTTGAATCTGAATCATAAATACAATATTTTGTATAATTTACTCCAACCAAATTATCTGTTGCATTTAGATATACACCTACAGTATCATTATACCAATAATCAAATGTTACATTAGATGTTGTAACTGGAGGTGATGTGTCAAGTGTAAATATAAATATATCTGAAGAAACATTAGAATAATTATCTGTTACATTAACCATCCAATAATATAAATTTTCAACTGTAGTCCATTGATATAATAATGCAGTTGTAACATTTATTAATGTGGTTGGATTAACATTTGTATCTGCAAAGATATAATATGTTAAAGTATCTATGGTATCATTATCTGTGCTATTATATCCAAATAAAATTAATGAATTGTTTGTAATTGAGTTATTTTCTGGTGTGATTAATAATGGAATAGTTGGAATATAATTTGGTATTTGGTTTGTATCATTTGTTGAGTTTTGATATTCAAGACCATCGAAACATTCTACATATGTGTTTACATAATCGTAAGGCACATATCCTTCTGACATTGAAATATTTGTTTTGAATGTTCCATTATATATTAGTCCAGACGATAAATACATTGATTTATTTTGATAAGTTGAATCTGTTGAAAGTTTATGATGCAGCCAACATTCTATTGATTGTGAAGTATCTTTATCTGAAACATTTATTTCTACATTAAACAGATGATTTATTGTATCATTATAAGATTGATTTGTATCAAATGTTAACAATTGATTTATATTTACAATTCTAGTAACTAATGTTTGCATATTACCTGCGTCGTCTATACTTTGATAATTCAAATAATTTTTACCTCTATATTGATCGTCAAAGCTTAATGTAATATTGTTCCAACTGATGTTGGTTGGATCACAACCTAAGGTAGGAACGCAAACGCCAGACGTATCGTTACAACAATAAGTTGTAACATTTGTTCCTATAGGGATATCTGTTTCATATAATGTAGCATTGAAAGTAGGAGCATATATTACTGAATCATTAACATTTGAATAAGTTGATGGAGGTGTCCAATCTGTTCCAAATGTAGGAACATCTACATTGGTAGTAATATTTTGTTCATTACCATAAGCGTCCATACAAGTAATATAATAACCTTCATTTGTAATGTTTTGAGTTAAACTTCCAAGATCACACACTGTTGTAATACCTAACATTAAACATTCTTGTGTTGAAGATATATTACTATAATTGGTATCAACTCTATCCCATCTACAAGACATTAATAGTTCGCCATTCATAGATATTTCTGTAGTATTGTCATCAACACTGTCCCAATTATAAGGTGTTGTATCACCGCCAATTGAAGTAATGTTATCAATATGGTTAAATGGAGGTGTATTATCTGTTGTAAATGTAATTGCAACTTGATTTGAAACATTAATTGAATCATCAACTGCACAATAAACTAAGTGAGCTGTATCGTCTGTCCAAGGTACATAGAATGTACAACTTCGTTCTGGTTGACCATATGTACTGTTACAGAAATTGTATGATCCTGAAATATTACCACACATTAATCTTAAATCATCATTTTCATAATCAGATGCTACAATTGTAGTTGAAACAATTGGACTTCCGAAATTATCAATTCCTGGTGAAAATAATACAGATGATAATGTTGGAGGAATATTTTCAATTAATATAGTTGAGTTAGTTTCTGATAAGATTAAGTCATCTTCACCATCAACTGCTGTAATAATACAAGTCCAGAATTCATATGCTTCTGTTTCAGGGAAATAAATTGTACTTGAATCTAAATCTTCATTAAATAATTCAAGTATTTGTTCTTCTGATAATGCATCATCGACAATTTTAACTTGATCTATGTTACCTTGGAAATTATCTAATAATCCTGTATTATCATAAGTACCAATCATTAGATCTTTTGCATATAAAGGTAATGTGTCTGATATGTATGTGTTTGTTGCAGCTAAACTTCCATCAACATATAATCTCATTTCTGTTCCATCATAAACACCAGCAATAAAATGCCATGCATTATCATTAATATTTCCTGAAGCAGATGCATTATATACAATTCCATCTTTTGAAATAATAAACTCTCCACCATTATTTGTTGTTAATGCATATGTGAAATTTTCTGATTGTGATTCCCACCACATTGCTTCTTCATATATTTCTGATGTTTTTGTAATTATATTTGTCCATGTTGCACCATTAAAACAATAACCTAGTGTATTGGTTGGATTTGAATCAAGCCTAAACTGTAATGGATCTTGAGCCCAACAAGGTGCAGGGATATTATGATTTTGATCAAATGCAAGATCTTTAACTCGCCATTGACTTGTAGATATTGCTCTTGTTGGTTTTGTATAATTTATGTATAATGATCCTGTTCCTGCACCACCAATTCCATAAGTTGAGAAACTTGAATCATAAATATTTGTACATGGATATGATGCATTCCAATCACCTGTGCAAAGGTATGCGCCTGATGAAAGACCGCAAGCTGATGCTGAATCTGCTTGTTCTTGGTAACAAAGTCCTGTTGTTTGATTTCCTTCTTTTGAAATAATATATTTATTATTTGCAGTTGATTTTACCCAAGCTGCGACTGTTAAGTTATCTTGTATGTCAATGTTTGAACTATAATTAACTCTTATGTAGGTTGTACTATTAAAGTAATATGAAGATCCTAGATAACCTGAAGTTAAAGCTGCACCAAAATTATCTCCATCATTGTCATATCCAGAATAATCAAATATTTCTGTACTGTTAATTTCAAACGGCATATGAAGTATATAATAAGGTTGACCATCAATTAACCAGGAATAAATATTTTGTGGATTATCAGTATCAATGTCGTTTGTACTTTGGTTAAAGCAAGTAATATTATCAATATGAGATGCTGGTGATGGAGTTATTAACGGAGCAATTTGATCCGGTTGTGCATTATTTATTAAAATTGTAGTGTTATACCATATTGACCAATCATTTCCATCAAACACTTTAATTGACATGTTCCACATATCATGTTTTGTTGTACTTGCTGGTGGGATTGAGGTTGAATTTTCAAATCCTGTTTGTTCAACATTATTTTTATACCATTTTATGAAAGTTAAAGTTTCTGGATCTGCATCTGCATCATTATAAACATAATATGAATATAATGTTTCATTTGTTCTGTTCAACATATCTGTTGAATTGATTTTTATATTTGTAAGGTATGGTACTCCATTTGTTATTGTATAATTAAATGTTTGCCATACAATGGAGTAACTATCTGAACAAGTAATATTAATTACATAATCACCTGCTTCTGAAACAATTGGATCGTCGAAAATCAATCCTGAAGTAGGATTAATGTCAAATAAAGCAGTATCATCATAATATGTTATTACATCATTATCAGCATCTGAACAATTAATATCATAAACTAAGTTTGCACCATGGTTTCTTGTTTGGTTAGCTAAATTTTGGTCAAATACAGGTATTCTATTTTGTACTATAAATTCTTGTATCGGTGTTACATTTAAATTATTTGCATAATCATATGCATATGATCTCCAACCTACTACTTCTTGATTGTCAAGGTAAATGTTATCAATCATGATATAATATTCATTGGTAGCGATGGTAGTTGAATAATTTCTCCATGTTCCTGAATGATTTGATTCTATTAAAACTGTTTTAACACCTAAGAATAAATCGTTCCACGTTACATTTAATGTAATGTTCATACCATTATAGATTGGATCTGATGTTTTTGTTATTCCACTATAATATGAAGATGTTTGGTCAACATTAAATTGTTCTGTCTTTGAATTATTGTTACTTGCTGTATCATTTACAAAAACTGTTATATTGTATAAATCGTCATTCCAACCATTGATGTTAATTAAATCTGTCCAATTATATGTTAATTGATTGATGCTGCTTGCATAATTACTTGTAATAACTGCTCCTGTGGAATTTATTATTTGATAATATGAAGTGTCAAGATGCATATTATTAACTCTAATGTCAAGATTGAAATTGTTGCTGATATTATCGTCAACAGGATAAATTATCTGGATTCCTGGCATATTATTATCTAATTGGAATGTAACTGAATTTGAATTTTGATTTCCAAGGCTATCGTTTGCATAAACAATTAATGTATAATTTCTATCAATTGGATTGTTTAATGTTGTTATCCAAGATGAATCAAAGTTTGGACCTGACAGAATTGAAGAGTTATATAAGATATTATTCAGATCTCTAATTTCATACCATGCATTATCAACTGTATTCATTGTATCATTTATTGTTGTTAATAATGATACAGTCCATCCAACTACTTCTTCAGGATTTGGACTATCAAGTATAATGTTTGGACCTGTTCTATCAATTATAAAAGATGTATTTGTTAAACTTGAATTACAAAGTGAAGGAGTTGCATCATCACAAACTATTACCTGCCAATTATACCAGTCATCTGCGATTCCACTTAAATCTGCATAATGGTTATTATCTAACACAGTAATATTTAAATCAAGGACTACAAAATCTTCATCATTATCAATTTGCAGATAATATGTAAATTGGTCTGTGATATCTATATCAACAGAATCTGACCAGTTAAATTGTAAGTAATTGCTGCTGAAATTATGTTCATCACCTGGATATACAAGACTAAACTGGTAAGGTGGATCATTTACATTTGTTACATTAATATTAAACGTATAATCGTCCCAACTTTCTGTGTCTGTTACATTAATTGTACATGTTGTAATTCCAAACCAATTATCTGCCGGATCAAGAGTAAGGTTATTTGAATTTATTGAACAATTAACTTCTGAAGGGTTATCAGATTGAACATAATAAGTTAATGGATCATTATCAATGTCTAATGTAAAGTTGGTTAAATTTATGTATAATAATGTATCTTCCTGCATAACTTGATTAGGTATAATCATTTCTGGTGGATCGTTCAATAACAATACTGGTGATGAATTTACAAAGTTTGCCCATACTTCTCCATCATAAGTGCTGACACTAAATATCCATGTTTCATGTTTTGTTGTATTACCGCTAAGTACAGTTGTTGTATTTTGTAGAGCAGTTTGTTCTGTATCGTTCAAATACCATTTTATAAATGCTGCAGATTCAGGATCGTTGTCAATATCATTATGCATATAATAACCGAATAAATCTTCGTCTGTTAAATTATCATTAAAAGTTGTATTTAATTTTACATTTGTAACGTAAGACATTTGATTGTTAATAGTTAATGTTGATGAATTTACATAACTACTCCAATAAATTCCGTCGAAGACAGAAATGCTTGCTATCCAATCATCGTGTTTTGTTGTACTTGTATCTGGAACTGATGATAAATTTTGGAAAGCAGGTTGGATTGTATCGTTTAAATACCAATTAATAGTTATATCATTTAATGGATCAAAGTCAACATCATTATATGTATAATATACATTTAAAGTGCCGTTTGTCCTATTCAGAATATTGGTTGAATTTAAATAAACTGATGAAACAGTTGGAGCTGTGTTTCTTACTTCATAATTAAATGTAGTATTTACCCAAGTTGTTGTATAACCGCATTGAAGTCCGATAGTATAATTACCTGTTTCTAACAAGCTAGGATTATCAATTAATTCTCCTGTATTAACATTTGTACTATCTATCATGTTTGGAGCTGTTATTTCATAATATGATAAAGTATCATCATCTACATCTGAACAATTTACATTATAATATAATATTTCTGTATGTAAAATGCTTTGATTTGTTAATGAAGGATCAAAGAATGGTAATGTGTCTTCGATTACAATGTCATTTGAAGTATTATAGATTGACCAATAAACACCGTCATAAACATAGACTCTTGCATTCCAAGTTTCACCTTTTTTAGTATTTTGATAAGGTATAACTGTTAAATTTTCAAATAATGGTTCTTCAACACTATTATTAAACCATCTTATCCGTGTTGTATTATATGCATCGCTGTTAATATCATAATAAGTATAATATAATGTTAAATTATCTAATGTTTGATTTTGTCCTGTTGAATTTAAATAAATCCATGATAAGGTTGGAATTGTATTTTTAATTTCATAATTAAATATTTGTGATGAATTATCTTCTGCATCTGAACACGTAATTGTAATTGTATAATTGCCTGTATCAAATAAATTTGGATTGAAATTAATTATTCCTGATGCACTGTTAATATCAAATAATGAAGTATCATCATAATATGTAATTACATCGTTTGTATCTGTATCTGAACAATTAATATCATAATATAAATCTTGAGTATGTAATAATGAAAAGTTGTCAAGAGTATGGTCAAACAATGGTATTAAATTATCAATTTCTATTGTTGAATTTTTACTATGACCAAATGTAATTCCATCATATGCTGTAACAAGGCATGTAAAGTTATCATGTTTGAAACTTGCTGATGGAGGTACTAATATTGAAGCGTTACATTGTGTATCGATTGCACATGTAACATTATTGTCCCATGTTGTATTTAAAACCCCATTTTCATACCAAGTAAAGCTTATGTTTAATGTGGTTTGTTCAAGATCTGTTGCATTTGTTGTACAAATTAATGAATCATTTGTATATGCAATTGAAGGATATATAATTGGAGTTGTTACATTTGGAGCTGACTGTGCATTTTCAACAGTATAATTACTAAATCCTGTTATGTCAAATATTGCTATTTTATTTGTATTATCCCATGAAGTTACTGTACAATCTGAAGTATTATCGCATCTTATTCCATCTTTCATTATAAAGATATAACTTGTCCAAATTTCTGTTAGTCCTGTTAAATTAATTTTTGCATTCACATTAAAGTTTGGCCATGTTGTTGAATCAATCTCTACTAAATTATGTTTTAATGTTAAAATGTCTGTTAAATTAATGTCTTTTGTTACATTGATAAGTTCTTGGAAGGTTACATTACCTGCTGAAGAATTAATCAATGAATCGCCAACATTAGTTTGTTTAATCCATTGTGTACCATTAAATATTAATGTTGAAGTTAAGTTAATATCTGTTCCAGTAAAGTCGTTCATGTAAATATCTGGCACTGAATAAACTGTTAATAATGCAAAATTTGAAGAGACATTTGTTTTAATTATAGGGTCTTCTGCTAAGAAATTAATATATTCTATACCAAACCATTGTGCTTGAGGTGTATAACTTACATCACCATTAGCTGCAATATTAACTGTGATTGGAGCTGTTGTATTTGGATAGAATAATAAAATATCATCGTTTGGATCTGTGAAATGATCATATAAATTATATACATTATTATTAGCTGCATCTTCGTCCCATGTAATGTTTGGAATTACTGTTGATAAATACGGTAGTGCATTAGGGAATGTATTTGCATTAATAGATGTTAATACTGTTTCAAGTCCATCTGAACAATTACCATAGAATTGTATTTCTGAATCGTTTTGATAAGCACCATCTAAAGGAGTTATATTAACAGAGAAAGTTCCATTATAACTAGGTCCATTTAAAGACATTGCTTTTGTATTATAAGTTGGAGCGGCTGTTAATTTATGATAAATTGTACAGCTAATGGTTTGTGAACTATCATTATCTAATAGGTCAAATGTAAAGTTAAACTTATGATCATCTGAAGAATAGTTTTGTATTAAGTCGTTTGAGATGTATGACAGTTGGTTAATCATAACAGCTGTTGAACTTGTAGTGTTTAAGTTTCCTGCTTCATCTGTTGCATTATATCTTAAATATGCTGTACCTCGATTGTTGAATGTAATTATTGTTCCATTTGTTACTGATGCAATTGGATCGCATACATTTGTTGTATCATTACAATATAAAGGATTTAATATTGTTCCTGGAGGAATATCTGAAATATCAAATGTTACATTATAACCAGGAATGTAGATATCTCCGTCATTATCTGTATTAATGCTTGGAATTGTCCAGTCAATACCTAATGTTACATCTGTATTTTGTGAGTTTGATTGTTCATTATCATATTGATCTATACAGCTGATATATACAGAAGTGTCGTTGATTTGTGCATTTGTATTTGACATTCCCCAAACATTACAATTTGCAAGTCCGCCGGATACTGAACAGTTTTGATCAAATGATATAGAACTGTAACTTAAATCAACTTCATCATATCTGCATCTTAAACCTGTTTCATTTAGATTTAATTGTACAACTGTGTTTGCATCATTATCAGTATCCCAATATTTAACTGATGTATCACCTTCGACATTTATGATTGCAACATTTTGAGGAGGAGAATTATCTGCAGTGAATATTGTGTTTCTTTCTGAAGATGAAACATTGTCTGTATTCATGATTATACAATAAACTTGATGTTGACTATCATCGGTGTAAGGTGAGGTGAATGTACAACTTCGTTCTGGTTGACCTGAAGTACTATTACATAGATTGTATGATCCTGATAAGTTGCCGCACATTAACATTACATCTTTTCCACTATTTTCAGATGCGCCAACAGAAGTTACATTAACTGTTATACCTGATTTACCTCTGTTTGGATTTAGATTAATTGAATTTAATGAAGCTTGTGTTGAAGCAAGATTAATGGAATCTGTTGCTGTTAATAATTCTATACCGTCACAAGTTACATTATAAGATTTTAATCCTGAACTAGTAAATAATCTTTGATATTCATAATAATCTGAAGTATCGTTATATGTCATTGCAATATTAACAGAATCTGTAAATGAAATATTACAATCTCCATATGAAGAATTAATTGGAAGTCCGCTAGTAGTATAATTTGCATAGAAATTAATTTGATTATTTGTGATTGTTATTAATCCACCGCCTTCTGTATCGTTTTGATCCCAGATTGATAGGTTTGCAAGATTGCCCATTTTAAATGCTGTAAAATGATCAACTTCAATTGTATAATTATTTCCAGATACATCTATAATTGAACAGAAATCACATTCCTGCCATCCAGGTCCTTGATCAACAAACACTAGAGGATTTGGAAATAAGGATAAATAATATAAATAGATATATGCAGTTTTATTAAATTGGTCTCCAAGAGCCGTAATATTTACATATACATAATTGTGTAGGATATGCACATTATTATCAAAAGTAACACCTGAACAATTTGTTGTACTGTTCCATACAATTTTACCTGTTGAAGAATTTTCTAATGTTACATTAACTACATTTTGAATATCTGGAGCGTTATCAAAGTCTGTTGTTTCGCCATCAAATGAATTTGCATATTGGTCTGGGATTGATAAAGTATTACTACATAAAGTTGTACCATCTATTGCACCATCATTTGGAGTTATGCAAGCTTGCCATTCACTTCCTGTAAATGTTTCTTGTGATACCATCAAATCAGTTCTATCATTATGTAATGCTTGAACTTGTTCAAGAGATATGATATCATCAAAAATAATTACATCGTCAATTGTTCCATTAAATCTAGATGGAGATGTGGTTGGTTGTTTTCCTATTTGTAAATCTTTAGTAGAATCCATATTACCTAATGATGAACATTGAAGTCCTGTAAATGGTGATGATGCATCTTCTTGGCCATCAATAAATAATCTAACTGATTGACCATCTCTTCCAAATACAATATGATGCCATTGATTATCATTGACAATTGTTGAAGCTGTATATCCACAAGCATTTGTACCATCTCCCATATAAGGCTGTAAACTGTTACTTACAACAAATATTTGATAACCTGGATCTGCACCGCCACCTTTTTTAGAGATTATTGGTTGGTTTCCACCAGAATAATTGGTTTTAATCCAAAGTGAAACTGCAAAGTTGTTTGATCCCATATCTAGACTTCCATCACCAGGATCTCCAAGATCAATATAATCATGTATTCCGTCAAATGTATATGCACCTTTATTATTATGACCTATATTATTTGTCCAAATTGAATCGTTTACTGTTCCATCGTTTCCAATAGTACTGTAATCTTTTGTATAAGTATTATTTGATCCACCTTCGAATGGTAGGTGAAGACTTGTTATTGTAGTTCCATCAAGGTTCCAATTGATAATTTCAAATATTGGATCTGAATTTGGATCTGTTAGATCTTGCGCATATACTGTTAAATTATCACTTGTTAGATTTTGACCTGTTGAAGAGTTTAATAATGGTTGTGAATGTGTTGGTGCTTGATTTACAGATTGAATTGTTAATGGAAGATAATCTCCTCCATTAGATATAGAACTTAATCCAGTAAATGGAAGATTAATACTTCCAAAACCATCATTATCTATATCAGAACCTCCATAAATCTGCCAATAATTTCCGCCAATATAAGGTCCACCATAAATATTTGGACCTGATTGATTTGTAGTGTTCCATGAATTATATGAATTGTCATAAACATCTGAAACTACATCAACAAGGTTGTTATAAATTAATGAATCATTAGAATTTTCTATTTTTAAAGAATATTGTCCGCATTTATCAATAAATCGATTTGAAGTAATTTCATTATCATTACTTCCACTAAACATATAAATACAATTTCCTCCCCCTGTAACATTATTATAATATTGAGTAATATTATTATTTAAATAATCTCCATGACTGGAATTTTCCAATTCAATAGCATTTGATCCTGAACTACCCATTACAATTACATTCCTTTCAACATTAATATTGTTTCCTGAATCAATTTTTATACCTTTAGAACCAGTAGCTGTTGTAGCATTAAAATTGATATTGTTTCCAAGAATATTATTTCCATTTGAATTAATAATATTTATACCAGTACTTGTGTCATCAAGTCCATAAATTATATTATTGCTAATATTTTCAAATACAGAATTATAAATTCTAATTCCTTCAGGATTAAAACGAGTCATGTTTAATTCATTATCAATGATTAACTTTTGTCCAGAATTACTACTTTGTAAAATAATCCCATATTTTGCATTATCAATAAATACATCTTTTACAGTAACATCCTGTAATTTTTCCAATACAATACCTGTTACCATTTGATTGAATAAAGTAATATTAATATTTTCAATTAATACGTCATCTGTAAATGCAGATACATCAATATTAATTCCTCCTGATGCTGCTGGAGCACTTGTTCGATCAGCATATAAGTCATTATTAATAATAGTTAAATCGCTACAATTTCCATTGGCTTCTATACAATAAGAAGAAGATGAGACATCACTAATATTTATTTTACAATTTTGTATTGTAATATTATCCTGATTATTAATGTATATACCATGGCCAAGTTGAGTATTATCAGAAGTAACAGTTATTGAATAGCTGTCACAATCTAATATTACGTCATCTGATGTAAAATTAATGCAAGATCCGCCAGTTCCTATATATGAGACATCAATTGATTGGGTTAAAGTATATAATCCTGGAGATGATATTGTTTGGCATGATGAGATTGTATTTGCTTGGTTTGAAAAGTTTGATGATAAAGGCAAGTAATCAGTATTATTTCCACAGTTCACCCCAGCTGTGCATGCTGCACTTGCAATCAAATCGAATTCTTGACAGAATCCATTCACATCGGCTGAACAAGTATCAGAATATCCAGAACTATCTGTCTTACCCAAATAGTTTCCACCTATATTGGATCCACCTGCTATGTTTGTCGCAGAAGTATTTGTGGTATTCCAAGTATTGCTGTAAATCGTACCAGCAAATTGAGTATAATTTCCACTTGGAGTTATGTTGAAGTAGTTGTTATAAATATTATTTCCCTGTGAGTTAGTCAATTCTATACCATAAGTACAGTTATTAAATATATTGTCAGAGACTATACTTCCACTTGTACTGGCACCGAAATAGAGACAATCAGTGTTCGCACCATGAGCCCTTATAGTATTATTGGTTATGTTCATTCTGTTGACTGTTTGAATACCATAACTGCTTGAAAAATCAAGAAAACTATTTTGAATGACATTATCATCGCAGCCTGCAGCAGCATTTCTATAAACCATTGCATTGAAACCAATGGTGATCAAATTACAATTTGAAACAATATTACCATCAGAATCACCTACCGGATAAATAGCATATGTACTACTTCCAGTAGTACTAATATCACTATCTGTAACATTATTGTAATCAGAAGCGCTTAGGTAGACTCCGTATCCAGCAACTGTATTGATTGTAACATCAGAAAGGTCATTATTATCAGCATTATTCAAATAAACACCATATGCGCGATTACCTGTATCGCTATTTGTTGTATTGATTATCACACCAGAAATATCAGTAGCAACTGCTTGGTATAAATATATACCATATCCATCCTCCCCTACAGTTGTAATATCTGAATTTGTAATATCATTGTTATCCGAATCATCTATCAAAATACCTTGAGCAGCTGAACCACCACCAGTATTTAGATATAACATATTGATTACAACATCAGAAATAGTATTCTGATCAGAAGACGATTTTATTTGTATACCCTGCGCATTTTTACCTGAAATAGTAATATTTGTTTCGGAAACAGTATTGTCATTGGCATTACCCATATAAATACCTTTTGTTATACTCACACTACTATTATCCTGCACAATATTACAATTCTGTACTGTGATATTATTGTAACCAGTAATATTTATACCATAACCTATTGAACTTTGTGAATAATTAATAGTATAACCATTACAATCAATTATTACATTATCTGAGGCAATAGTGAGGCAAGTCCCACTACCATCAATATCCTGACCAATTTCATAAGATCCTGGAGATGATATTGTTTGACAGTCTGAAATTGGTGTTGGTAAACCTGTCAAATCATATCCCCATAATTTGAAATCTAAGATATATTGGTTGCTGCTATTTGCTGCTCCAAAATTATAACCAAAACCTGCATATCTATTTGTAGGATTTGAATCAAAATTTATACCCCATAAATCATAAGCACCATCTGAAGCAGAATATGAAACTACTTCTGCCTTAATAATATAATTGTTGGAAGATAACATTGTATAATTATTGTCAAAAGTTAAATTGACAAATCCTGAATTAGTTCCAAATATTTGACTTGCATTCCAATCATTCTTTACAACTGTATATGCAGATGTACAGTTTGAATCAATAGGACCCATTGGATGTAAGAAAGTTGTTATATCTGTTGGACATATTTTTAAATCTACAATGATATTTTCGGTTTCTGGATTATTATTTATAGCGCCTAAGCTTATTTCCATATTATCTATTTTTGCCTGCGGTGCGTTAGTTACTAATAAATATCCATGGAATGGATCATCATTGACATGTGTCCCTAACCAAGTAACTGAGCCTTCACTAGTACCATCACATTCAGTTTCATTTAATACTCCACCTGTACCATCTCCAAATGTATGGTATAACAATGAACCTTCACTTGATTGAACACTAAATGAAGGTTGTGATTGTTGTTGTGGAGATGGCTGTTCTTGAGTTGATAATGGGATTTCATTATTACCTGTATCTAAATCTGATCCAATAACTTCAATTTCATTACCATATTCTTCAATTAATGAAGATTCATAATATAAATTTACTGATAAATCATAAATTCCTTCTTCATCAGGAGCATTTAAGTTGAACAAAGATAATTCTACATTGAAATTTTCATCTAACAAATAACCTTGGACTTCTTCACCATCATAAACGTCTGTAATAAAATTTTCATTATCTACTATATCTCTCAAATAAAGTCCGCTACTTTTACCGTCAAGGTTAACTACAACAATCGAATCTTCAGGATAAAATTCTTTATCAAATTCTATATTTAAATTGCCTGTTAAAGATTCTTCAGCAGTAAATGTTGCTTTATCAACATTAAATGTAACTTGACCTGATAAATTTATGCCAATTAAAATTACTAAAGTTAATGCTAATATGATAGATGCTCCTATCATAACATTATTGCTCATTCCTTTTTTGTTTTTATTTGACATTTTTTTATTTTTTATTTTTCCTGCTAAATCTTTTTCTTAGTCTTTCTCTAATTTTTTCTTTCTTACGTTTAACTTTAATTTGACGTTTGATTTCCTTAATTTTATCAGTTTTAATTTCTTTTTTTTCATGTTTAAGTTCCTTTTTCATTGTTTTTCGGAACTTACCCCAATCTGAATCAATTTTATCGGTTTTCTTATCAAATGAATGTTTTGACTTTTTGACTTCTACGATTTTTTCATCGTCAGATGCTTCTGCTAATTTTTTAACCTTTCTCAATCGATCTCTTCGACCATATTTCTTTTTTCTTAATCTATTGATATATCTTTCAACAAATTCACGTTTCTTGATTCCTTTTCTCTTCATATGATTGTGAACTTTTTCTTTACTAAATCCTGCTTTAAATTCTTTGATTGCAAATGATCTTAACTTACCAAATTCATGTATCCTAACAATCATTAATGCAAGTATAATTGCAATTACAATTGGAAGTATTGTAATTTTATAATTTTGAACAATATAATTTGCTGCTTGTTTAACTGCTGAATATATTCTACTAAATATTGATGGTCCAGCTGGTTGGTCAATTAGTTTTGGTTCAACTATAATAGAAGATTCTTCTGTTAAATGACCTAACTTTTCAAATAATAAATTAACATTTCCTGATTGTGTAATTAATAAAGATAATTCTCCTTGGTCATTTGATATCATGTCAATTAAAGATCCATCTGGAAGTGTAATTGTTAATTTTAATCCTTCAACAAGATAATCTTTTGAATTAATTACTTTTATTGTATATGAAGTATTTGTTTTGAACTCTTCTTCCAATCCTTGGATAATAATTTCACAATCACCGCATGCTCCACCACAATCTATGCTTGTTTCTTCAAGATTTAAGATTCCATCATTACAATAATCTTTTGTAATATCTTCATCGATACATTTATTATTTTCACATAATAATGAAGTACAATCGTTTCTTGTTAAACAATTCATACCTATGCCGCATTTCTTACATCTAATTCCGCCGCAATCAATATCTGTTTCATCTTGGTTCATTTTCTGATCATGGCATGATTCTCCTACATACGGGGTACATTCTCTTGTCTCTACCATTGTTAAGATATCTTTTTCTGTAAAGAAGACATCGCCTTCTCCAGTGTATGTTACTTTATAATTTGTTCTTGAACAACCATTTGCATCTGTACATGTTCTGGTTTGTTCTCCAACAGCTGAACAATCACCCCAATCTGAACAGTTCCAATCAGGTTTGCAAGCAACTGTTGGACCGCCGCCACCACCTCTACTTTCAACAGGACATGCACCAACATCAGCTGGACAGGAGTTGCATGTTTCAAATGCTCCCTTATTAGGATAATTATAAATTCCATCTCCACAGAAAATATCTAATAAACTATTTGATTCGTTGTATGTAGTTCCATTATAAATTAAATATCCTGATCCTGTAATTGTCCATCCGTCAATTGATAAATTAAATATTGTCATGTTATAGATATATGAATCTTCTGCAAGGTATGAAAAGTTAATATCACTATTAACTATTATTGAACTATTAAGTATTGAGTTTGAAACATTTGAATCATATACTTCATTATCTCCATAATAACTATTATTAAACAAGATTGATGGATCTACAATTAAAGTACCGCTATATTGTACTGAGTTAGTATCATTACTATCAGAATAATTTGCATCAATTAATGTCATATTATCCATGATTGAATTAATAATTCCACTAAAGATAATGTCTGAATCATAAATGTTTGAATTTTGACAATAACTATAATTGAAATCTGATCTTATTATGTTACAATCGATTTCTGTAGAGGATTTAACACTTGAATTTATATCTACACTATTTTGCATTGTTACATCATCTTTATATGAATTTTGACAATCTGAATTGTCCATATTAATTGTATTTTTCAAAACACAATCTGTAGAATTTGAATTTGTAATTGCTCCATCAGCACCGTTAATATATATTGGAAGGCTTTGTTGTGTTGTTTCAGTATTGTTAGCATAATCAACACTATAATATCTAACATATTTAACACATGCTTCATTTGCTGCACATGAAATTGTTAGTGAAGTAAAATTGTCAGGACTTAATATATTTGGTGTGCAACCTGCATTATAATCATAATCTACACAATACATTGTATGGTTAACTCCGAATTCGTAGTCTGATGCATTTAGTGCAATAACAATATTATTTACAAACCAGGTTTGCCAATTATCAGTACTGTTATCTGTTGTTGTTGGAGGTATTGAATCTGTAGTATTTAATGTAAATTCGTGGATATCTGAAGCAGATGAATTTAAGTATAAGTCTCCTGCAATTACTTTCCATAAATAAGTCCCTGTTCCAGGATCCCATAAATAATTATCATTTGTTCCTGAATAAATTAATGTAGTTGCATCAACTGTATCACCAAACACATAATATGTTACAGTATCTAGATCAATGTCTGATGAATTAAATCTTAAAGTAATGTTTGGCCAATAAATATAAGTGTTGTTAAATGGATATGTTAAATCTGGTACATATGGAGCAATGTCAGGGATTTGATGATAATCTAATGAACCATTAAAGTTTTCTGTTGGGTCAATACAATTTACATACATTTCTACAATATCAAATGTTGAATATCCATCTGAATTTGAGATATTTACTGAATAAGTACCATTATAACTAGGTCCTGAAATAAGGTTCATGGCTTTTGAAGTATATCCACCTGTATTATTTAACCTATGCCACAAATTACATGTTATTGCTAATTGATCTGGTTGCGATGCATTTGCTTTTACATTAAATACATGTTCAACATAATCAATATATTCATATGAACTAATTGTAATTCCTTCCTTAACATTTACTACTCTACTTACTAATGTTTGAGTATTACCTGCTTCGTCCATTCCATAATATCTTAAATATCTAACACCCCTTTGAGATGTAGTAAATGTGAAATTAACAATATTCCATCCGCCTGCTCCATCGTCACATGCTATATTTGGTGTACATGAATTTGTTGTGTCTTCACAACAATAAGTTGTTACAGTTGTACCTGTTGGATAATCATCTTCATACATGGTAACATTAAATAGTGGTGTATAAAGATAAGTTTCATTAATATTATCTGTTACATTTGGATCTGTCCAATCTACACCGAATGTTGGTATATTTATATTAGTAGTACTATTTTGTTGATTTCCATATTGATCTTGACATGCTATATAATATCCTGGATATGCACTTGCTTGTACCAGATTTCCAAAGTTACATGTAGTGTTTTCATCTATCATAGTACATTCTGTAGCATTTAACATTTCGCCATATGAAATATCACTATTGTTCCATCTACAATCCATATTTATTTCTCCTTGAATGTATAATTTGGTAAATCCGTTGTTAACTGCGTCCCAATAAGGAGAAGTGTAATCTGAGTCAAGTTTAATTATATCATTTGTATCCATAATTGGTGCTGTATTATCTGCTAAGAATGCAATTTCAATTTCATTTGAATTTTCTATTCCATCATTTACAACACAATAGATTGAATGTGGAATGTCGTCTGTCCATATTGTATTAAATTGACATTCTCTTTGAGGTTGTCCTGCAGTACTTGTACATAAATTATAAGTTCCAGATTGATTACCACACATTAAAGTAAGATCATGTAAATCAACATCTGTTGCATTGTAACTTGTTAAGTTTACATAAGTATTGTTTCTACCTGCTGTTGGCTGCATTATCATAGCTGTTAATAATGGTGCATGATTTTGGATCATTATTGCTGAACTGTTTTTAGGAACTCCATATTCTTCCTGATCAAATGGAGTTATTTCACAAATAATATAATCTCCATATTCAAAGTTTCCTGTTGGTAATGTATTAGATGTTTCAGCTAGCAATGTATTATTTCTAAACCATCTATAATTATTAGTTACTGGATCATTATCTTGATCAAATGTAGAATGATTGTTACATAATAAATTGTCAAGTCTATATGCTGGATTTGGAGTTATTGTTGGAGTTGTATGTATTGGTGCAGTATTTAATATTTGTATTATACTTGAATTTACATATAAACTCCATTCTTCATTATCAAACACTGAAATGCTAGCTTTCCAAATATCATGTTTTGTAGTATTTTCATCTAAAATTATGGTTTGATTTTCAAGACCTAGTTGGATTGATTCGTTTAAATACCAAATAATGTGATAATCTGATTCTGGATCGTTATCATAATCATTATATAGATAATAAATGTCTAAGTTTGCATCTGTTTTATTAAATGGGTGATCTGTTGCATTTAATATTACGTTTGTAATAAATGGTAGGTAATTATTGATAATTACTTCTGATGAATTTAACCAAGTGCTCCACACAAGACCGTCATGTACTTTTACTGATAATATCCATCTATCATGTTTTGTTGTAAATGTATTTAGTACTGTTGATGAATTTTCTAATGCTGTTATTTCTGTATTATTCAAATACCATTTTATGTAAGACATATTTTCTGCATCACCATCAATATCATAATAAACATAATTTGATGTAAGATTTGCTAATGTTCTATTCAATGTATCATCTGTTGTAATGAATGTTGAAGTAACGTTTGGCATTCTATTCTGTACTTGGAATGCATAAATTGGGGTTTCATTATAATTTCCTGCAGTATCATATGAATAAGATCTCCATCCTACTACTTCTTGATTTTCAAGTGCTGAACTTGGAATGATTATATAATATTCGCTTCCACTATTGTATAAAGTTAATGTCGATTCCCAAATGCCTGATGCATTTGTTTCAATTGTTACATTTTTAATTCCTGCAAGATTGTCTGTCCAAGTTACATTTAAATTTACATTTACATCATTATAAATTGGTGTTGTTGTTACAACTCCTGAATATTTTGGAGGTGTTTGGTCAATTATGAAATTTGCAAACTGTGTATTATTATTTCCTGAGACGTCCTTAACAAATACTGTGATATTATATATGTCATCGTTCCAAGATATTATTTCTGCAAAGTCTGTCCAATTATATTCTACTGCATTAATATTATATGTAATGTTTGATCTTAAATTATATCCTGTTGAATTTGTAATGTTATAATAACTATAATCTAACATTAAATTACTTAATCTTACATCAATGTTAAAGTCATTTGTTAAATTGATATTGTTTGGATAAATAATATTTATTGCTGGGACTGTATTATCAAGGTAGAATGATACACTTTCATTATCTTCATTTCCTAGAGTATCATTTGCATATACAATTAATGTGTAATAGTCATCTGGAGGATTGTTTAAGGTTGTTGCCCAAACACTATCATAACTTGGTCCTGATAATGTTCCTGAAGAAGTTAATGATCCTGTTGAATTATATATTAAGTACCATGCTTGATCAACGCCGACTGCTCCTGCTGTATTATCTGCTATTGTATTCTGTAAATTAACATTATATCCTAACTTATTATCTGTTTGAGGATTATCAATTGTAATATCTGGAGCTGTTCTATCAATATTCATTGTTCTATTTGTTGTACTGGAATTACAAAGTGAAGGTGTGCCATCATCACATACTATAATTTTCCAATAATAAATGTTATCTGTAAGCTCTGTTAGATTTTCATAATAATAAAGGTTTAATGTTGATGAATTTGAATCTGTTGAAGTAAATGTTGGACTATTATCAATAATTAAATAGTATGTTAAAGTGTCTGGATCTACATCTGTAGCGATTGTCCAATTAAACATTTCAAAGTAATTGCTTGTATTGAACATTTCTATTGGATTTGTTAACGTTACTGTTGAAGGTGGATCGTTTACATTTGTTACATTAATATAGAATGTACTTTGATTTGTACTTTCGCCATCTGTTACATTAATTGTGCATGAAGCAATGCCAAACCAGTTTAATGGAGGTATGATCGATAAGTTATCTGAAACAATATTACAATCTGCTTCGCTTGTGTTTTCCTGGATAACAGTCCATACAAGATTATCTCCATCATAATCATCAGATTTAAAAGTCAGATTTATGAATTCAACTGAATCTTCATCCATAGTTCGATTATCAATTTCAAAGTAAGGTGCTGCATTTACTATTTGTATTGATGATGAATTTACAAATTGGCTCCAATCAAGTCCGTCATTTACTCTAACTGCAAATTTCCAATTGTCTGCTTTTGTTGTTTGTGTGTTTGGAATTGATGTAAGATTTTCTAATGATGGTTGTAATGTATCATTCAAGTACCAAATTATATGTTGATCTGATTTTGGATCATTATCATTGTCATAATATTCATAATAAGAAATTATATCTCCATTTGTTCTATTTAATGAATCTGAATTTGATATTATAAGATTTTGTGATTCTGGTATATAATTTAATATTGTATAATTGAAATTATCTGTTGCATTTACCATGCCATCTGAACAATTGATTATTATATTATATACGCCAACTTCACTTTGATTTGGATTATCGTTCATTGCACCTGCTAGCGGATGTATGTCAAACATTGGTGAATTATCATAATAGATCATAGTGTCTGCTGTATCTTCATCATCACATGAGATTGTATAATAAAGTTCGTCACTATGGTAAACAGATTGATTTTGTAATGGTACACTGAACACAGGGGCTGTGTTTTCAATTGTTATAGATGATGAATTTCCAAATACACTCCATTCAAATCCGTCAAACACTGAAATAGAAGCTATCCAGGTTTGACCTTTTAATGTTGATGAATTTGCAATTGTTGTTAGATTTTCTAAATAATCAATTTCGAGATCGTCTCTATACCATTTAATAATTTTTGTAACTTCTGCATTGTTATCATTATCATTATAAGTATAGTAGAAGTATAGATTTCCTCTTGTTCTATTTAAAGGATCATCTGTTGAATTTAATATTAAATTTGTTGTTGTTGGTATTCTATTTCTAATTTCATAAACAAATGATTGAGTTGTATTAATATATGAATCTGAACAAGTAATTGTAATTGAATAATTGCCAGTTTCAATTACATCTGGATCATCTTCAATCAATCCTGTTGAACTATTTATATCAAATAAAATAGTGTCATCATAATAAGTTATTGTATCTGTATCATTATCTGAACAATTAATGTCATATGTTAAATTTGCATTGTTGAAAAGACTTTGATTAGCTAAATTAAAATCAAATGTAGTTTGGCTATTTAGGATTGTTATTGAATCTGAGTTCTTGGAACTGTTGAATGTTAAATCGTTCGCATAAACTTCACAAGTTAAATTTTCAAAATGTTTAATTGCATAACTTGGTATTAAGGTGTCTGTATAACATATTGTTCCATTTGCACAATTAACAGTTGTATCCCAAGTTGTATTTTGTACTGAATCAATATACCAAGTAAAGTAATATGATAATGTTGATTGTTCTCCATCAGAAGCAATCGCACTACAATTATAATCGTTATGTATATATGCTGTTGATGGGATAACTTGAACTGCACCCATGGTCGGTGGATAATTTGAATTGTTCATATGATATGTACTAAATGAAGTTACATTGAATTTAAATATATCATTTCCAAGATCCATCGATACAAAGCTGCAATCTGAAGTGTTATCACATCTTACACCATCTTTATATAACCAAGGTGTTACTACAATTTCTGTAACTCCGACAAAGGTGATTTCTGCTGGTTCATTTAATTCTGGTGCACCTGTTGAATCAATGGTAATACTATTATAATTTATGGATACGTTGTAATCTATATTAAGATCTCTATCAAATGTAATTGGATCAAGGAAGGTAATGTTACCTGCTGAAACGTTTTGTATGTAATCAAGTACTGTTGATATTTTTACATATTTATCAACAGAGAATGTTTCTGAAATTCCTTCAAAGTCTGTTCCTGAATAAGTTGACATATAAATGTCTGGAACTGAATAAACTGTTAATTTAACTAGGTTGCTTAAATTACTGGTTGATAGAGTATCGTTAATGCCAAATGTAACGTATTCAATTCCGAACCAATTATCAATTGGAGTTAGATTTGCCATTTCATTTGTAATTACAACATTAATATTTGTTGTTCCACTTGAATTAAATGTTACAGCATCTCCATCAAGGTCAATTAAATATTCGCTTAAATTTATAATTAAAGATTCGTCTTCTTTCCAAGTTTGATTTGGGAGTAAGGAGGACTGCACAGGTTCTCTATTAGCGATCTGATATACGTACATATCAGACTGTACATCCTCCATAGTATCGGAACAATTTGCATAGAACTGAACTGGTTCTGAGATTGAATAACTGTCAGATAAAGATAAGTTAACAGTAAATGTGCCATTTGTTGAAATGCCATTTGTTAAATTCATCATTTTACTTGTAAATACGCCTGCAGTAATATTACTTCTATGATATAAATTACAAGTTACTGTTTGTGATGAATCGTTTTCTAATGTGTCAAATGAAATATTAATAATATGATTTTCATAAGAAACATTGTTAAATACTGGGTTTGAAATTTCAATAAGTTGGTTAATAAATACAATTGTTGCTTTTGTTTCATTTCTATTTAAAGCTTCATCAGTTGCATTATATCTTAAATACCAAACACCTCTTGTATTAAAGGTTACATTTTCACTTGTTTGGATTTCAGTTGAAGGTGAACATGTATTATCACTATCAACACAATATTGTGAAGTTTTATATGTTCCTTGCGGAACATCTGTAATATTAAAGGTTACATTATAACCTGGAAGGTATATATCTCCATCATTTGAAGTTGTTACTGTTGGTTTTGTCCAATCAACTCCAAGGTATACATCCAAATTAATACTAATATTTTGTTCATTATTATATTGGTCATTACAACTTACATAAATAAATGTAGAATTTATTTGATCTCTTATTACATCCCAAGCATTACAACTTCCAATTGTACCTGAAACAGTACATTCTCTTGTAGGTGATATTGTTGAATATGTTCTATCATAATTATTATATCTACAAACATCTCCTGTTTCATTAAGGTTAAATTGAATAACTGTCATATTATTGTTTACAGTGTCCCAATATTTTGATGTTGTATCTCCTTCGACACCAATAATGCTTAATGTAGTTGCAGCAATGTTATCTGCTGTGAATTTTGTATTTCGTTCAAATGATGTGAAACTATATTCATCTTCAATTATACAATATACTTCATGTTCACTATTATCGCTCCAAGGAGAATTAAATGTGCAACTTCTTTGCGGTGCTCCTAAAGTAGATTCACATAAATCGTAATTTGAAGAAGAGGTTCCACATTTAATTTTCAATTGATCATTACTAGCATCGTTTGCATTAATAGATGTTGTTACTACAAATTCTGAAAGCATACCTGTTGACGGAACTAATGATATTGAATCTAACGTTGGATAATCATTATCTATATAATCATCTGATACTACAGTTGAATATTTTCCACCATCATAAACAAGACAATAAGTGGTATTATATTCGTGATCTGAATCTGCTGTAACATTACATGTTAGATCATAAGGTGGAGAGGTTACAAAAGTAGTACCTGCATTACATATTGTATTTGTCATATTTGGACTAGAATCATATGAACATATGAATGTTAAATTTGATTGTTCAAAATCATTAGCTCCAATTGCGGTAATTGTAAAGTTACTAGATTCTTCGATCACAGATGGCATACTAATATCATTTAATGTTGGTTGAGCATTTCCTTTTATTGTAACATTAATCTTTGAAGAGTTTCTATCTTCATATTCGCCTTCACCAATAATAAAGAATTCAAATGTTGTATATAATTCTCCTGTTGCATTTACCCACCATGTGATTGAACAGAATGTATCTGTTTCATTTAAGAAGCAGGATTGTGGATTTGATTCGTTTGTATAAAATGGATTACCGCTACCAACTGGAACTACACCATTATTTACATCATATTTATCTGATACATTAAATAAAACTGAATATGTATCATTTAATCCATAAGCATCATAAGCGATTACGTCACAAGTCCAATTTCCTGTTTCGTTTGCAAAGAAATTTACTTGATACCAATCATTTACTAATGTTCCATTAATTATAAATTCTCTTGAAGTTGATGATAAATTGAATCGTACATTATTAATATTTGATTCTAAATCTGATACGTTTGCTTTACAATATGTTAATGCATTATAAAATACTGGAACTGTTTCAATTGTTACATTATGGATAATTGGTTCTGTATTTGCTAATGCTCCAATATCTCCTGATAAGGCTCCACCTGACATATCTGCAGTTGGTTGGAATCCTCCAGAAGTTCTTGCATCATATGGATTTCCTGTTGTGGAATTTGCTGAATGCCAATCCATTTTTGTTGATACATTAAAGTTTCCTCCTGTTGCAAACGGATCTAATGTTAAATTTATCTGACCACACAAAGCATTACATGTAACATTAATTGTAAATTCAAAGAATTCATTTTGGGCTGCTTCAAAATCTGTACCAAACGGTGTTATTATATCAATTGTATAATTTCCAAGATCACCAATTTGTATTGAATCTATTTCTTCTAATGTTTCTGTTTCGTTATCATAACAACTTACATTATAATAAACAAGTTCTGAATTTGTAAAGTTTCTTGAATATTCATATAAATCTGATGTTGCATTAAAAGTCATTATGTCCCATAGACCATAACTTCCTGATGTTTTAAATGTAATGTTACAACCAGATCCTGAATCATTTACTATTGCAGTTGTATTTGTATAACTAAAATTTGAGTAAAAAATAACAGAATCATTAACATGTTTAACTTGACTTCCGCCTTCTGGATCTCTTTGGTCCCAAATTTCCAAATAAGTACTTTCACCAATTTTAAATGATGTAAAGTGCGGAATAAAGTAAGTTATGTTTTGTCCATCGTCACTTAAGAAAATACAATCTTCACATTGTCCATATTCACCATTATCATCTTGATCCCAATAAAGAGTTGGATTGTCATAATTTTGTGATATTGTATAGAATGTTATCTCTGCTGTATTATTCATAGATGAGTCAAGATTTATAATATCAACCATAATATGATTATCAGATATTGTTACATATGAATCAAAGTCTGCTCCTGAAGCATTGATATCTGTTGTCCACATAATTTTACCTATACCATCTACTTCTAAAACAGCGTTTAGTACATCTTCAATATCTAGAACTGCTGAAAAGTCTGTTGTATTTCCATCAAAATTTGAATATGTTGGTAATGCTTGAACACCAAAGTCAGGAACAATTATTCCCATATCAACTGGAACAACTTCTTCTGTTTCATTTGGTTCTTGAGTTTCATTTACTGGTTGTTCTGGCGGGTCTTGAGCAGGAAGTTCTGGTTCTTCTGTTTCATTTACTGGCTGTTCTGGTACTTCTGGTTCTTGAGGGATTTGAGGTTCTGGGGGTAATTCTGGTTCTTCAGGAGTTTCAGGAACAGTTAATGACGGCATTTCTGAAGCTGGTTCGACAGTAACAATTGTAGAATCTTCGTCTAAAATATCTCCTTCATAAACAATACTTAAAGTTAAAACATATTCTCCTTCATCAGGTGCATTAACATTAAATAAACTTAAATCAATTTCTTCTAATGAACTTTCAACATAATATCCTTCAATAATTTCTTCACCATATGTTCCATTTTGTGATTCACCTTCAATCAAATCCCATAAATAAAGTGCTGATGTAAGGTCATCAATTGTTAAAACAATTAATGAATTTTTCGGGTAGAAATCAGAATTAAAATTTAAATTTGCATTTCCAGAAATCTCTTCTCCTGATACTAATGGATCTGGATTAATTTCAAATGTTACAAAACTAGAAAGAACTAACGATAATGAACTTAAGAGTATTATAGCTAAAATGATTGAACCAAATATTACTATTCTATTGGCTAATTCATTTTTTCTTTTCATTAGATTCCCTCTCAAGTTTTTCGATTACAGCTTGAATTATAAATTCCTTTAAAGAAATATCATTAATAGCGCAATGTATTTTAGCCTGCTTATGCTTTTCATCTGGAATTTCTATATTTACTCTACCCAATTTTTCCCTCTTTTTCCCTTACAATTATTTGATTTCTTCAGTAAAATTAAGGGATTTTACCGAAATTAATTAGTTATGTTAGTAATATTAGTTACTTTATTAACATAAGTTACATAAATAAAATTAACTATATAACTTATCAATTTTAAGAAATATAATTTCTGCCATATTTAAATGTTTCGGATTTAGTAGTTTTTTATATGTTAGCGCGCTTCGTGGTTGATGATTAATTCATGTGATTACGAACGTTTATGAAAATTATAAATAATTTTCAAATGTTCCCAATACAATGGCGTGGGAACGAGTCTTCATTCCTGGCTATTTTATAGAAGTACTTCAATATCGTACGCTACGCGTATAAACCTGGCGCTAACATAATATTAAAAGTATTATAAAATCAGAAGAAATAAATATCAATTGAATCTATTATAATAAATTGGGTGTAAATATGGTACTATGTGAGATGTGCGGTAAGGATATTGAAAATTATTTTCGAGCTAAATTAGAAGGGTCAACTTTAAAAGTTTGCGGGGATTGTGCTAAATACGGTCAAGTTCTTGAAAAAATTGAACCTGAAGTAGTAGAAAGAAAAAAAGTTTTTGTTCAAAAGAAAAGAATGCGAAGAATTGAACAGCCTGTTAAAGAAAGATATATTGTTCCTGATTATTCTAAATTAATCAGAGATAAAAGAGAAAGGATGGGATTGAAACAAAAGGAATTTGCTGCAAAGGTTTCTGAAAAAGAATCAATAATTCAGCAACTTGAACAAGGAAAGTTTGAACCTAGCATTAAACTTGCAGAAAAATTAGAGCGTTTTTTAAAAGTAACTTTAATTGAAGAATATGAAGCTCCAATCGAGGAAGAAGAAAAAGAAAAAACTAATACATTGCGTTCTGTTTTAACATTAGGTGACATGATTAAGGTTAGGAAAAGGAAGTGAAGTTTTCACTTTTTATTTATTTTTGTATATATAATAAATTTTTATATATGTAATAATTGCATGATCCTATCTGTTTGAAATAAGTTAGATTATAATTGTTATCTAAAGTTTCTATAAGTTTTTGGGTTTGAGGATGACAGTTGGTATCGTGAGGTGGACATATTGTTCCACCAAGACAAGTGTCGAAAAAGAAATATTCTATTTTATCTTTATTTATTAATATATAATTAGTATAGTATTCAGCTAAAGTTGAATTGTAAACAGGGAAATAGATTAGATGGACATTTTTATTTATATAGAGATTAATAGTCGGATAGCCGACGAGGATTTCTCCCATTGGACTTTTATCATGCAAATATTTTACATATTCTTGATTATCGATTGGTTGTTCATTTATATTAAAACATTTAATGATTGGAAATATTAATAGTAAAATCATAATTATTGTAAAAATTATGCTTGAAATTTTATTTATTCTTTTCAATTTGTTAATGATTGTTGATATACCTAATGCTGTTACAATTGCTAAAAATGGTAATAATAAAATCATGAATCTCATTTCTTTATGAGGTAGCCAAATAAAATAAGTTAATCCTAAAATGATAATAACTAAAATTGATAGTTTATTTATTACCGATTCATTGTGAAATTGATTTTTCTTATAAGATTTAATTAATAAAATTATTAGAACGAAAAATCCTAAAATAAAAAAAATATAGAAATAATTTTCAAGAAAAATATTCTCAAAGTAAAAATACCAAGGTTTTGTAAATATCCAAGTTCCTGCGTTTCTTATTATGTAAGTTGCGGATTTGAATGGTAATAGAATATCGTGATATTTAAAATAATTAAAAATCAAGAATATGGTTGTTGGGATTAAGAAACCAATTATCAGGAATAATAATTTATTA
>JBHPGL010000001.1:0-49313 GCA_042570655.1 Nanobdellota archaeon | reverse complement strand
GCTAGAAAAGAGAACCTTTTAAATGATTATTATGGTTCAGTTATATCTTATATAAGGGAAAAAATGGAATTAACCCAAAAAGATCTATCTGATTTAATCAATATTAATTTGAATAAAATTCAAAAACTTTTAGGATCCTCTAGTATTAGAAAAATAAGTGAAGATAAATATTTAGATATCTTAAAAAAAATCAATATTAATGCTGATATTGTTAATGAAGCTGAAGAAAATATAAAATTAGCATTCGATGGAAAACTTCAATGGTCATTTGAATCACCTTCTATTATTCTTAAAATAAATCAATTTTTAAATTGGAAACCTGAAAAATGTCCTTGTGTTGTGGGTTTTAATATCGAAACTTCTTTGAACAAAAGTTATAATTTTGAAAAAACTGTTTTTGAGAAATTAAATAAAAATAATCAACTATGGTTAAATCCAGTTACTTATTCAGAAGATTTGGAAGAATATGCTTTCTTAGATATAATAAAACTCAAACCAAAACCCACTTTAATTGAAATTAAAGAAGTGGAAACGATTTTTAGAAATCAACCTCGTAGATGGGTTACTAGTTTCTTAAGAAGGACAATTGAAGAAATATGGTTTTTGAAAAAAACGTATGGTTTTTCAAACGCTGAATTGATAATAAATATAGATCCTAAAGAACTAAAACATTACGCAGAACGTATAAAGATCAAAGTATATAATTTCAATAATTGCACTACAAATAATGATTTAAAATGTTTGAAAGATAAAGTTACTGTTTCTGATATGCTAAAAATAATTAGTAATTATAACCTATCAATAGATCAAGTTGCTGTTTTAGCTGGTGTCAGTAAGCATACCATTCATAGAAATTTTAGAAAAAATATTATTTCAAGCTATCTACTGCAACAATTATCTCATTTCTTTAAAAAATTGCAAAAAGATGATATCAGACTAATTCACTTTGACGCTAACAAAAAGATAATTGGGGATTTGTTCAAGGATAAAAGATGGGCTCTTGCAGAAAAATACCCTGAAGTTGTATATCTTTATAAAAAACCAACCAGTGGTAATGACTTTGAATCAAAAATTAGTAATATTCTTAATGGTCAAGGGTATACAACAATTCTAAATGCAGGTTTGCTTGATAAAAATGCTATTTTAAGGACAACAAAATATTTAGAAGCAGATATATTTGCAAGTAATGGGAAAGAAAAAATTATTGTTGAATGTAAAGAACAAATGACCAAGAGAAATGGAAATGTAAGACATCAGAAATATGTGCCATATTTAACTTCGCTAGCTTTTTCAAAAGAAATTCTAGACGTAGATAGAGCAATATTTGCAACAAAAGAGAAACTTACAGAACATCAAAAGAATTTAGCTAAAAGAAAAGGAGTAGAAATTTGGGATAAAGAAGTTCTAAAATATTAAGTTAGGCTTTTCTCTATTTGTTTATGAAATTTTTCTAAATCTCTTAAGAAACGAATAGCTGTTTTAGGAACATGTTCAATTTGAGTATTAAAAATTGTAGCTGTTTTCGCTAATAATGCTGTATAATCTCCTTTGATTTTCCCTCTCGGAAGATTTTTAATCTCAATTAATCTTATTTCTCCACTCTTTAATTTAAGTATTATATCTGGTTTATTTATTTTTCTAACTATTTTTCTCATCTTTTTCCATTCATTGAATAATTCTTCTGCTCTAATAGGAACTTCCTCCGCAGAAACATTTAATATTTTAGCTGTCTCTTTTAGAATGCCTTCTTCTCTCATTTTTTCTTTTGAAGCAGCCTTCCCTGCTGCAAACTCTAATCTTACAATACTATCAGAAATTTTTGTAGATTTTATTATTTCTATATCTTCAACTTCTTTTGTGTTGTTAAGATGTGTTCCTCCACAACATTCTACATCAATTTCAGGGATCTCTACAATTCTAATAATTTTTCCTGCTACGGCGCCACCCTGATAAATTGTCATTCCGAATTTTTTCTCAGCTTCATTTCTCGATAAAAATTCTTTCTTAACCTCAATTCCTTGCTTAACCATTTTGTTAGCTTCCTTCTCGATATTTACAATTTCATCCTCTGTTAAAGTTTCAAAATGAGTTAAATCAATGTGAGCTTTTTCTTCAGTTTTCTTTGCACCTGCTTGATTAATATGTTTTCCTAAAACTTTTCTTGCAGCTGCATTAATAATATGAGTGGCAGTATGGTGCTGTGCTAATTGTTTCCTTCTATCAAGATCTACTTCTCCCTTAATATTTTGTCCTAGTTTAAACTTACTTGCATCTTCAACTTTATGTAAAATAACATTTCCAGATTTTATAACTTCAACAACATTTACATCATCGATCTTACCAACATCATGCAACTGTCCTCCTGAAGTAGGATAAAATGAAGTTTTGTCAAGAATTAAATAATCATCTTCAACTTTCAAAACAGCTGCATCAAATTTAAGTTTTTTCCAATCATCAAAATACATTGCCTTAGTTTCATTCATCCCTTCAACATCAATTTCAACTTCTTTTTTAGTAGCATGCACTTGTTCTTTTTTCTCGTGCATTTCTGTAACTAACATAAAAAAATTATCAGGAACTTTAATTATCTTGCCCAATTTTTTTGCTTCTTCAGAAATTATTTCAGGCGCAATTCCATGACTGTCATACAACTCTAAAAGTTTTTTAGTATCAACATCTTCCTTAATAATTTTTTCAACAATCTTTTTAGATTTTTGTTTAGTATTTTCATATTTATTTTTTTCAACGTTTAATATTTTTTCAACTTCGTCGAGATTTTCCATTAGTTCAGGAAATACTTTTTTCAAATCTTCTGCATGCCATCTGCATACATCAGGAAGATAAATGTCCCATTCAAATTTATCAATGAAAGAAAATATTCTCCGAACTAAAATTCTAAGATTATATCCGCCACCAACATTTGAAGGTAAAGCTCCATCACTTAATGCAATCAATAATCCACGAGCATGTTCTGCAATAGAATAGATTGCAGCCATTGGCAAAACTTCATCTTTTAATTGTTCAACGCTAGTTCCTACTTTTTTTGCAACAATCTCCCAAGCTTTATCAATATCTTCAACCTCGTCGATATTTAACATTCCAGAAAAAGGAACATACTTTTTCATAAGATCTTTATTATACTCTACCTTTGTCGCACTTTTTAATTTTTTAACAATCTCAGGAAATGTAGCATCATAAATAGTTGGTGTGCCTTGACTAAACCAAGCACAACGTTCCATTCCCATTCCCATATCTAAAACTTTTAATTTTAATTCTTTTACACCTTCATTAGTTTGTTCATATAACATATAAACTTGATTGCCAATTTCAACTCCTCGACTAAAAAATTCCATGCATGGTCCAAAATTGCCGCCACCTGCCCAAGCATCTTCATGAAATTTTATTTCAGAATCATCAAGACCCATTCCATCGTTTAGCCATTTTTTTATGTCAGAAAAAACTTTTCCTTGATCCCATTTTTCCGGCGGAACAAAAGTATGCTGACCAATCATATTGAAACAAGTGTTATGACTTCCAGTAATTCCAACATTATCTATGTCGACGAACCTTAAACAAAATTGCGGAACAACTAATGGATTTGCCGGCGGATCAACTTCACCGCTAACCACGTAAGGTTGAAAATCTGTAATGCTTGCAATTACAAAATCCATGTCAGCCCTCCACCTTGCAACTATAGGATATCTTTTAATTGGAGTATAACCTAATTTTTTAAACATCGACGAGAATTTCTTCCAAACTTCCAAATAACTTAACTTTTCTTTACAAGGATTATTATCAAAAAATCTAAATCCTCCTGAACAAGTTGAATCTCCACAAACTTCATCGTCTGTAGTTGTCCAAAAAAATAAGTTGCAACCTTTACATTGTTTTCTTGAAAACCCTTCTTTCTTTAAAACTTCAGTCGGATAATATTTATCTGGATCTTTACTTGCCTTAACTTTAAATTCTTTCTTGATTTCTTTATCTGACTTCATATCTATGAAAAGTTTTATTATTTATATATAATGTTTATGGTTAATGCAAATTATTGAAAAAAGTCAAAACCGAAAAGTATTTAAATGATAAACAATAATTATGATATTTATATATTACTGAGGAAAGTTAGGGCTTTGTACACAATAATATACTGGTTTACGTTTCTAACACAAAGTCCTATGGGGAACTGGAAAAAGTAATATTATCGAGGGAAATTTATTGACTTTATCATTATTTTGAGGGAAATATTGATATGTAAAATTTTAAAATAAATTTCTTGGGATTAAATTTAAAAAAGAGGGAATTGAGGAATGCATTTACCCCAAGGGCATAAAGAGGAAATTGTAAAATTTAAAAATATTAGAATTCATTCTATTCATAAAATTAAAATTATAATCGGAGGTAGATTTTAATGTATAAAAAAAGAGGACAAAAGAAAAATTTAAAATCAAGTGCAAGTGTGGTTTTCCAAAATTTATTCACACTAATTACCATCGTCCTCTTATCAGTAAGTAACATAGGTCTAGCGTCAGCTATGTCCCCCGATAGCCAAGATAACTCAAATAGTTTCTTGAGTGGCTTAGCAAATAAAATGATATCCTTATTAAATACAGCAATCGATTCAGATTCAAATAATATTGTTAGTGGAGGATCAGCAATTAGCGGTCAAGTTACTGCACAAGGTACGGTTGACATTAATGGTGCCGCAAAAAATCATGACGGCCAATTAATTGATTCTGATTTATTAATTAATGATGGAGCTACTTATTCTGGTTCTGGAAAAACTCATAATGCAAATGTTGCTCCTGGAAAACATAAGGTTAAAGTTAATCCAAAACAACATAAAGTTAAGTCAATAGAATTTAATGATGTTGACGTTGTTTCTAACATTGAAGATTTTGTTGAATTAGATCAAAGAGTCCAAGAAGATGGATTTAATAATGTTTACGCAATCAACCCGCAGGTTGATTTCACAACTGCTACAGTTACTGCAACTGCGCAAGGAGATGTATTAATGAAATGTGCAGAATGGGATTATGATACTGAAACATGTAATGGTAACTGGGTAAAATTACAAGATATAGTTGAAGGTCAAGATTATACTTTTACATTAACACCAGGCGATCCTGGTTATGCTGAAGTTGATATTAAGATTATAAATGCTGAATATTTAAATTCAGATTATTCTTTAATTGCAAATGTTTTTGATGAGTTAAGTGTTCAAAATGATGGTTTATCACAAGTTGTTAACAATGGTCAATATATTAGAGCAACTTTTGAAGAAGTTTTAGATAATGACTATATTATAGATATTAATATTAAAGGTTCTGCAATATTAGAAGTTTACAAACAAGGAACATCTTCTTTAGTTGGAACTGTTCAGGTAAGTTCAAATGATTATGATAAAGTTTATATTAATATTGAAGGTTTAGATTCCCCAACAGATGTTTTTGATATTAAAGTTATTGGAAGTGCAGAAATTGATTATGTACATGACGGTCCTTGTAAAGATAATGATAACGATCTAGTATCTGCAGGATCTGGTTGTGTTTTTGGTCCTACTGAACCAGATGGTATAGCTGAAGATTGTGATGATGCGAATCCAAATATCTATCCAGGAGCACCAGAAACATGCGGTGACGGAATAGATTCAGATTGTGATAATGGAAATCCAACAGCTCCAAGTGGTTATTATGATCTTAATCCAGCAACAGGGGATAATACATTCTTAAACTATCCTGCAATGACTTTAGATAGGTGCGATGATGATCAAGATGATTATTGTGATGCTTCATTTACCCGTGCAGCTTCTTATTCATGTTCTGAAACAGCAACACAATGTTGTACAATTGCAGGAGGAGACTGTGACGATACAATTGCAGCAGTTAATCCTGCAGCATCAGAAATTGCATGTAATTATATAGATGATAATTGTGATGGAGATATTGATGAAGGTTCTGATTGTGATTCAGATGGATTCACTTCACCAACAGATTGTGACGATGGTAATGATCAAGTTTATCCAGGTCAAACAGAAATTTGTGATGGAATAGATAATAATTGTGTAGGCGGAATTGATGAAGGTTGCGATGATGATGGAGATGATTATTGTGACGAAAACATGGGATTTGCCGGCAACCCTCCTACTTGTCCAAATGGCGGCGGCGATTGTGATGATACAAATATAGCAGTATATCCAGGAAATGGTTGTCCAGTTACATTATTCTCTTGCGGAGATTTAACAACTGCAGGCGAATCATATATCTTAACAAGTGATATAACAGGTACTTGTACAGTAAGTGCAGATGATATTACAATTGATTGTCAAGGTAATTCATTATATCATGTTGATATTTCAACAGGTATTGCTAATACAGAAGTAAGAAATTGTGATGTCACTTTTAGAATCTCAGCTAGGGGTATAAATTCCTACATTCATGATAATACATTCCTTCCTGTAGCTCAAAATTATGCACTTTATATGGGTGCTCCATCATATAACTTAATTGAAAATAATTATTTTTATGGAATGTCAAAAGATCAATCACTTTCTGATTTTGGAGTAATTCAAACTGGTGGAGCAACAAGACACAATATAATTAGAAATAACATTATTAATATTACTACAGGTTATTCAAATAATGGTATATTTAGTTATGGAAATTTTAATCCAAACAATCCTTACAATAATACATATGAAGGTAACACAATTATAAATGCTGTGAGAGGAATTGCACTAAGACATTATAATGATAACAACACTATTATATATAATAAGATTTATAGTTCAAGCGGTGGTTTAGGTATTAGTCCTGCAGCTGATACAAATAAAAATGGAAATTATATTGCACATAATCTTATTGAAGGAGGAAATTCAGGTATTATAACAGTTGGAAGTAATAATATTTATTATAATAATACTATTAGTGGATTTAATTTGGAAGGTTTTAGAATAACTTGTTCTTCTCAAACAAATAACCTAATTGAAGAAAATAAAATTTACCAGCCAACAGATGAAGGTACAATTTCTAAGGCATATATTATTCAGGCTTATGGAGATTGTTCAACTTTTGGTGATATAATTAATAATAATTTATATGATCATGCTAATATTGATTGGCTTGTATACAATGAAAATCCAACTGATGTTAACTTTTCACATAATTATTGGGGTACTACAACAGGAAACGATATTCTTCCAAAAATATATGATTCTGAAACAGATCCATCAAAAGGTACAGTTTATATTGAACCAGTTTATGATTCACAATATCCTGGCGGTTCTTTAGTTGCATTAACAGGAGTTACATGTGTAGATGGTGATGTTGATGGTTATAATATTACAGGAGGACCATGCGGTCCAGTTGATTGTAATGATGGCGATAATACCATTTATCCAGGCGCACCAGATGCAGCTTGTAACAATATTGATAATGATTGTGACGGACCAGCAGATGAAGATTATGTTTCAGACACAGCTTGTTATTTACCAGGTGTATGTACAGCAGGTAATACAGGTTCAACTTGTGTTGCAGGCGTTGAAACAGCTTGTTCACCAGGAACACCAACAGAAACTCCTGAAACTTCATGTACAGATACATTAGATAATGATTGTGACAGCACTTCTGATTGTTCTGATTCAAATTGCGACCTTGATCCAAATTGTTTAGATTCAGATTCAGATGGTATTGTTGATATTAATGATAATTGTGTTGATGATCCAAACCCAAATCAAAGAGATAGTGATGGTTCATATATTCATTCAGACGTTCCAGTTGCAGGTAAAAAATATGGTATAGTAGTAAGTAACCTTGATTATGTTTATATTACTGATTATGATAATGATTGGATTACAAGAACAAATCTAGGAGGATCATCTGCAATAACTTTTGGAAATGGTTTATTTACTAGTATTGGTAAAATTGCAGTAAGTCCTTCAGGTAATTATGTATATGCTGTAGATGCAGCAACATGTAAAGTAATTATTTTTGATGCAAATGGAAATTATGATTCAGAATTCGGTTCATGCGGATCAGCTGATAACCAATTTAGTCCAGCAGGAATTACTACAGATTCATTAGGAAATGTTATTATTTTAGATAGTGCAAATTTAGCAGTAAAAAAATTTAGTTCAACAGGAACCTTCATTTCAAAATGGAATTTTAATGTTGGTTTAAAATTAGGAGAAATCCCCGATTATAAAGATATTGAATTAGATAGTGATGATAATGTTTATATCTTAGATGGCGGTTCTTCCAAAGTTCATGTATTTGATTCAACAGGTACATTTATTACTAGATGGGATGTAGTTGGTGATAATCCAGGTACTTTAGGAATGCTTAATGCAGATGATATGTTAAAAGATATGGCGATTGATGATGTTGGCAATGTTTATATTGCTTTAGGTAATACCAATCAAGCATTAGATGCTGGTGTAAATAAAATCTTTGTATTTACAAAAACAGGTGCTTTCATTGAAAAATTCGGTGAAGAAGGTAATTTACAATGGGGTTCAAATCAAGATAAATTAACAGGTCCAATAGGGATTGCAGTTGATAGTAATGGTAGAAAAGTATATGTGACAAATTGGCGGGTTTATTATGATCAATATTATGGTGTTGACGCAGTTTCAATTTTTGTAAGAGCAGCAGGTGATGGAGTTGGCGATGCTTGTGACCAATGTCCTTCAAGTCTAAATAATGATCAAGATGGAGACGGTTATTGTGGAGGACCAGGTTATAATTCAATGATGAAATTAGGTGATAACGATTGTAATGATAATGCAGGCGCAGTAAATCCAGGTGCAGCAGAAATCTGTGGAAATGTGTTTGATGATAATTGTAATGGTTTAATTGACGAAGGTTGTAACAATTTAGTTGATTGTACATTAATAGATCAACCAGGAACTTATACTGTTTCAGCAGATATTCAGGGTAAAAGATCATGTATGACAATTGCAGCAGATAATGTTGTTCTAGATTGTCAAGATAACAATATTTATTTATCTTATAGAAGTGGGTATGGTGGTTCTTATAACGATCCTGCATCAAATGATGTTGGAATTGATATCAATGATGATGTAGATTACGTAACAATAAAAAATTGTGATATCTCAGGTTTTTATAGAGGAATATATGTAAGATCAGATCCAGCAGACAGATATATTACTGACATCCAAATCATTAATAATTCATTCCTTACTTTTACACCTTCTTATTATACTCAAAATAGTGGATATAATGGGATTTATATGCTTAAAGGTGCAAATGGAAACAGCATTATTTCAGGAAATGATTTTGATTCTTATATAGGAATTGATCTTTATATAATTGCTGAAATCTCTGACAATATATTTAACGATCATCCTACAAGTTTAGGTAATACTGGTATAATGCTTAGAGGGTATCATTCAGTAATGTATCCAGATAATACAGTTGCACAAATTTTAAGAAATGATTTTATTACACAACAAAGAAGCATTTATACATTAACTCAAACTCCAAGAGCAAACATTTCACAGAATAATTTTGATTGGACAGTTCTTCCACCAGGACCAAGATACCATATAGACAATCAAGATCCTGCAATTTATGGAAATCAACTTACAGCAGAAAATAATTATTGGGGAATAACAGACTGTGCAACAATTGATAGTTATATTAGATATATAACAGTAATTAGTAGAGAACCATTTTTACACTTACCATATCCAGGCGGTGTTTCAATTGATTGTACACCACAATGTGTAGACAGCGATGGTGATGGAGATACTATTAGTACTAATGGAGCAGCGTGTGGAATTGATGATTGTGATGATACAGATCCGTTAATTGGTTCAGGTTCAGCAGAAATCTGTGACGGTCTTGATAATGATTGTGATGGTTCAGTTGATGAAGATAGTGTTTGTGTAGGTTGTACAGATGTTGACAATGATAATTATTATGTAGAAGGAGGATCATGTGGACCAATAGATTGTAATGATGCACTTGTAAATATTAATCCAGGTAAACCAGAAAGATGTGATGGCTCAAATTATGATGACAATTGTGATGGTAGTGTTAACGAAGGTTGTGACGATGATGGAGATGATTATTGTGATGGTTCAATGGAATATTTAGGTTCAGTTCCAGAATGTCCATTAGGAGCATTTGATTGTAATGATATAAATGCAAACATATATCCTACAAATGGAAATGCATTTTGCGACTGTGATGCAGGCGATGGTTCATCTATAGGTATTCCAGAAGTTTATTGTGACACATTTGATAATAATTGTGATGGTTCAGTTGATGAAGGAAGTTTATGTCCAGGACCAATTACAACTTGCGGAAAATTAGGAGGAACAGGTATATATACTTTACAAAATGATGTTAATGCAATTCAATGTTTTGAAGTTTATGCTGATGATGCAGTTTTAGATTGTCAAGGCCATACAATTACAGCAGCTCTGACTGGTGAAGGTGGTGGAATTCAAACAATCTCAAATTCAGGAACAACTGTTAAAAATTGTATTATTGATGGATTTAGAGAAAATATCCAAATGGGACAAGACGACCATTATATATATAATAATACAATTAAAAATGCAGCTGATAAAGGTATAATTGCTTCATCAAGTAATAATAATTTATTTGAATTAAATAAAATATTTGATAATGGAAATGGCACACACGGCCAACATGCAGGAATTTATTTAATATTTTCAACTGGAAATGAAATTATCCAGAACGACATTTATCAAAATTCACCTGAAGGAATTTTAATTAATACAGGTGATGCAGAAGTTCATTTAAATAATATTTATGATAATACTTATTTAGGTGTTACACAAAACATACATGAAACATTATCTGGGCAAATTGATGCAGAATACAATTATTGGGGATTAACAACAGAACCTGAAATTGATGCAACAACTACAGGATCAATTGACTTTATTCCATTCCTAGGTGCAACATATACAGAAGCAAGTGATGCAGATAATGATGGTTATCCAGGTACAACAGATTGTAATGATGCAGATCCAAATATTAATCCAACAGCAACTGATTATTGTGGTGATGGAATAGATCAAGATTGTGACGGTTCAGATTCAATTCCAGGAGTAGATTGTTTAAACATTAATAGTTGTACACATATTATCCAAGATAATATTGATATATTCTTAACTGCTAATATTGATTGGGATTCACCTGATCTTATATCTCAATGTATTATATTAGAAGGTGTTGATTTGACATTAGATTGTCAAGATTATAAAATTGAAGAAATTAATCATGTAACACCTGAAGGTGTGGGTATTTTAAGTTATGGTAAAGAACGAACATCTAACCGTATTGAACTTGCAAATAATGCAATAAGGAATTGTCATTTGAAAGGTTTGGATATAGGAATTGAATTAAATGGTGATAGAAATACTGTTATTGAAAATAATTTACTTGAAGATAATAATGTTGGTCTTGCTTTATCTGGAGCAGGAAATATTATAGATGTAGTTCCAAACATCGTTCAAAACAATCAGATATTAAATAGCTTAGTTACTAATATAGAATTAACTTTATCTAACGGATATTTGATACAAAATAACTATATATATAATGCTACAAAATGGGGAATAGAAATGTTTAACGCTATTAATAACTCTATTATCTCGAATACAATGATAGATAATGGAGTTCCTTATGGTTCTTCAGTAGGTAGACAAATATCTTTATCAGGTTCCAGAGATAATATAATAGAATATAACAATATAACTGCAACAGGAACAACACCAGCATCATGGGCTCCAAGTGCAGGTATATATTTGTTAAGTACAAGTACAGGAAATACCATACAATATAACCAGATTTATCATCATAATGGTAATATATTTAATGCACAAGCAGATAATATTGTTGCTGAAAACAATTATTTTAATATTGAACATTGTACAGGTCCATTCAGTATTGAAAACGAACTGAGAGAAAATCCAGGTTTAATCGATTACGAACCATACCTTGGCCATGATTTACTTCCAATGACATGCGCAGACGCATGTGGTAATGGAATTCAAGATCCTGGTGAAGAATGTGACGATAGTAATCAAATTTCAGGAGATGGTTGTTCAGATTTATGTATCATAGAATTTTGTAGTGATGGAACAATTCAAGCTGGAATTGGTGAAGAATGTGATGATGGTAATTTAATTAATGAAGACGGTTGTTCATCAACATGTAAAGATGAAGTTTGTGGAGATTCAATTATTCAAGGTGGACTTGGAGAAGTCTGTGAATTAGGAGACAGTCAAGGTTGTACAACAGGCGGATATCCAGGATCACAAACATGTAATCCAACATGTGACGGATGGAACGCTTGTGTACCTACAGAAAGTTGTGGAGACGGAACTACAAACGGTCCAGAAACTTGTGATGATGGTAATAACATTGATTGTGATGGTTGTAAAGGCGATTGTACAAGACTTGATAATGTTTGTGGAGATACAACAACTGAATGTGCAGAAACATGTGATGATGGTAATACAATTGCAGAAGACGGTTGTTCAGCAACATGTCTAATTGAAGAATGTAGTGACGGAATTATTCAAGGTGGATTGTTTGAACAATGTGACGATTCAAATTTAATTAGTGGAGATGGTTGTAGTAATGTTTGTGATTGTGATGCAGGTTTATTAGATTGCGACTTTAACCCTGCAACAGGTTGTGATGTTGATTCAAATACAGATGTAAACAACTGTGGTGGTTGTGCATCAATCGATCAACCTCAAGGAACAGATATTACAGATGCAACATTTACAGGAACAACTCCAACAAATTTAGATTATCAATATAAAATTAAATCTGCAAATGGTAAATTCTTAGGTGTGATTAAAAATAATGGTGGAGCAGCTCTGTTTGTTGACCAAGATTCATTAGGAGCACTTGAAGACTTATATATTTCATTAGCAGCAGATGATCAAGATGTAATTTATAATGACGCTTCATTAGATATAACATTCTTTGACGGCGCTTCAGATAATGTGGTAGTTGAACTACCTTCAAAAACAGTTTCAATGGGAGCTAAGTTACAAGTTAGTTCAGTTGATGATATAATTGCTCCAACAGGTAACAAACCTTCGTGTGGTGATTATCAATATTTATTTAAATCAGGTGCAACTACATTGGCAGCTTTAGAACCAGATTATTCCGGTATGGGACAATGTTTTTCAGGTGGAGATTATGTTTCACATAGTCCACGTGGATATGATTGTAGTGGTACTTGTACTCAAGTAACAATAGATGGACAAGTAATGTGTTTTGTAGTTATAAGTGCAGCAGCAGCTGATGACCTTCAAATAGTATATGAAGCAGGAAGTTCATGTCAATTTAACGAAGTTTCATTCGGATTAGTATATAATGGCGCATCATCAACAGGAATTGATGCAGAAGCAGAATATCTAGAAGGAGCAGGACAAAAATCAAAAACTGTTTCAGTTACAGGTAAAACTCAAGGTTATTATGATGTAGAATATACAATTAGTAGAGGTGCAGGTGCAACTACATATACAAGAGAAACAAATGATGTTCCAACAGGAGTTGTATGTAGCTTAAATCATGCAACAGCAGGATGTGCAGCAGGAAGTTGTACAATTAGCAGCTGTGACTTTGGTTGGACAGATGAAAACACAAATCCAGCAGATGGATGTGAACAAGAACTTCCAGATTCAGACTTTGACGGACATTATGATCCGTATGATAATTGTCCAAACGATGCAAATAATTTACAAGAAGATGATGATACAGATGGAGTAGGTAATGTTTGCGACTTATGTCCAGGTAGTTCAGGTGACGGTTGTTCAGCAACAGCATCTCAGGATGTAATACTTACAACAGGTGGATCAATTTCACAAGGAACAGCACCTCAACAAGTAGATTTAACATTTGACAATGGTGATTTAGAATACGATTCACAAATAGGAGTAGAATATAATGGTGGCGGATCAACTTTCATGATAGGTCCTGACCAATTTACTACAATTGATGAATATACATTTACTCCAGAAGATCTTGCCTTTGCGCAACCAGTTGAAGTAATTCTATATTATGATTTCCCAACAATACAACCAGCAGATATAGATGTATTCTATTATAATGATGTATCACTAGAATGGGAACTTTGGGTAGAATCAGCTGTAGATAAAGGAACAGATGGTCAGTTAAAATTCACAACAACCCATTTCTCAACATATGGAGCAGCAATGATTGACGAACCTTGTACTGATGATTCAGAATGTAACATAGGTTTATTCTGTGACATGGGTGCAGGCGGTTATTGTAAACCTTGTTCAGGCAGTCCAAATTACGAAGCAACCGAAACAACATGTGATGATGGAATAGATAATGATTGTAGCGGTTATACTGATAATAACGACATTGTTTGTATAGGTGATGCTGTAGCAGATTGCGGTTTTGGTAATTATCTTCACGACGATAATACTATTTATTATTTAGATAGCGATATATCAACAACAGAATATTGTTTAGATATTTATGCTGAAAATAGTGTATTAGATTGTCAAGGTCATACTATTAGCGGTGATGGTGGAAATAATGACGCAGCTCTGTTAGTTTATGGAGATAATTTCACAATTCAAAATTGTGTAATTGACAATTTTGGAAAAGGAATTATGATTAATACAGTGAATGGTGCAAATATTAATAATAACGTAATTAATGTAAAGAGAGCGCATGGAATCTCTTTATCAGCTAATAGCGGTAATATTAGAGGCAACCATATTGTTGAAGATAACGTTATTAATTTTGTCGGAACTTCTGCTTATGTAGATGTTGGAATTTGGTATAGTTATATAATAAATTCACAGATTCAAAATAACGAAATTAACAATTTCTATAAAGGAATGGAATTATACGACGGTGTTGATAATAATTTAATAAGAGGAAATACAATAAATAGTAATCACGCTAATGCGGATGGTATTTACTTTAGATCTTCTAGTAATAATATAATTGATTATAATAATCTAATTGGTTTAAATAGAGGTATTGCTTTATATGAAAACTTAGGTATAAGTTCATCAGACAATATTATTTCTTATAATAATTTACATAGTAATGGTTATATGAATTTATTTAATGGTCAACCAGCAGATGTTAATGCAAGATCAAATTGGTGGGGAACAACTGACTTATTAATAATTGAACCTAAAATATTTGATAATAATGATGATATTGCTTATGGTGTAGTAGATATTGCTAATTTACTATCATCTTCAGCACCAGCACCAGCTTGTGCTAATGATAATGATTGTGACGGAATAAATGCATTGGTTGACAATTGTATTTATGTTGCAAATTCAGGTCAAGCAGATACAGATAGCGACGGTATAGGTAATGCTTGTGATAATGATGATGACGATGATACAGTACCAGATACTACAGATAATTGTCCTGTTGATTCAAATGTGGGTCAAACAGATACAGATACTGATGGTGTTGGTGATGTTTGTGATTTATGTGCTGGAAGTTCAGGTAATAATTGTGCAGGAGATGCATCACAAGTTTCTATCCCTACAGCAGGTGGATCAATTACTCAGGGAACAGCACCTCAACAGGTAGATATTAATTTTGATAATGGAGATTTAGCTGCTGAAACAGATATTGGAATCCAATATACTCCAGGATCAGGTTCATTTGCTTCAGGTACAACTTCAATTACAGTTGAAGATGAATATACATTCTCACCTGAAGGAATTACATTTGAACAACCAGTTACAGTTGTAATGCATTATGATCCGGTTGCAAATCCAAATCCAGCAGTATTATATTATGATACATCAATCCCTGGTTGGGTGGAATGGTTAGAAACACCAATTACAATTGATGATATTGCAGGAACATTAACATTTGAAACAACACATTTCTCAGTGTTCGGATTAGGTACACCTAGTTCAGGTAGAGCATTATGGGTAAAAGATGTAAACGTAGCAGCAGGTACAAATGCAAACGCAATTGCAAACGGTTGTGCTTCATGGAAAATCTATTTAAGAAATGATGATTTAGGAGCAGTACAATATGGTTATTTTTATCATGCAGGAATGGCAGGAATAGTATATGCAGATGATCCAGCTCCATTAACTTTACCAACTGGAGAAGGTCCATTAAGGTTAAAATTCAGTGATGCAAATGCAGGATGTTGGCTACAAAATGTTAATATTAATCTTGATTATTTTGATCCAAACAATAACGGAGCTACAGCTAGTATTAACGTTGGCGACACACCTACTTTAGGTGCCGGAAATGATGCAGATACATATGTAGATTATGATGGTACAATCCACAACTTCAGAATCCCTGAAAGTTGTGTTGACGGAATATTAAATCAAGATGAAGAAGATATTGATTGCGGCGGAGATATTTGTCCAGCTTGTATAACAGAATTAGATTCAGATCATGATGGAATCTGTGATGGTACAGGATCATTAAACGGCGGTGTAAATATAATTTATGAATATGGTTTATCTTCATGGAATGATGCAGGATTTAGTTTAATTAATCCTCCAAATACACCTATTGATATACCGATTCCAGACTTACCAGCAACTAATCTGGATGGTAAAGATTATGAAGATGGAATTTTCTTATTCAAATATACATATGCTTCAGCAAGTCATGGTGCATTCTATAATGTTGAAACCGGATTAACAACAAAATTACCTATTCCAGGTGGTGCTACAAATGTAGATGCAAGAGATATTGATGGAGACTATATATTATATACTTATATGGACGGTGTTACAAGAACAGCTGCAGTATATGATATTCAAAGTGGAACATATGAGGTTCTACCTCTTTTTGGCGGCGGTGTATCTATTGTTAAAGATTCAATCGAAAATGGTTATGTAGTATATGATCATCTTGGAGGATTAGTTCTATATGAAATTGCTACAAATACAGGATTAAATATTCCTCATCCAGTAGGATTTACAAATCCAGGTATAACTATAGCTCCAATTGATGGAGATATTATTGCATTTAAAGAAGCAAATAAAATTGGATATTTTGATATCTCTTCTGGATTATCATATGATATTACTCCAGCAGGAAAGACAAATATAAACTTACCAAAAGGAGCAGTTAAGAATGGTATCATTGTTTATGAAACTCAAACAGATTTAGGATATTATGATATTAATTCAGGAACACATGTTGAAATACTTCCTCCAGCAGGATATCAGATGTATTATGCACCTTATCCAAATTATCCAATCTCAGATGATAAAATTGCTATGAATTTTGTGCATACAGCAACATTTAATAATGTAATAGCTGTATATGATTTAATAACAGAAGAATTAACAGTATTAACTCCAGTAGGAGACTATGAAGAAGTTTATGGAGATAACGTAATTGAAGGTGATTTAATTGCACATTATTATGATACAGGATCAGATTCATTTGCAGCATTTACAAATTTAATAAACGGACAAAGAACAATCATTTCTTCTCCAAGCGGCCATTGGGCTTATTTACAAGGAACAGATCCAATAGATGGTAAATATATTACATATGAACATATTCCAATAACTTTAACTGATGGTAGAAGTGTTTTATATGATATTAAAGCAGGCGGTGATGCAATTGAAGTTGAAATTCCAGCTGGTGCTGACAGATCAACAACTGCTGCAATGGAATCATTAAACTGTATTCCAGGACCAGATATTTGTGATGGAGATTGTGATAATATTGTACAAAAACCTGTTGATAAAGATTTAGGAGGATCAGTAAGTACAGGAATTAATGCTGGTAATGCAAAAGTGGAAATACCTGCAAATGCATTGTCTGTAGATAAACCTATTGCAATAGAAAAGTCACCAGGTGTAGGTTCAATTTCAATAGGAACTGAAACATATAGTTTAGTTAAAGAATTTAGTTTCACACCTGATGGAATTAATTTCTTAAGTCCAGTAACAATAACATTAATGTATGATCCAATATCAAATCCTAACCCAAAAGTATTATATTATAATGAAGCAACCCCAGCATGGGAAGAATGGACAGACACTCCTGTTACAGTTGATCCAGTTGCAGGAACAATGACATTTACTACAACACACTTCTCAGAATATGCAGAAGGTGAATTAGTTCCATCCTGTACTGATAGTTTCCAAAACCAAGATGAAACAGATGTAGATTGTGGTGGTTTAATATGTGGACAATGTTCACAAGGTCAATCATGTATAATTAATAATGATTGTACTACAAATATATGTACTAATGATGTATGTCAAGCACCTTCTTTGGATAATGATGGAGATGGAATTAATGATGTAGACGACAATTGTCCAACTATTGCAAATCCAGGTCAAGAAGATAGTGATAGAATTATAAGTGGTTCTGAAATAAGTTTAACACCTTCTATGTTAGGAAATGATGGGTTAGGTGATTTTAATGCTGCAAATTTGATAGATGGAGATACCAATACAAATGGTTTCAATACAGATCAAACTTTACGTGGTAAATATTTACAATTAGATTTAGGTGCAGGTAATGAACAAGCCTTAATACAATGGGACTATTATTTTGGTACTGGCGATTTAGGTGGTGCAACCTGGGAAATCAAATATTCAGATGACGGATCTAATTGGCATGTTGCAGCTACTAATTTTGTTGTAACAACAGAAGGTTGGCATACCATTACCTGGAATGATGTAGGTGCTCATAGATATTGGAGAACAGTCCAAATCGCTGCACCTGAATCAGGAGTTCACCATACAGAAATGAAAGTTTATGTGTCATCACAAAAAGTTGAATTGGCACCTTCAATGATTGGGCACGATGGTTTAGGTGATTGGATTGCTGCAAATCTACTTGATGGCGATATAAATACCTATGGTTTCAATACAGATCAAGCTTTACGTGGTAAATATTTACAATTAGACTTTGGTGCAGGTAACGAACAAGCTTTAATAAAATGGGATTATCATTTCGGTCCAGGTGATGCAGGTGGTGCAACCTGGGAAATCAAATATTCAGATGATGGCTCTAATTGGCATGTTGCAGCTACTAATTTTATTGTAACAACAGAAGGTTGGCATTCCATTACCTGGAATGATGTAGGTGCTCATCGATATTGGAGAACAGTTCAAATAGCTGCGCCTGAAGGTGGAGTATACCATACAGAAATGAGAGTATATGCGTCAACAATAAAAGTTGAATTGGCACCTTCAATGATTGGGCACGATGGTTTAGGTGATTGGAATGCTGCAAATCTACTTGATGGCGATATAGGAACCTATGGTTTCCATACAGATCAAGCATTAATAGGTAAATTTTTACAATTAGACCTTGGTGCAGGTAACGAACAACCTTTAATAAAATGGGAATATAATTTTGGTCCTGGAGATGCAGGTGGCGCAACTTGGGAAATTAAATATTCGGATGATGGTTCTAATTGGTTTGTAGCTTATAGTGGTCTTGTTGTATCAACTGAAGGTTGGCATTCAGCAAGTTGGTCTAGTGTAGGTTCACATAGATATTGGCGTACAGTCCAAATCGCAACTCCTGAAGGTGGAGTATACCATACAGAAATGAGAGTTTCAACATCGACTTCAACTGTTATATCTAACGGAGATGGAATAGGAGATGCATGTGACTCATGCGTATTAGATATTAATTTAAATAATGATGCAGATGTAGATGGAATTGATGATATATGCGATCTCTGCCCAGGAACTAACGGTATAGATTGTACTCCAACAATATCGCAACTACTTATTCCAGCATCAGGTGGAACAATAACTCAAGGTACAGCTTCAACACAAGTTGAAATTACATATAATACAGGAGACTTACTATATGATACAACTATAGGCATAGAAAATATTGGAAGCGGTTCAAACTTCCAAATAGGATCAAATTCAGGAACTACAATTTCAGAATATACTTTCTTACCAGAAGGAATTGTATTTAATGGACCTGTTGAAGTAACAATGTATTATGATCAGGCAGCACATCAAAATCCTGCCTTATTAAACATATTATATTTTAATGGAATCGATTGGGTAGAGTGGAAAGATTCATCTGTAGATAAATCAGTTCCAGGTCAAATAACATTTACAACAACACATTTCTCAGATTATGGATTAGGTGAAGAAGATCCAAGTCCATTATGTGGGATGATAATATCTCAAAATACAGTATTAACAGGAAATGTTGCAGGATGTTCAGGTACCGCTTTAATTATTAATACCTCTGATGTAACACTTGATTGTGGCGGTTATGCAGTACAAGGAATTGATAGTGGCGATTATAGACCAGCTTCATTATTTATAGGTCCAGTATATTCAGAAGGAATGTTTAATGGTGAACCAGATCCACAAAATGTAGTTGTACAAAATTGTGCATTTGTTAATACGCAATCACCAGGTGGGCATATCGTTTCGACTCATGTGAAAAATATTGAATTTAGAAATAACATTTTTGATGCAACTGTATCAGCTAGTATTGCATTAAATACAGCTGGACAAGCATACCATAATTATATTATTGACGGCAACCATTTTAAAGCTGGATTAGAAACTCAAGCAATGGAAACAAATTATCAATTGGGAAATATTGAAATTACAAATAACATTTTTGATATACATACAGAAATAGGAGAACCTTTAGGTGGAAATGTAACAATAAGTTATAACGATTTCAATAATGGTGTTTCTTTAAAATATACAGAAGAAAGTGGTTTTGGAACAAATCACATTTATATAAATAATAACAATTTCAATAGAAATGCAAATAATGCTCAATTTTCTGTCGATATAAGAGACCATTTGTATAATCCAATCCAACCAGACGAATTTGAAAATAATTATTTTGAAAGTAATTCTCCGGCGCCAGGAGGAAATTATCCAGACTTAACAAATCCAAATGGAGATATTTTAAGAACATGTTTAGGTATAGAATCTCAAAAGATCCATGATTCAGATGATTTTGGATCAACTTCAGATACTAATTTAGATATTGCAAATTTACCATCAATTAGATATAATTCAGATAAATATAATCCAACAAGCAATGGTCCTTGTGGACCTACCACATCAACAAGTGGTATTTGTGGAGATGCAACAATTGAAGGACAAGAAAAATGTGACGATATTTATAATTGTGCAAGTGATTGTTCATGTTATTTATCAGTACATGACTTCCATGATTCAAACATTACAAATGGATATCAAGTAACTAATTATGATGCAGATATGTGTTGTACAAGGACAGGTGTAATGAATCCAGGTAATAATCAAGCATTATGTACTTGGACAACATCCGTAGATAGATTATTAGATTCAACAGGTGGAACTTTACAAACACATGAATCAATTGTAATTATTCCTCCAACAGCATTATCAACTCCTACTTTAATTGAAGTAAATGAAATACCAGCAGGATCTATAGGATCTTATTCAAATGGGAATGATATTGTTGAACTACTTCCTCATGGCCAATCATTTACAGGATCAGTAACTGTTAGAATCAGATGTGAAAATGCAAATTGTGCAGGTGAAACATTATCATATTCACCAGACGGAATTATCTGGGAAGATGTTACAGAAACTGCAGACATTTGGCATTATCAAAATGGTCCTTCAGCTTCACAGAATTGGGATTATTGGGAAATACAAGTTAATACATTCAGTTATTTACAAAACGCACCATTACAATGTAACAATGATCAAGTTTGTGATGCATGGGAATCAGTTTCAGACTGTGCATACGATTGTTTAGGTGTTTGTGGCGATGCAATATGTAATCAACAATATTGGGATCCAGGTCAAACTGAAAATTCAAATAATTGTTTAGTTGATTGTCCAACATGTCCAGACGGTTCATGTGCAGAAGGAGAAGCTTGCGGAATGGACTGTTCATCAGAACAATATTGTCAAGATGGAGTAGATAATGATCAAGATACAAATACTGATTGTGATGATTCAGATTGTGATGGTCATCCAGCATGTCAACCAGTAACATGTCCAGACCAATATTGTGCAATAACTGAAGTATGTGCAGAAGATTGTACAGCTGAAACTTATTGTTCAGACGGATTTGATAATGATGAAGATACTTATACAGATTGTGACGATACAGATTGTTCAATGGATCCATCATGTCAATGTGGAAATACACTTTGTGAATATTATGAAGAATGTTCAACAGATTGTCAAACAGAAACCCATTGTAATGATGGTGCAGATAACGATCAAGATACATATACCGATTGTGACGATACAGATTGTGATTCTGATCCATCTTGTATACAAGGACAATGTGCAACAGATCAAGATTGTCCAGAACATTCTTATTGTAATACTGCAGGAAATTATGAATGTGTTTATAATGGCGAAAGCAGATGTTCAGATTCAGTGGATAATGATGGAGATGGTCCAGCAGATTGTTATGATACAGATTGTGCAAGTACTCAAGTATGCGTTCAATCAACATGTCCAGATGGAAGTTGTGATTATGGTGAAGAATGTGCAGATGATTGTACACCTGAAACTTGGTGTGGTGATGGAACCGATAATGATCAAGATGGTCAAACAGATTGCGACGATTCAGACTGTGCATCAGATCTAGATTGTATTGTATGTCAATCAGATGCAAATTGTCCAGAATATGCATATTGTAATGTAAATAATATTTGTATTGATGATTCATTTAATAGATGTCAAGATCAAACAGATAATGATCAAGATACATTTACAGATTGTAATGATGATGATTGTTCACCTTTCCCAATATGTTCACAACCAACATGTCCTGACGGAAGTTGTGATTCTGGAGAAGAATGTCAACAAGATTGTGATCCAGAACCTCATTGCGACGATGGTGTAGATAATGATGAAGATACATTCACAGATTGTGATGATTCAGATTGTGATACAGATGGAGCATGTATAACATGTCCAAACGGTTTTTGTGAATCTGGTGAAGAATGTGCAGCAGATTGTGTAGCTGGTGAAGGATATTGTGATGATGGAGCAGATAACGACGAAGATACATTTACTGATTGCGACGATTCAGATTGTGACTCATCTCCATATTGTACATCAACATGTCCAGACGGTGTTTGTGAAATGTTTGAATCCTGTCAACAAGATTGTGGAAATGAAGATTATTGTGATGATGGTGTAGATAATGATGAAGATACTTTAACTGATTGTGTGGATACAGATTGTGCTTATTATTCAATGTGTTGTATTCAAGATGGATTTTGTTCATATGACAATGATCCAGCATCTTGCTGTAATGGTGTAGGATATTGGGATGGTTGTTATAGATGCGGACAAGAACCAGCAACATGTCCAAATGGCGATTGTGCTTATGGTGAAGAATGTTCACAGGATTGTGCTTCAGAAACTTATTGTGATGATGGAGCAGATAATGACCAGGATACATTTACAGATTGTGATGATACAGATTGTGATGGAAATCCTGCATGCGAACCTTCATGTTGGGATAATGATGGAGATACATATCAAGATGAAAATTGTGGCGGAACAGATTGTGACGATAACAATAATCAAATAAATCCAGGTGTTCAAGAATCATGTGATTGGATGGATAACAATTGTAATGGTATAACTGACGAATATCCAGCATGTGACAGTGATGGAGATAATTATTGTTCAAGAACAATTAGCAGAGATTGTTATAATTTCCAAGACCAACCTAACTGTGAAAATAATAATTGTTTCTGGATGGGATCATATTGTACAGATAATCCATGCAACCAATATGGTGATCAACCATCATGTGATAATGATCCAGTTTGTTATTCAATGGATTATTGTACTGCTACTTGGAATGAACATTGTTCTAATTATGGTGATGAAACAAATTGTAATAACCAAAATCCAAGATGTTTCTGGAATGGTGACGGTATGGGAGGAGGAAGTTGTTCAGAAGAACCACAATATTGTTGGGGTTTAGATGAACAAAATTGTAACAATGACCAATATTGTATATATGAATCAGGTCCTGCAGAATGTTTCCCAGATTATTCTCAAACATGCTCTAATATAAATGATCAAGGACCATGTGAAAATGTTGGATGTTATTGGAATTATTATGAACCAGAAAATCCAATTAATGGTTGGTGTTCATCAAGTGTAGATGATTGTCCAGGTTATAATGATTTAGGTTTATGCAATCAAGATCCAGATTGTGGACAAACTCAAGGTTGCTTTGATGTTTGTGGCGGTTTAGAAAGAGCTCTATGTTATCAAAATTCAGATTGTTGGTTTGATGAACAATCATATAATTGTATGTTAAAATCAGACGAACCATTATGTGTATTTGATTGTGATGATAATGATTTCTTCACCAATCCAGGTGCACAAGAAATTTGTGATGATCAAGGTAAAGATAACGATTGTGACTATCAGGCAGACTGTTCAGATGATGATTGTGACAGTGATCCAGCTTGTAGTAATTGCGGAAATTTCAACTGTGAATGGCAAGAAGAATGTCAACAAGATTGTACTCCAGAAGCTTATTGTAATGATGGAACTGATAATGATGAAGATGGAGCAACAGATTGTGACGATCCTGATTGTGGTGGAGATCCACTATGTCAACAAGGATATTGTGAAGATAATGATGGAGACGGTTATGGTTTATGTCCAAATTGCGACATATCAAGTGGGTGTGCATATGATGGACATGATTGTGACGGTAGTAATTTTAATATAAATCCAGGCGCACAAGAAGTTTGTGGTAATGGAATTAATGATGATTGTGATGATCAAACAGATGAAGATCCTTGTTATTGTCCAGATTCAGACGGCGATGGAATAGATGATTGTACAGAAAATGATGAAGGAACAGATCCATACGATGCAGATTCAGATGGAGATGGTGTCTGTGATGGTGACCAAACTGTTTATGATCAAGGCGGATCTTCATGTAATGGAGATAATGATTGTAGTCCTGGCGAATATTGTGATTGGGATCAACAAACCATGACAGGAGTTTGTACTTCTGGCGGATCAGGCGGACCTTCATCTCCATCATGTGAAGGTATGACATTTGCACCAAATGGTGGAAATTGTAATGATATTAATGATCCAGGTCAATGTGATGGTTCATTTGGATTTGCTACAGGAGATCAAAGATATGTGCCTTGCAGTTGGGAAGGAGGTATTGAATGCGGATTTTCTTACAATCCAGGTGATGGAGATCATAGTACCTCTTGTATTTTCTACGGTAATAACTGTGATGGAAATGGATGGAATGGTTGTCAAGGATCATGTCAAGGAGATTATTCCGATTCAGATTGCGGATCAGGTGGATGTATAGAAGATGGTTGTTCAAATGATCCAAACGGATATGATTGTTGTTGTGGTAGCGAACCTATGGGAGGTTGCGGACCTTATAATCTACATTGTAATGGCGGTTGTCAAGGTGGTGGCGGAGATATGCCAGGATGTTCTGCATTCTGTCCAGACCAATTCTGTTGTGAAAACTTTTTGAACTCACCTTGTTATTGGAGTGGAATGAATTGCGAAGAAAATATTGAAGGTTGTCATACATTAAATGCCGATTTTATATGTAATGATATGACAGGTGGCAATTGTGAATGGGATTATGGAAGTAATTCATGTGGAGAAAGTGGCGGTGGAGATGAAATGCCTCCATGTTCAGCATTCTGTTCAGACCAATCCTGTTGTGAAAACGATATGAACTCACCTTGTTATTGGGATGGAAGTTGTCAAGAATCTATAGAAGGCTGTCATACATTAAATGCAGATTATATTTGTAATGGAATGACAGATGGTTATTGTAACTGGGATTATGGAAGTAATTCATGTGGAGAAAGTGGCGGAAGCGGCGGAGATATGCCTCCATGTTCAGCATTCTGTTCAGACCAATCTTGTTGTGAAAATGATATGAACTCACCTTGTTATTGGGATGGAAGTTGTCAAGAATCTATAGAAGGCTGTCATACAATAAATGCAGATTATATTTGTAATGGAATGACAGATGGTAATTGTAACTGGGATTATGGAAGTAATTCCTGCCAAGAAAATAGTGGCGGCGATTGTACAAATCTAGGAGAATATTGCGATCAAACAAATGAATGTTGCGATTCTGATGACGCTCCAATTGAATGTTTAGGTAATGTTTGTGATTGTGTATGTGACGTAACTCCAGCAATTTGCGATCAAGTTGCACAAAATGCAGATTATGAAATGACAGTATATACAGATCCTTCATATCCAGGTTTAATTGTTGTTGATCCAACAAGTGGAGATATCTTAGATATTGATGAAGGTGTTCCAACTAAGATACCAGGTGTAGATGGAACAACAGATTGGAAATTATATTTATATGATTTAGATCCATGTGCAGCAAATATTGGTTTTGGTGGTCAAGCTACATTATATGTTGACACAAATATGGAACAAAATATTGTACCAATGTTAGATGGTGCAGGTTGTGTAACAGGTATTCCTGGCCTTGTCTTTGCAAATAATGGCGGAATACCAAACAATTATGTTGCAACCCAATATGATTTAAGCAGTATGCCATCATTAAATTATAACCCAGGCCAATCATTAGCAGATTGTGCATGTGATCAAGTTTGTGATAGTGGATCAGGCGGAGGAACTAGAGTAGTTGCATTTGATGCAGTTCCTCAATTAAGTTGGTCATTATCAATCAGCGGATTCGCTACAATGGGAGGATATCAATCAGGAGAAATGTGTACTGAAGATAATGATTGTGATGTTGGTTTATATTGTGATCAAAATATTCTAGAATGTGCAGGTTGTAACTTTGGTACACCAGGATATTATGAATCACCTGAAATAAGCTGTTCAGATGGACAAGATAATGATTGTGACGGATATATAGATGCAACAGATGGCGATTGTGCACCTACTTGTCAAAACGATTATGAATGTCCTGAATCTGAAATCTGTGAAATGGGTCAATGTGATTCATGTAATATAGGAACAGGATATTGTACAGTTGATGAAGATTGCTGTTCAAGAATTTGTGATCATAATACAAATTCATGTCTACCAGATCCAAGAACATGTATACCTGTGGGTGCTTGTAATATACCATCTCAAGATACAGATGGATGTTGTTCACAAAATTCAAATCCAAGTGAATCTTGTGATGTTTATTCAGAATGTCAAGCTAACTCTCCAGGAGCATGTTCATTCTTAGAAAGCGGAGAAGATTGTGAATTTGGAAGATACCCTAATGGCGGATGTGCTTCAGGTTATGGATGCAATAATCATCCAAATTGTGGTAGTGCACAAACAAGAGGAGAATTAATCTCATCTGTAATTGATTCAGGTGTAAATGAACATGAATGGAACTCAATGGGATCGGGAGGAGATTATGATCCACAAAATGATAAAATAATTAAATATTATGCAAGAACTTCAAATGATGGAGTATCATGGGGTCAATGGGATGGTCCATATTATATTGGAGAAGATTATCCAAATTCATTAACAGGAAGATATATTCAATACAAATTAGTTTATATTATGGGACAAAATTGTGATTGGGCAGAATTAAGTTATATCTTTATTGCTGATAGTGGAAATGGTTTCCAACAATTAGAATGGACAGAACAATCAAATGATGTAGCTACATTAGCAGATACAGGAACATGGAATAAATATACTTATCTATTTGAACTTCAATATACAAGCGGTAATCTATACCTAGTAGGAGCAGGCGCTCAACAATCTTCATGTGGAGATGGTAATTGTGAAGGATCAGAAAACGGTTACGAATGTCCACAAGATTGTTGCCATAGTGGCGATGGAAATTGTCCACCAGGTTGCGATAATCATGGAGATTCAGATTGTGGTGGTCAAGGAGATCCATACTGTGAAGCATCAGAATCAGATCGAGACGAATGTCCAGATACTCCAGAAGGAACAGAAGTTGACGGAGTAGGATGTTCAGGAGATGATGAAGATGGTGATGGAGTGCCAGAAGCTATTGATAATTGTCCATTAGATTACAATCCAGATCAAGCAGATAGCGATGCATTTGCAGCTTGTACAAATAGAGGCATTCCAACAATCAGTCAAGGTTTAATTTATGAACCAGAATTAGTCTATGATTATGGTAATGATGCGTATAGAATGACAGTTGCCTATGTAGATTATAATGGAGAAACATATGATTTCTCAGGCGATGGAGATCCAAGACATAATGTATTAGATGTAACCAATATTGAAGGAGATGAAGGCATTGAAATCATAACTGATTATGATCTAATATTAGATCCAAGTCAAAACAATCCAAGATATGGTGTTGATGGAACAGAAAATCTTGATTTAATGATTGTGGAAATTGATGCAGGTTTCATGACTTTAAAAGCAACATTCTATGCAATTGATCCAGATGCTTTCCTTGATGCAATAGCAGATAAAGCAGGAGAAGGTTCATTTGAATATGAAATATATAGAGATGTGTTCATAGCAAATGGTCCAGGACAAAATTATACATATGTTAGTCCGTTTGACGACGGAGCAATTTGTGAAAACCAAGATCCAGAAACAACTTGTGAATTACACGATCAATGTAAGATCTTTTCAGTTTCAGATGGATATGGAGATGCATGTGACTTATGTCCAGACAACTTTAATGCAGCACCAGAACCATTTACACAAATAACAACAATGCCATTAACTTCAGCTATAGATTTCAATTCAGGTATATTTGATGTACAAAGATCAGCAGGTCAAATGTTAGATGCAGATCATTATCTATGGTATTTACCAGTACCAAATGATGATTATTGCGGTAATAAACAAGATGTAGTTGATCTAGGTTATGCAAGTTGCGATCAAGTACCAGAACAAGATTGTGATAATGCGTATGAATGGAACCAAAATGACAATCAATTCAATACTTGTGAATGGGATGGCGATAATACTCAATGTTATAATAATGGAAATGGTTGTAGTTTTGATGACGAATATCAACAAATAATTGCATCCTCAATGGGGTGGAGAGTTTTAGATGGAACATTCTTACCACCAATAACAGGCGATTGGGATCAATCAGAAGGATTAGAATTTGCAATGACTCCAGGAAATGATGGTCCACCAGAATTCCCAGGATGTGAAGATGCAGAAGAAGACGATTATTATACATTTGATGAATTTATGTTTATGCAGACATGCGGAAGAAATGGCGATTCTTGTACTGATGGAAGTACATGTTGTTCAGGCGATTGTCAAGGAAATCAGTGTACAGAATTTGAAGGTGGAAATGATATGCCTCCAGGATTATTCTTTGATTTAGGCTCAGAACAATTCTGTGTAAGATCAGAAGCAGATCCAAATTTAAAATGGGAAATTAGAAACATTGACTTTACAAATAATGTAGCAACATTCGACGCATATCAATATTCTGAAGTAGGTCAAGCAGATTCAGACGCATTAACTTCATGTCAAATACCAGATGTAGATACATTAATTGAAGATTTCAACGATCTTGATTATATGGACTCTTTATCAGGCGGTCAAATTGATCCAAGTTTAAATGCTGACTTGTCTAATGGTTACTTACAAATAAGTGGAACAGCGCAAGCAGGAGGATTCCCATTAGTCTTATTGTTAGATTCGAGTATAAGAGACTTTACACAAAACTTTATTTTCCAAGCCGATATTTCAGTTGATAGTCAAGGACCAATGCCAGGTCTTATAATATCCGATGGTTTAGGAGACGGTGCAAGACCAATTATAATAGAATTAGTTGCAGATTATGGAGGATCGCCAGCAGTTCTAGTAATTGACGGATTTGGAGATTTCGGTCCAAATGTAGTTTGTGATCAATCTCTAGCAACAGCATCAGGAACAGTAGCAATTTTACAAACCAATGGAGAACTTCATTTCTTGATAGATGGAAATGAAATCTGTTCATTTGAACTACCATATGATTATGGAATTGTTGGTTTAATTGACTTTGGCGAATATCAAAATAGTATTGTAACAATTGACAACTTTATTTATGATCTTCCACCAATAGTAGGCCCTTGTTATTCGCATGGCGATGAAGAAACTTGTGCAGCTGACAATTGTATGTGGGCAACTTTAACAGATGGTTATGGTGATGAATGTGACAATTGTCCATCTATTTATAATCCAGGTACACCAGGCTTCTTTGTTCAAATGTTACCTGGCGATTTAGATGTAGGAGTAGATATAAACGGATTATTTAGTGGTCAGATACCTTCAGACGAATTATTAAAATCAGAAGGTTATTATTTACGAGATAATCCAGATGCAGTGTTGTGGTTTGTAGAAGTTCCAGGAGGAGATGCCCCAATAGATTGCAGTCAAAGAAATAATTTCCAAGATTGTGGTTCAATTGGAAATAATGAAGGATTATGTGAAGATAGTTACTTTTTATATACCGATCATTGTGGTAATCAAGATTCAGCAGAATATCCTTGTGAATGGGATAGTGATGATCAACAATGTCGTGATCAATGTGATGAATGTGTATATGAACAACTACCACCTCCAACAGCACCAGGATTAACAGCATCAAATACCATTGATTTCCTTTTAGATATGGGATTAAATGTAATTGGTGACTTTAATGAATCACTTGGCGTAGAATTTGCATTTAATTTAGCTTTGATGGGTGATTGGAATGGAGACGGTCCAGTACCACAAATGTATTTCAGTTGTGACGATCCAAATGTAGATGCAAACTTCTTCACACAATACATGTATGATGATTTACAAGGTCAAGATTATGACGGTCCAGTATATCCTGTAGGTTTATTAACAGATATTTCAGCATTAGGAATGCCAGGAGGATTTAGTCCAACATGTATGAGATTGGTAGACGATCCAGATCAAAAATGGGAAGTATCAAATATGAGAAAAGATAATGGTCGATTACTGTTTGATATGAAAGCATGGATCCCACCAGGTCCGCAACCAGATCAAGATGAAGATGATATAGGTGATTCTTGTGACAATTGTGTAAGTATATGGAATCCAGGTCAAGAAGATGAAGATGGTGATGGATTGGGTGATGTATGTGATACAACTGAACCAGTTGTCATAGTTCCAGGCGAACCTTCAGATCCACAATGTTTAACAGTAATTCCACCAGAAATGGATGTAGACTATGATAATGACGGAATAATTAATGCAGAAGATATCTGTGTAGAAGATGCTTCAAATTGGTGTATTGATAGTAAAGGACAAAGAAATATTCCATCAGGCGAATCAAGATTAATGAGAACAGGTGCAAATAGAGTTAGGGCACAAATACCTGCAGGCACATTTGCAGATGATACAAATGTCTTATTGGAAGAAATCTTCCCTAACGATGTGATAGGTTCATCAGTAGTAGTAAGAGCAGCAAGTTTAGATATTAAAGATTCACAGTGTGAAGATTTAGACTGTTCAAGCGGTATGTTTGTACAGGTAAAATATCCAAATGGTTTCTTACCTTCAGAAGTATACACTTATGTGTTAGATTCAGAAACAGAAATATGGAGTCCTTATCCAGCAGATTGTGAAAATAATTGGTGTAATTTTACAGTATCAGATTGTAACGATCATTATGCTGTTGCAACTGCATGTTATGTGTTGAATACAAGTCAGAAAATACCATTTGGAACAGGCCAATATTATACAGATCATATAACAGAACCAACAGTCTTGTGTCCAGGTACATATTATCTTCCTGAAGACACTTCAGTAATTGTAGATAGTGAACTTTATTGTTCAGGTTCAAAGATCATAGGTAACTATGATACAGATTCATTTATTTTAGGTTATGATGAAGCACCTGAAACAGATTTAATAAAAATGTTTGGTTGCCATATCTTCCAATCAGATACAGCAATTAAGTCATACGAAAATGGTCAAGAAAATCCTCAAATAGTCTTATACTATAATTTCATTGCAAACTTTACAACAGCAGGAATTTATTACGGACCAGATTCAAATGATAATGATATTCGAACAATCTATTTGAATAATAAGAAAGGTGTAAAAGGTTATGACCCATCAATACTTGATAATGCAGGAACAGCTATTATCTTGGATGACAGTAGCGGTAACTTTATTTATTCAGGTAAATATAATTTTATTTCAACCTTAATAGATGCAACCAATTCATATGACAACTATATTAAATTTACATCAACATCTTACGTTGATTCGTTAGGTGGTCCATTAATCAATTCAGAGATTAATAGAATGCAAGCGTTTAAAGTTAATGAAGGAATCAATATGGTTAACGGTACAATCTATTCAACTAATCTGTTAAATATCCAGGATTACTGGTATTCCAGTCCAGAAACAGGCAGTATTATTAGACATCCTCAAGGTTTACCAAACTTTTGGGGTAACTATAATCCACCGTTTTCAGATGCAAGTGATTTTGATCCGTTTGCTTCCAGATATGAATTGGATGCATTCTATATGCAAAACCAACATAAAAATGATCAAGCAAAATGCCGATATTATCAAGGCAAATATCTTTATTGTTGGTCAACGTTCCATACATCTTGGGTATATGATAATCAAGGTGTAGATGTAGCTAATGGTTATGCATATGTAACAGAATCTTATTCATTCCCATATGGTATACCAATGTCAGCTGTGTATAGTATCGGTCCAGAAAACCAACATACACCAGATAGAAATGTTTTAGTTTATCTAAAAACTAAAAATCAAGAAGGTACAGAACCTGTAATGTTCTGGTTTAATGTAACAAGTGGCCAATGGCAAGAAATCACATATTATTGTGATGCAGACCAAGGTGTGTGTGCAGCTAAGAATTGGAGATGGACAGGTAAATTCGTTGTATCCGATATGACAGATTATCCTGACGACGATGATGACGGAATTCCAGAACCTCCAGATAATTGTGCAACAGATCCAAATCCAAATCAAATAGATACAGACTTAGATGGTTTAGGCGATGTATGTGACGATTGTCCAAACGAAGCAGGTCCATTATTTAATGGTGGATGTCCAGAACTGACATGTGAAGATAATGATGAAGATGGTTATGGTGCAGCAGGTACAGACGTATCCTCATGTCCAATACCTGATTTAGAAGATTGTGACGATACAAATGCAAATATTAATCCAGGCGCAGACGAAGTATGTAATTTAATTGATGATAATTGTAATATACTAGTTGATGAAAATGATCAAACAGCACCAACAACATCTGATAACGCCTTATCAGATTGGCAAGGTTCATCAGTTTCAGTAACATTGACAGCAACTGATCCGATTGAAAGCTGTGGTCCAATAACAACATATTATTGTGTTGATCAATTAGATACATGTTTACCATCTGATATGTATACAGGTCCTGTACCTATAAGTCAAGAAGGAATTAATTATATAAGATATTATAGTGTTGATAATTCAGGTTATGTACCTGGTGGAAATGCTGAATTAACTAAATCAGCAATTGTTAAGATTGATTTAAGTGAACCACAACAATCAACATTATCAGTGACAGATCCAACAGGTCTTTGGAGTACAAGTGGTAATATTAGCTTATCATGGATAGCTGTACAAGACTTGCCTCTACCTGATAATTCAGGATTAAGTCATTATGAGTTGTGGAGAAAAGCAACAGCCGACTCAGCAGCTGGTATTACTGAATCATATACTCAACAGAATGGAGACCTATCTGCATTATCAATTGTTGATACAGGTTTATTCACAGATACAGAATATTGTTATCAGTTAAGAGCATATGATAATCTTGAACATTATTCAATATCTAATGAAATATGTAAGAAGGTAGATACAGAACAACCAGGTGTAAGTATTATTGCTCCAAATGCAGGACAAATGTTTACAACACAATCAATATATGTTGAAGCTGATTATGGAAATACTTATGAAGTTAATTGTCAAGCAAGATATGATAACGCTCCATGGCAAGAAATGGCAGGGGATGGTTTAGTTTCAGGTACAGCAACAGCAACTTTAACAATACCTGAAGGTTATCATAACCTTTCAGTACAATGCTGGGACTTAGCAGGATTAACATCATTTGATACAGTTCAAATCTTAGTGGATATAACACCGCCTGTAACTACTATCACAGTTGACGGAACATTTGAAGATGTACCTTATGACGATTGGTATTATTCTCCAGCACTAGTCTCATTATCAGCAACAGATGCAGTTTCAGAAATTGATGTAATAAAATATTGTGTTGATCAAGCAGGAACATGCGTACCTAATGAAATTTATGACGGCCAATTTGATATGTCAACATTTGGTGTATATTATGTAAGGTATCATTCAATTGATATTGCAGGTAATGTTGAAACTATTAAATCAGAAATAATTAAAGTTGATATTGACAATGATTTAGACGATTATTATAGTAATTTTGACTGTGACGATAATAATGCTGATATTAACCCAGGTGAACTAGATGCAATATGTAACGGAATAGATAATGATTGTGATGGAATAATTGATGACGAATATGAACCTTCAGTAACCCATTGCGGTTTAGGTTTCTGTGCTAATACAGGACTCCTTGAATGTATTAACGGTCAATTAATAGATAATTGCGATGAATTACCTCCAATAACAGTATATTATGATAATGACGAGGATGATTTCGGTAACTTAACAAATACCCAAATAGTTTGCGAATTACCTCCAGGATATTTAATTGTTGACGACGATTGTAATGATTATGATCCACTGGAAAATCCTGACGCATTCGATATTTGTTCCACAGACCATCTTCCAATAAATAAAAACTGTAATCCATTTGACGATTACGAATTGGATTGTGACGATTTCTGTGGAGATATTGACGGAGACTCTTATGTCACAGATGAAGAATGGGCTTCATGGGACGAAACACGAAGCATAATCTGTCCATGGATTATTGATGGTGGAGAATGTAACGACTATAATCCAAATATTAATCCAGCAGCAGTAGAAATCTGTAATAATGTTGATGATGATTGTGATGGTGTAATTGATGAAGGTTGTTCAGGTACATTAAAAGAAGATGTATTAGATATATTAAAAACATTAACAACTAGTGATGATAAAGCACGAAAAGAATTAGATTATTCAATTAAAGAATTAACATTAAGTTTAGGTAACAGAGTCCTTGGTGGAGATGACAAAATATACTGGTATGATTCAGTGCATCTACATTGTAAACATGGTCATAAAGTGTTTGACGATGAAAAGAAAGCTGTATATCATTTAGAAAAAATTAATGATCCAGCATTAGTGCCATTACTTGCTCCATTAATAGAAGACATAGTTGAAGCAGATAGATTAATTGCTTTAACAGCTATCAACGAAGCTCCAGATGGAAGTGATAAGGATAAGGCAACAGAAAAGTTCAACAAAGCAGAATCAGAAACAGAAAATAAGAAAAAGATCGACGGATATAAGAAAGCATGGAAATATCTTAACAAGAATAAAAACTGTGAAGATATTACTTTAACAAGTTGTATAAGTGAAATTTCAGTTGAAGGACCTTCAGGAATACCTCTTTCAGCAGTAGGCGATTTAGTATCAAATACAGTAACATCATTTATCGACCCAATAACAAATGAAACATTAACTTTAGATACATCTTGTGGAACATGTATAGATGTTGGTGACCAAAACCATGGATGGACAATAACCAGTATTACTGAAGATGGTAGATTATCAAACTATTGTTATTCACACGACGAAAGTTGCTTAGATTCAGTAACAGTATTATCGCCAAATGGCGAAACAGTATCAAGAAATGCAAGAGATAAAGATACAATATTTACTGACAGTTATGGATCCTCAGTAAAAATCCATACAGAATGCAATGAATGTCTTTTTGACAACTACCAAAAAGAAGGTTGGACAGTAATTGACATTATTGATACCAGTGGATTAATGGAAGCAAAATGCATTGAAAAGGATGGCAATTGCATTGACTCATTAACAATGCAATCTCCATTAGGAGAAACAATAACTGTCAATCCAATTAAATCTGACACAGAGTTTTGGGACAGTCAAGGCAATTATGTAAAAATCCATACATCTTGTTCACGATGTTTATATGACGGTTTTATGACTAATGGATGGACAATTAATAATGTTATTGAGAATGAAGAAGGTAAACTAGTTGCAAAATGTGCATCTACTTCTGATGAAAGCTGCCTTGATACAATAACAGTAAGATCACCTACAGGACAAGAATTGACAGCAACAGCAATATTAAAAGATACATCATTTACAGATAACCAAGGTAACTCAGAATCTATCCATACAGAATGTAATGATTGTCTGTTTGAAAATTTTTACGACAATGGATGGGTTGTAACAGAATTGGCAGATCCAACAGGAGAAATGGCATCAAAATGTTTTGAAAAGGATACTAACTGTATTGATTCATTATCTGTACGTTCACCAGCAGGTGAATTGATTACTATTGATCCAATAAAATCAGATACTGAATTGGCAGATAGTCAAGGAAATTATGTAAAGATCCATACCTCATGTTCAAAATGTTTAGCAGAAGGACAACTTATTGACGGATGGGAAATCACAAATGTTGTAGAAGATGGAAGCGGTGAATTAGTAACAAAATGTGCTATAGATAATGGCTGTGCGTGTCATGGTGGTGTAACCCAATTAAATCTTGAATATAATGGATTAAATACAAATTTAACAATATATGAAGGGAAAGATGCAAGAGCAGAAAAAGTGCTTTATAGTGGATCTGTAACAACAGGACAACAAATTTCATTTACAGGAATAAGATCAGACAATACAATGAGCTCAGAAATATCTGCCTGGTATGATGATGTGCTGGCAATAAAAATCCATACCTCTTGTTCACAACCAATATACCCTGAATTAACAATGGGAGACTTTACCGTTATTTCAGGAACAAGTAAAGATGCAGGAGAACTTTGTTAAATTTTTTATTTTATTATTAAAAAATATGATAATATTCACAATATTTATTAAACTTGAGGTGATTTAATGAAAAAGATAATTACAGCAATAATCTTAGTCTTTATAGTACTAACACTAATTATTGGTGGTTGCAACAATAATCAATCCTCAGAAGTAAACAGTAATTCAGTTACAGATGATGACTCAATAACCATGGACGAATGTGTTGAAGGCATTAAAGCTGAAAACCCTGATAAGACAGCTGAAGAATTAAATGATTACTGTTATACTGTTTTAGCGATGGATTCTGGTGATGCAAGTTATTGTGACAAAGCAAGTGATGAATTTAAGCAAATTTGTTTGGAAGCAATGAAATAAAAACTGATAGAAATAGTAATAAGTAAAGTACAAGAAACAACAATAAGTATAGTGCAAATTAGATTAATTTTTTCTTATTCTATTATTTTTTCTTACCCTGATTAACTTAAATTATCAAATTTTTATAACAACATTTATAACAATATTTATAGCAACTTTTATAGCAACTTTTATATATGCCTCTTTTTTACATTGTTAAAATTATTATTAATATTTAAAAAAAAAGGTGATATTATGAGGATTAGAGAATTAATTCTATTGTTATTAAGTATATTTTTAATAAGCAGCGCAAGTGCTGCAACAGAATATTTAACATCAGCAAATTGTGGAAAAGCATTAACTTCAGGCAATACATATATATTGTCAGAAGACATGGATTGCTCTTCTAATCCCGGATGGACTGCTTTCACAATACATGGAACAGGAGTTGTTCTTGAATGTAACAATTATCGAGTTATCCTCGACCCTACTTATACGAACGCGATTAGTTTGCGTGAAGATGTAGGTGTTAGTACTCCTGATAATATTGAGATTAGAAATTGTCAGTTTGAAGGTAATGGTGCTACTTATGGTATAGAAGATAATGTTGATTCTAATGATATAAGAATTATAGGAAATACATTTACAGGATTTACAGATAATGCACTTGATCTGGAGTATACAAGCAATGCTCTGATAGATGGTAACACTTTTAATGATGTTATTGCAATATTAATTGACAGGGATAATGCAGATTTTGCAAGTTCAAATTCATTCATAACCAACAATAATTTTAATGGAAAAAGTTTAAGTGTTACTCTTAATACTGGAACTGTTCAATATAATACTTTCCAAGGTTCTGATGGAATAAGTGTGTCGGGTAATGGCAATACAATTGCTGATAATACTTTTAATAGTGCAACAAATGGAATTACAGCAATAGGAAATGATTTAATTATTCAAAATAATAATATAAATGCAGATCCTACATCTACTAATTTTATTGGACTTAGAGTTTCAGGAAGTAATATTTTAATCGATAATAACGAAGTTATAGGTGGATTAACAGGTGTTTATATATTCAATTCAGATAGTTTAACAGCACAGAACAATTATCTAAGAACTGGAAATGATTTTGATGTTGAAAATGGTGGTTGTACTAATTGTGTTGGAATAAACAATTATTGTAATACAGCAAGTGATTGGCTTGATAATGGAGCACCAGGCGACGCGATTGGTGGTTGTGCTACCTATGATTTCTATTGTGGTAATGGAGAATGTGATAATTCAGGAGAAAATTATGAATATTGGAAAACTTGTTTTGATGAATGCTGCACACAAGACGGTCAATGTTCAGAAGATTCTGAAGAAATAGCAGATTGTTGTTCAGGACAAGCTTATAATGTAGACACAAGCGAGTGTTCATCTGGCTATAAATGCGGTCAAGAAGCTTATTGTGGTGATGGTAATTGTGATCCAGATGAAGACGTCAACAACTGTCCTGATGACTGTGGCAATGGTTGTTTTAGAGACGGTAAAGGATGCGCAAGTGCAGAATGGGAATGCTGTTGCGGCTTTGTATATGGCTCACAATGTGATCCAGCACCAATGTGTATCCCTTGTGGCATTAACTGCGGCGACGGTATTTGTGATGAAGAAAGCGGTGAGGATACACTTAACTGTCCAGAAGATTGTATGATCTATGAATGTACTCTTGGAGAAACAAGTGATTGTGGTGGTCCAACAGCTTGTGAATTAGGAACACAAACATGTATAGAAAATGAATTAGGTTATGTTTGGGGAGAATGTGTTGGTGCAGTATTACCAGATCCAATATATACTCAAGTAGTTTCTGGAAAGGTATTACTGGCCGCAATAGATTTTGTAAATGATGTTGCATTCGATGATGATGAAGGAGTTGCATTAAGTGCACCAACATCTGACCTTTGGTTCTTCTCAGACCCTAGTGGAACAACTGCATTAGCAGTTCAACAATTAATTGATTGGGCAATTATGGGTGGTTTCTTACTACCAGGAACAGCAGATGGAATGCTTCTAGATTTTGCAATGGGACCAGGTGGAATAGCTATAGATTGTGCAATAGCTCTTCCAGAAGATTTTGCACCAAGTCCAGATGGAGCACCAGGAATGATGCCTGTAATGGGTCCATATCCTATTTGTGTTAGAAGCTCTTCTAATATTGATGACAAATGGGAAATTAGACCGACTGCTTTAGGTGAAGGTGGCAGTAGTCTGACAGTCGACATCTACACATTTACACCAGGATCATGCGGTCCAACTTGTACTGATGAAGATGGTGATGGTTTAAATGCAGAAGGTGGAGATTGCGGTCCAATTGATCAATGTCCAACCACAGCAGGATCAGAAGCTTATAATGGTTGTCCTTCTGGAATAAAGGTTTTTGCAGTAAAACATACAATAGAAGAAACAACTAAAAAACCAAGATCTGTAAAATATCCACTATCAGGATTGTTTGTGGCTGCATATGATAAATCCGATGAAAGTTGTGCGGCTAGTTATGGAATAAGCTGGCATAATTATCCTGATATAAATGAAAACTGCGAACCAGCAGGGGGATGTATAACTGGATCTGACGGAATTTGTATCATTGGATTAGAACCAGGCGATTATCTGATTATTGGAAGACATTTAACAATTGATGGATCAACATTTATCATCGACGATAAACACCTTGGTGTTAGTGCTTCTGATCTGCTTTTAGGAGAATTAAAACAAAAACATCTGCAATTGTTAGAAGTACCTGACCTAAATGGTGGTGGTAAGAAAAAACTTCCTGGAAACAAAAAGGAAGTCAAAGGTTCTTATTTGGAAATAATCCAACCTGATTATGTTATTTGGTCTGGAACTGAAGAACTGTATCCATTCATCTTTATTAGTGACAGTGATTGGACAGTTGATGTTTGTTTAGAAGTACCAGAAGGTTATGAACCTATAGAAGGATGCTTAGAAACATTTGTAGCAGGAGAAACAAAAGTATTGCAGTTTAGAGTTGTTGAAGTTGGTTCAATACCAGATGATACTGATGTAACAATGGACATCTGCCAAGGTAAATTGAATAAAAATGGCAAATGTATTGGAAAAAGTCATAAAATCAATTCAAAAATTGGATCAGACATGACACCAGCATTAGAAAAATCAAAAGCAGCAGAACGAGCGTCAGATAAGGCAAAAGAAAAATCAAAATCCAGTATATTATCCGGAAACGTTATATTAAGTGGGTCTGGTATTGCATTTTTAGTATTAGAACTATTAGCAATAATTGGAATTGGATTTTTGATCTTGATGGTCAGAAAAATTAAGACTAAAACCAAATAATTTATTTTTTTATTTTCTTTTAAATTTTTAATAAGAACTTAATAATAGAACTCTTCACGCAACATCCATTAAATACTCATACCTAAAATCTTTAGAATAAATAACTTCTTTCAATTTAGTAATCTTAAACAACATGCTTAATGGACCATAAAATGGATCATAAACACCTAAATTAATACCATTATCAATAATTTCACCATTGTTCATAAAATATTTATTATAAAATATTGAAGTTGAATTATCTCCATAAACTTCTTTTATTAAAATATTAATAGCTTCAGGAATGGTAAATTCTTTTTTCCGATAAAATCTTTTAAAGAAAATAGCATCAAACTTATCAGCTATTGATACTAAAGCAGACATCATATCCACATTTCCATTTCCTTTAGGATAACCAGAACCGTCAAACTTTTCATGGTGTTCATATGCGCTTTTAACAGCTTTGTTCCCAACAATATTTAACTTATCCATTAGCATATCTCTACCGATAATAGGATGTTTTTTCATGAGATCTACTTCTTTTTTAGTCCATTCTTTAATATATAATATATCTTGGATATCTTTATCTAACTTACCAATATCATGGGTTAGTGCAGCAATACAAGTTTCTTCCAAATTAAAAAATAGATCTAAATCAAATAATTTACTGTACAAATTCAATGAACTAGCAAGTGTTATAGCCCATTTTGCTACAAATAATGAATGTGAGAAAGTATAATCTCCTTGATAAACTCTTAAAGATTCAAGATAAACATGAGTCATGGGATCTTTTTCAAGTTCTTCGTCTAAAGCAATTTTAATTTTATTTTCATAAGTCTGCAAAACCCCTTCTTTTGAAGCCTTTTTATTAGTATTGTTTTCCTTGTTTGCAATTGTATATAACATTGTTTTAATACAGTCTATAGAATCAAAAAACATGTTGCCCATGAACGTTTTTTTAAAATCACCGACTATGATTTTATTTATTTCCTGACCTATCTCTTTATTCTTTCTAACATCATATAACATCTGTAGACCTAATTCCGAATGAAAATGATCCTCATGTACAACATTAAATAAAGAATTCATTCTGGAATCAAGAATACCATATTTTGGTTCATCAATTCCATTTATATCATTATTTGGCAAATCAACATGTTCAATATTAACTTTATACCCTCTATTTAACAACATATCAATATATTTTTTATCAAATTGTGTACCAGAACTTATTAAAAGTCTATTTTTATTCTTATCAAAAAGATCATTAGAAAATGTATTATTATATACCTTGACTTCGAGTTCATTCAAATTCATTGGATTCATCTCTATTTTATTAGGATTTGCTGAATTTTAAATAAAACTGCCATACCTATTATGACCCAAGCCAAATTTGTGTCTTTTATGATTGATAATATTTTTGATTTCATTTTAATCACAGTTGTCTATTATTTCAAATTTTGTTTCTCTAATGTCTCTGATTTTCTGTTATTTCATAAATGTGATGGGCTAACTGGACAGATTCTACTGTCCAGCAAGACCCGTTATGAAGTAAGCTAAAGTCGATGACCTTAGCTGATCCACCTCTTTTTAATAATGGTCTACCAATTTTATAGTTGAGTGAAAGATTATGGCAAACCATTAATTGTGAATAGAAAGGGCTCTCCTAGAATTGAGGGAATGAGGGAAGGGCTTTAGAATATAGATTCTAGGGTAAGGAGAGCCTCTTTGAATGTAAATCCCTTAACTCGGTTAAGGAACATGAATAATGAATTACTACACAAGGGTGCGGATGTACACTAAACGTATCTAAAGAGTAGTATAATCACCCTAGTATATAAATGTTTCGCTTAATATACCTTTTTGTATACTGCTTTACCCCAAACCATTTATAAATGTTTCGATTTTGTGCAGAATTATTATTATTTTTGATAATTTTTTTAAAAGTATATTAAATAGATTTAATTAATAATAAAATTAAGGATAATTTATTTAAATTTTAAACTAGAACGTTAATATTAATTTAGAAATACAATTATATAATAAAAACTACCAATTTGGTAGATGATTGGTAGATTTAATGGAAGATTATGATGATGTTGAAAAAAGGGAAACAAAATCCTTAATTGAGTTTAAAACTAAATTTAAAAAATGTAAAAATTTAATATTGTTAACAAAAAATACTGCTAAAATAGATGGTGAGATTAAATTTATTCCATTATGGAAATGGGTTTTTAATAATAAAGGACTTTGATTAACCTCATTTTTTATGAATGTTTAGAATTAACAATAATCATCTATATATTTATTATCTATTATAAGTATCTCTTAGCATACTCTTCCAATAATAATACAGATGTACCATTAAACTCTCCTGGTTTATCTTGAGATAATTTGACAGCATCATAAACATTCATAAAAAAAATTTCATCAACTTCTTGAGGATCTGGATTAAATGGACCAGGATCTATAACTCTATGAACAGTAATAAACTCATAATCATTGTCGAGATCTTTTTGAATTTTAAACAATTCTTCGAAGACCAAATTACTCATTTTATTTTGATATTCATCAGTAAATATTTTTTCATGATCAACACTATCATACATTTCTTCAACAAATTCTCTTTGAGCTGCTTCCAAATAAGTCTCACCAGCACTAACATGTCCTCCAGGAACACATAATTTTAATGGATTACTTGACTTATATTTACTTCTCCTTTGTAATGCAATATCTTCATATGAATTATCTTCGAATACAAAAACAGAAGAACCTCTATGCCATAATCCTGTTTCATGACATACTTTCTTTGGCATTTGCCCCTTTATCTCGTCATATACATTTACTACATCGACAATCTCTTCACTTATTTCTTCATAAGTTTTTTCTTTCCCATCATTTATTCCGTCTTTATCAACCATGAACCATTGTTACTCCAAAGTAGTATTTAATTCTTTTGATTTTCATTTTCAGAATTAAATCAAAATTTTGAAAAACTAAAAAATATAATCAAAATTTTGAAAAATTTTAAATATAATAGAAAATTACCGTCGATAAGATGAAAAATATCACTAAAATGCCACAAATTAACAAAGACCAAATAAGTATACGAAATACTATATTAGGGTATTTTTTACCTATTTTACCAAATTACTATTCTAGAGTAACAAACCCTTTTCAGAGCTTAATTCTTTTAAATTCAAAGGTTTCAGAAATATAACTATGATTTTCGAGATTTGACTTGCGAAATCTTTATAAATTAAAGAAAAAATAAACACATTAAGTAGCTTAATTATTAGACGGTGAGTTACTTTAATAAAGCTATATTTTGCTTGCGAGCATATATAATTTTTGCTTAGAGCACGATAATAAATCATGCCGTGAGGTTTGATATTCAAGGCTTAAATGCCACAAAATTAAACACGGAGGTGTTTAGATGAGAGTAAAAAGAGGAATTAAAAAAGTTTTAGCATTAGGAGCTGCTGTTACTATGGTAGGAGCATCAATCTTAGGAGCTATGGCTTACGATTTGAACGACTATCCTGAACCGTTTGTTAAAGACGGACAGTTCGATGCTTGGATAGTAGTAGGTACAAATTCTATTTCCGCAGACACATTAGGTGCTGTAGACTTAGCAGTTGGACTACAATACGAAACAAAAGTTTGTACTGACATTGCTGGCAGTGCACCAACAATCGACGAAGGTGTCTTAATTGATGCGCCTGGAGAAGACTTCAACTATGGTGAAGAAATTGAAGATATTGACTCAACATTAACAAGCGACGATTTAGATCTTTTAATGGACGGTGAATATGATGACACAGAAGGTAATAATGACAATGAAGAAGAGTATACGCAAGAAATTGCATTTACTAACTTAAACGCAGACCTTCTATTTGCAGCAGATTCAGAAGATGACAATGAACCAACAGCAACATACATCCAAATAAATGATGATGTTAGTTTATATACATTCACATTAGATATGGATGATGAAATCGATTATGATGGAACATCAGCAACTACAGCAGCAGACGATCTTGAAGGAACAAAAATTATGATCCAAGGACAAGATTATACAATAACAGATATCGAAGTTGACGCAACTTTCGACGATGTAACTAAAATTACTTTAATGGCTGGTGACACAGTTATGTGGATGACACAAGGTTCTCCTATAACAAAAATTATCAGCGGTGTAGAACACGAAGTTGAATTAATTGATGTTGCAGATGACGAAGAAGCATGTGGTGTTAGTGTTGACGGAACAACAAAATGGATTGACTTAGACCAAACAGCAACAATTAATGGTGTTGAAGTTGGTGTAACAGATGCAATTGCTGTACACAGTGCAACACAAGATACAGATGCTTGTGAAGTTAACTTAGGAGCTATGGAAATCATTTTAGAAACTGGTGAAGATGCTAAAGTTGGCGGATCTACAATCGAAGGTGCAGCTGTAACTATCACAGGAACAGGTAACAATGATGACTGGGATGGATTTAATGTAGTATATACACCTGAAGATGATATCTTTGTTCCAATTGGCGGAGAATGGATTGATCCAGTATTTGGTCAGTGGAAAATCGATTTCGACAGTATCTCACAAACAACAGAAGAAATGGATATGAAAGCATCAAGTGATGATGGTGAACTGACTTTGCTTAACAACAGAGGAGATGAATTAGAAATTCCATTTATTAATGATGGAACAAATGTATTTCCTGGAGATGAAGTACTTGCAGCTAGTACTTTAAGATGGGTTGTTCAAGACGGTATTGCAGCAGTAGGAGTAACAGCAAATGGTAATCTAATGATAGCAGACGGTGACGGTTGTTATGGAAGTAAAGGTGCCGCAGTTGTAGCAGTTGCAGCTGATTTGGAAACTGCATGTGAAGACACTTTGTTGTTAGTTGTAGGATCAGGTGGAGAAGCAAGAATAATTGAAATAACAGACCTTGATGCAACCGCTGATGAAATAGACCTAAAAGATCTAACAACAGGAAAAACATGGGACGACCAAGATTATACAGCAGTAGTTGATTTAGGATTTGCAGATTTGACAATTACCGAAGCATTAGGTGATTATGATGGTAATGCAGATGCTAATGATATCCGGTTAACATTTGATATGAATGATGGATATGTAGGAGACGAAGCAAATGCAGACTTTGAAACATCAAAAGCAGGAGAAATCGATATTGAAATCCAAGGTACAGAAACCAACGTAGGATTCTTTGATGATAACGGTGGAGATCTAGGAGTATGGACTTTCGATGATGATGGAAGCAACGACATGGAAATTGAAAAAGATGTCGGTGGAGTAGACGATGTTACAACCAGCCCAACAGAAGAAGACTCAGATATTGAAATTGGTCTTGATAACAACAATTGGGGAGCAATCTTCACTTGGGACAGTGACAATAAAGATGATGTAAGTGTTGTCTATCCTGAAGAAGAAACAGTAGCAAACGTATTTATAGCACCAGTAAGCGCTATTAAATCTGGCGGATCAAGCGGACAATCTTGCACAATCCAAATGATTGATGTAGGATCAGCTAAATTTGCTAAAGATGCTGGTAACTTAGGCGACCAAAATATGATTTTAGTAGGTGGTCCATGTGCTAACGAACTATCTGACGACTTTATGGGTAACCCTGCAGTTTGTACAGAAGGATTCGTTACAGGTGAAGCACTAGTTAAAATGAAAGCATATGGTAGTAAAGTTGCTATGTTAGTAGCAGGTGCAAACGGAGACGACACAATGAGAGCAGCTAGAGTAGTTAGAATGAAATCAAAACTGAGCTCATTACCTGAAGGAACAACTGAAGTAAAAGTATCTGGAACTACAATCGACAACGCTGTTGTTACAGTACCATAAAACAAATAAATTTTTTTCTTTTTTTTTCTTTTTTTAAATAAGAACCATTATTTCTAAATATAAATATTTATCAATGAAAAATTATATAAATAAAATCATTTTTTATGCTAAATATGACTCTAAAAGAAGTGCAAAATCAATATGAAGGATATCCATATCCAAAAAGAAACCCTGAAGATGAAAAAAAAAGATTGTTAAGAACAAATTTTGGCAATCTTGATAAATTAAATGGATTCTTTTTTAAAGGTAAAAATATTATTAATAAAAATTTTAGAGTTCTAGATGCTGGTTGTGGTACAGGAGATTCAACTGTTTTTATAGCAGAACAATTAAAAAAAGTAGGTGCAACTGTAACAGCAATTGATTTTTCAGAAGCATCTTTAGATATTGCAAAAGAAAGATGTAAAATTAGAGGTCTTACAAATATAAAGTTCATTGAAGGTTCATTACTTGATCTACCAAAAATGGATTTGGAGAAGTTTGATTATATTATTTCTTCAGGAGTATTACATCATTTAAAAGATCCTTCAGAAGGTTTAAACGCATTAAAATCAGTGTTAAAAGACGACGGTTTTATTTCAATAATGATTTATGGAAAATATGGTCGAACAACTGTTTATATGACTCAGGAATTAATGAAATTAATAAACCAAAACGAAACAGATATTCAAAAAAAGATAGATAATACAAAATCAATTATTTCAAGTTATGGTAAAAAACATTGGAATACTATGAATTTTTTAAAGGATGATAAATCAATGGGCGACATTGGAGTTTATGATCTTTATTTACATTCGCAAGATAGGGCTTTTTCAGTAAAAGAATTCTATGATTGGGTCGAAGGTTGTGAACTTAAATTAGTCCATATTTATGACCAATATAATTATGACCCAAAATCATATATTAAAGATGAGGAATTACTAAATAAAATAAAAAAATCACCCGTTAAAGATCAAATGGCAATTTCAGAATTAATTAATGGACAAATTGCAAAACATAGTTTTATAGTGAGTAAAAGAGATGTAATTAAAACAAACTATCTTAAAGAAGATCCATCTAAATATTGTCCAATTTTATTTTTTGTCCTTGGACCTAATATTTTAGAAAAAGGGGAAAGACTACAATTTAATTATGCAACAAACTTCGAAATTCCCTTTACAGATTTTAATAAGTTTATGCTTAAAAATATCGACGGTAAAAAGACAATCAAACAATTATTAGATCAAGTAAAAATTGAACTCGACATGACAGAAGAAGATGTAATAGAATTCTGGGAATATTTAGCTGAAAAATTGATTTCTACAGATTACTTAATTTTCAAAAGAAAAGAATAACATCAGCAAATCCTTTAAGTAAAATGTTCAACAAGAATAAAACTATATACCTCTATATAGATCTATATAGGAAAATATTTAAGATATAAGAATTCATTATAATAAAACCAATAATACCCATATTTGATGTATAAAAATACAAATATTTATATATTATTGATATATTATATATGACAATTGATATAAAATGTATGACAACACTGAAATTAGAATATTAGAACAAATTTACCTCAATCCTGGAATTCATAAGAGGGAACTTTCCAAAAAATTGAAATTAGGTATGCCCTCAATAGATTATGCGCTTCAAAAAATAAACACACTGATTAAGAAACAAAAAGCAGGAAATCAGATTAATTATTTCTTAGACTATTCAAAAGAAGGGCTTAGTCCAGCACTTTCCATTGTTGAATATTCTAGATTTGAAAGACTTCCGGTAAAGATAAAATTATCTATAAGAGATCTCTTAAAAGAATTAAAAGAGAAACCCCTTATTGTCCTCATTTTTGGTTCTTATGCCAATAATACTTATACCAAGAATTCAGATATTGATATCTTATTAGTTCTCCAGAAAATTGAGAATTCCAAACAAATTGAAAATACTGCGAAAAAGATAGGCATGAAAACCAATACACAATTAAATCCTGTTTATCTTGATTATCATTCATTTAAGGATTCATTTCATAATTCAACTAAAGAGTTTTTCAAAAAACTTCAGAAAGACAAAATTATTCTTATTGGAGTTGAATGGTGGAGGCAGTTAAAAGATGAAGAAGCCTAACTGGAAGCTTTGGTTAAAAGATAAGAAAGAGTGTAAATTTTGGCTGGACAATTACATTAGGAAAAGGATTCTTAAGAAAAGCTCTGATGATTCGAAATTGCATTTAAGAAGAACAGACCACAATTTAACTTTTGCTAACTGGATTATTGAAAAACATAAAGATGAAATTCCAGATGTTTTTGGCGGGGATACTTTTTATGATTGGGTAATTGGGATTTATTATTATGCGATTTATCATGCAGCTTTAGCTTTAATATGTAAAGAAGGATTTACCTCAAAAAATCACTCTGCTACTCTATCTTTTTTGATTTATCATCATTACCATTCACAAAATGCACTCGATAAAGAAGATGTTGAACTAATTGCAAGTTCTTTAGACAGAGAAGATATTGAAACTCTTGGTGCTTCAAAAGAATTAAGAGAAAAAGCGTGTTATGACATTCATAAATTATTTGAAAAGAGATTAGCAGAAGATATTCGTGAGCAGGCAGTTGATTTTGCAAATAAGATAAAATTGTTATTGAAATATATCTAACAATAAATAATAAATGCATTATTTGCACTATAATTAAGATTAATAGACGTTGGCAATATATTATTGAAAAAAAGGTTAAAAATGCAAAAATATAATTTTAGTTATGATAAAGAGAATGACGATTTATTTTTATATAATTCTAA